>CAZLGM010000032.1:0-19489 GCA_964558875.1 uncultured Desulfocapsaceae bacterium
CCCGTCTTACATCAAGACAGTTATAATGATACCTCAAGACAGTTTTAATGATACCGGTTTATACAATAAGAAACCCCTATTAAAAAGCAAAGGGGTTGAGAGAAAAATCTGACTATTTTTGTCAATCACCTGAACCGGTGAGTGCCTGCAGGAACTATTCTTGGGACAATCAGGGATTAGGAATCAGGCATTTCCGACAATATCTCCATAAATGGAAATATCGATTCCGTATTGCATGGCTGCCAGTTGCCATTTATCATCGTCATCTACGTCGAAGATGATACGGTCATCAGAAGGGATGGTCAGCCAGCCCTCGTCCAACAGCTCATGTTCGAGCTGGCCCGGCCCCCAGCCGGCATAACCGAGGATGAACAGGTATTTCTCGGGTCCCCTGGCACTAGCAATATCTTCCAGCACCTTGGTCTCTCTTGAAAGATATACCGTTTCCGAAATATCGAGCTGATATTGAGCCCTGTATCCTGGACCATACAGGATAAAAGCGGATTCCGACTCAACAGGCCCACCAATGTGAACAGGAGGCAGATCGCAGTTTGGAACCGGAAGGTTGGCTCCTCTTAAGATCTGGTCCATGGTGAACAACTGACTGATTTTATTAATAGCGACTCCCATGGTGCCTTCTTCATTATGGGCACAGATATAGATCACCTGCTCGGCAAAACGGGGATCGGGCATCTTATTTGTGGAAATCAGAAACGATCCCGTAAGATTGTCTATAACGGAAGTGTGATCCGGCCTCATGGTGCTGCTCTCTTATTTTCGTGTGTACACCCTGGGTACAGGGCGTCTTTTTCTTATGACTTATTCTATCAAAGCGTGTCTGTTTCAGTCAAGAAAAGCCAGGAGGAAAGACAAATAAAACGACATGGTAATAAAATCGTATCGATCATTTCCACCTTTGATCAATCCCTGGAATATCAGTACGCTTTTTCCTTAATATCTGCTATGTTTTCTATGATAGAGGCATCATTTCAAGACTCATATTATTACTCAATCCGTTCGTGAAAGAATATGGAAAATCAGTTTGATTTAATTATCAGCAGCGATCATTACGATCCCTTTCAAGTGCTTGGTGTTCATTTCGAAGATACAGACCAGAACATTGCCACCATTCGCACCTACCAACCCCATGCCGAAAATGTCGACCTGCTTATCGACACCACACGGGTTTCCATGAACAAAGTACGGGAAGAAGGTATTTTTGAAATCAAGATCGATCGCTCGGACTTCCAGGACCCCAACTTTGACCCATACAACTACCAGTACCGTATCAATTATTACTCCGGTCTTTCCCAGACTATTAACGATCCCTATCGTTTTTTACCCCAGCTCGACGCCCAGGATCAATATCTGTTTAATTTCGGCACCAATTACGAGTTGTACAGGCATATGGGTGCTCATCCGGTTTCATTGAACTATATTCAGGGTACCATTTTCCGGGTATGGGCTCCATCAGCCCGAAGAGTATCCATCATTGGGGATTTCAACGGCTGGGATGGACGCATCCATCCCATGCGATCTCTTGGGGGCTCCGGCATCTGGGAACTTTTTTTACCGGGAATCGTAGAGGGCAGTGTTTATAAATACGAGATCAAGGCCATGGACGGTCGGATACTGGAAAAGGCTGATCCTTTCCAGTATTTTGGGGAAATCCGTCCCAAAACCGGGTCAATCATTCGGAACCTGGACAGATATGAATGGCAGGATGACGAGTGGCAGGACCTGAAAAGGCAACAATCACCCTACGATAAACCGATGGCCATTTATGAGGTCCATCCCGGTTCATGGAAAAGGGACCCTTCCGACCCGGAACGATTTCTCACCTTCAGGGAATTAGCCGACCAACTGATTCCATATGTCAAAGATATGGGTTTTACCCATGTCGAACTCATGCCTGTCATGGAACATCCTCTCGACGAATCCTGGGGCTATCAGGTCACCGGGCCCTTTTCCATTACCAGCCGTCATGGTGTGCCCGAGGATTTTATGTATTTTGTCGATCGTTGTCATCAGGATGGCATTGGTGTCATTCTGGACTGGGTACCCGCCCACTTTCCCAAAGACGAGCACAGTCTTGGCCGTTTTGACGGCACCGCGCTCTTCGAGCATGAGGATTCCCGTCTGGGCGCTCACCCGGAATGGGGCACTTTCATCTATAACTACGGCCGTAAAGAAGTTTCCAACTACCTAATTGCCAACGCTCTATTCTGGCTCGACAAGTACCATGTGGACGGGTTGCGGGTCGACGCTGTTGCCTCAATGCTCTATCTCGACTATTCCAGAAACGAAGGTGATTGGCTACCAAATTGTTATGGTGGCAGGGAGAACCTTGAAGCGATTGAGTTCATTCGACATATGAACGCTGTCATCTATGATCGGTTTCCAAACACCATGATGATCGCCGAAGAGTCAACCTCCTTTTACGGCGTATCAAAACCTACCGATATGGGCGGCCTTGGATTCGGCTTTAAGTGGAATATGGGTTGGATGAATGACATTCTCTCCTACTTTTCCAAAGATCCGCTTTTCAGGAAATATCATCATAACGGTTTAACTTTCTCTATCATGTATTGTTTTTCAGAGAACTTTGTTCTTCCACTGTCCCACGACGAGGTCGTGCATGGCAAACGTTCACTGATCGATAAAATGCCGGGTGATCTATGGCAGAAATTTGCCAACCTCCGGCTCCTGCTTTTAGGGATGTGGTGTCACCCCGGCAAAAAGCTTCTGTTTATGGGCAGTGAATTCGGTCAGTGGGATGAATGGGATTGCAAAAAAAGCCTGGACTGGCACCTGCTGGAAGAAAATGACAAGCATGGTCAACTTTCCGACTTTGTTAGAGAAATGAACAGGTTATATCGGGACAATCCATCTCTGTGGGAGATCGATTTTTATTTCCAGGGTTTCCAATGGCTTGATTTTGAAGACAAAAACAATTCCATTATCTCTTTTGTCAGATACGCCAACAACCGGGATGACCACCTGGTCTGCGTTTTCAATTTCACACCCCAGACATTCTACGACTACACCATCGGTCTGCCTACTTCACGAACCTATCAGGAGCTGTTCTGTTCCGATGATGTCCGTTTCGGCGGTTCCGGGGTCTGCAATAAGGCAAAAGAGCTTATTCCCATCCACCGTTCATATGCTCAGGGAGAATTTCACACTTCGATCACTGTTCCACCTCTGGCCGGGGTGATTTTAAAACCAGAAACAGATGGCGACAACTAAGGTTGTTCATTTAAAAAGTGGATTAACAAAGGAGATAAAAGACATGTCAAGTTCCATTCCACCAGCGGGTAGCGGAAATAAAATGAAAAAGGCCATCGCAGCTTTTTCCGAGATGTGCCAGGCTCACCCTGAAAAAAAGCGTCAGGACATACTCAGCGATATCCAGTTTCGATTCGACCTCTCACCAAGGGAGTGTGAATTCCTGGACAGCCACTTCTCTGAAGAGGCAAAACAAGATGACTCCAGCTCAGAGTGAATGAATACCAGGAACTGATAAACAGCCTCTCCTTAATGCTTGGAGCTTCATGGGCGGCGGGAATCAACCTGTATGCTGCCATTTCCATGCTTGGCATTATGGGATTGACCGGCAATATCACACTACCTGACCAGCTTGTTGTTCTCCAGCATCCTTTGGTTATAGGTGCAGGTATTGTGATGTATGTAATTGAATTCTTTGTGGACAAGACGCCAGGTGTCGACACCGGCTGGGACACGCTCCACACGTTTATCCGTATTCCAGCCGGTGTTGTGCTGGCCGCAGGTGTAGTTGGTGAGGTCAACCCGGCGATTGTAGTTGCCGCCGGAATAGTGGGCGGCGGCGTGGCAGCAACCAGTCATAGTGTAAAAGCGGGTTCCAGAGCCATGATCAACACTTCACCGGAGCCTGTCACCAACTGGACCGCTTCCATTGTTGAGGATGTGGCGGTAATCGGTGGTATCTGGACCGCACTTCACTATCCCCTAGTATTTCTTGGTCTGTTTGTCCTCTTTCTCCTGTTGGCTATCTGGTTGCTCCCAAAAATTATTCGGGGTATCCGGCTGTTGTTTGCCAGACTTGCTTCATTTTTCAAAAACAGACAAAGTGACCTCCCTTCCAAACAGCCATAATTAAAAGCGCTGCCGGCCAGCCACATAATTTGATCAAAGGGGGAAATCATTCAGACTTCAAGTCGGTATCGGTATCGGCATCGGTATCGCAATCGATTTTCGATACCGAACCCGATACCGATACCGATACCGATTATAAAAGAGATAGTGTTTTCAACCGGTAACGGGCAGGCGAACAGTAACAATCGCACCGACTCCTTTTTCACTCTGGAATTCGATAGAGCCGCCATGCTCTTCAACGATCTTGGCAGACATGGCCAGCCCCAGGCCGGTACCATCCGGTTTTGTTGTGAAGTAGGGATCAAAGACCTTTGAGAGGCTTTTCTCATCAAGACCACATCCGGTATCCTCTATCCTGCAGATAATTTCATCATCGGAACTGTAGGTGTTGATTCTAAGAATCCCCCCTTTCTCCATTGACTGGATAGAGTTAAGAAACAGATTAAGAAAAACCTGATTCAGCTTATCCTGATCCGCCTGTACAATGAATGAACCGTTATCCAGATTGGTTTCAATTTTTACGCCGATTTCTTCCGCGTCGATATGGATCAGGGAAATTGCTTTCTGAATAATGGCATTGAGGTCGACTTCTTCCTTTCGCAGTTTACCCGGTCTGGCGTAGTCGAGCAATTCACCAATAGAACGATTCAACCGTTCAACCTCGGCAACCATAATATCGGCTGTCTCTCTGTCTTCACTGGCATCCCTGAATTTAGATTTCAGCAACACCGCAAGGCCTTTGATGGAACTCAGTGGATTTCTAAGTTCATGGGCGACACCTGCCGCCATTTTACCAAGTGCTGCCAGTCTTTCAGATCGACGCAGCTCTTCTTCCAACTCGATGACCTGGCTGAGATCCTGAATAAGCAGCATATTCCCGGCAAACCTTCCTTCACTGTCGACAACAGATATACCGATCAACTGAAGCGTCCGGGTCCTGTTTGCATGATCGATCAGGACTATTTTCTTCTCTATCGGTTTGGTATTGACCTTTTCCCTGTCACCTAAAACCTCAGCCAGCTCTCGTGGCAGAACAAAGGCGGGAGTCGATCCGGCTATTTCTTCTTCTTTGACCCCCAATATCTCTTCGGCAACCACGTTACAGAGCCGGATATCCCCCTGGTTGTCAGTAGCGATGAGTCCGATGGGAAGAGATGTAATCAACATATCAGTAAAAGCACGAATGGTGCGCAATCGGGTTTGTGAACCTTTGAGCCCCTGGAGAGTCAGCAACGACAGCCAGCCGCCGACTCCAACCAGCAGCAACACTAAGGAGAGAGAAATAATCTGCAACCGTTGACGTCTCATTACTTTATTGAACTGATTCAGATTCAGATCTACCAGTACGGCAATCCGCTTCGCATTGATCTGACGGGCAATTTTCTGCCATTGCTGCATCTGTATATGTCCCTGTCGCATCCGTTCATGGAAACCAGGCCCGAACTGGTCCGGTCTTGGTTTTCTTGGGAAAAAACCGCCCACTCCAAATGTGGGAAAGAGTGAAGCAACTTGAAAAGTAATTCGATCAGAAACAGATTGTGATGCAAATCGATACTGTCCATTGATCGCCAGCAAACGATCACGTTCAAGCGCGGACAGGAAGTCATGAGTGTGACTGTCGATCTTGTTTCCAATCTGGTTTGGAATAGAGCTTGCCAGAATGGTTCCTTCCGAATCAACCAGGGCTATGACATTGACTCCAGGATGCTCGGATGTGTGTTCCATGATCTGCTGAATATTGTCTACCCAGCTTATCTGCGATATGGGAAAATTATTCAGCGTTGAACGAAAAGACGCACGGGAACCTGAAACAATAAAACGGATAATGGTGATCCCTTTCTGGACCATCCCTTCGGTCATCAACTGTTTCTCCCGGCGATAGTTGTTGACGGCAAAAACCGTGATGATAAGGGTCAGCAAGGCACAGGCCGCAGCCAGAACCCAGGGAGAAACCAATGCCAGACGTTGTTTTTTCATATGATAGCTGGAATATCAACCTTCAAATTCGATAATCAAAATTTGAGGAACAGTGAATTCTACAACTAGAATCACCATATGTGTAAAAAGCACAGCACACCCAATCACTGATGATATACAAATAGTAAGTCAGCCTGTCAATGAGAGCAAAATTGTATAGTCCGATTTCAGAGCTTTGCTCTTCAACATTCAATATTCCTTGTTCGATATTCGTATTCGCTGTTAAAAAGCCAGCTAAATGGTGTCGGCTTGAAAGGGAGAGGTTTCAAAATTGAACAAAAACAATAAAAAACCGCTCTGACAACCGGAAAGCCTGGGCAAATTACACCCTTTGCATTAATCAAACCGGTTTGTCCGAGCGGTTTATAGACAAAACGTTATATAATCGGACCAATAATTATTCCTTCTTATCCGTTACCTCTTTTACTTTCTTTTCAGCAGCATCAACGGCCTCCTTCGATTTCTCTACCGCTGTATCAGCTACTTCTTTCGATTTATCAGCTACATCTGAGGCCATTTCTTTGGTCTTGTCAGCAACATCGGATGCCACTTCTTTGGTTTTTTCAACAGTAGCCGTGGCTACTTCTTTGGTCTTGTCAGCAACTTCGCCTGCAACCTCCTTGGTCTTCTCAACAGTGGCGTCGGCAACCTCTTTAGTTTTATCGGCGATGTCTCCGGCGCTTTTCTTAACAGTGTCGCCAAGTTCTTTCATCTTCTTGGTAACAGTATCTTTTGTTTTTTCAGCTGCTTTTTTATTCTCTTCACTCGAACAGCCGAAGCTGAAAACTAAAAATAATCCCATTATGAGCACAGCAAGTTTCTTTACCATTTTTTTTCTCCTTTTTGAGTTATTTGTCGTTACCAACCTCTTTACTCTTTTAAAACAATTTTCAGAGCCCCATCTTCCACTGAAATAGACTCAACACCGGTTGAGAAGCTTTTCCAGAATCCATCATCAGCCCCATATTCCTGAACAAGATCGATGTTCTTAATACCGCCAAGCCAACTGTTCGGCATGGGCACACCCATCAGGCTAATCCCTTTCAGCTTAACAACAGGGCGTCCCTGTCTGAAGGCCAGCTCAGCGCCACCTCTGACTCGCAGGATCTTCCCACCAAGTATCGGGAAGTCGGGATCGACAGGAACAAGCAGTTTGAAACTGACAAGATCCTTGGCCAGGTCAATGGCCAGCTTATCTGCCATGTCGGTATTTTTGGCAAGCAGTGCATTCACTTCCCGTTCGGTAAACTCAATATCCCGTGATGCTCCCTTTTCACTATATGGAACCGGTTTTAATTTTCCATCACCACCAAGTTCATCTTTTCCTGTACTTTTACCCCGATCAAAACCAAGAGCGGCGGGCTGGGAGTTGCCGGACTGTTTCTTTGTGGTTCCAAAACCAGCAAATCGATCGAGTTTTTGCTCCAATCGCTGCTCTTCTTTGCCACTCAGAACCACTGGTTTAAAGGCCGAAGGGAAGAAGTAGTATTTTACAACAAGGACTGTCGCGACAACTGCAATCAACATCGACACCGCGACAATGGCAAAAACCTGTTTTCCGGAAAAGCCTTTTTTTTCACTGTTCTTTTGAATATCAAGATGATTATTCATATCAACTCCTCCGCGTTTGTTGTCAGCATTCCCCAATCGATCGAAAAGGTTTTAATTTTCAACCCTGTTCCTTTTTCTTTTTCCGGCAATACCTGGCTACTTCGAGCCCGGCAATGCATCCTTCTCCAACCGCTTTTGCCATTTGATAGGGGTGGCCGACAATATCACCAGCCGCGTAGACCCCTTCAACGCTCGTTTCCATCTGATTATTCACCTGAATATAGGTCATAGTATCCAGATCAAGCTGCACTCCTATTTCAAGTGCAAGCTCCATAGCACCCTTGGCGCCAAGTTCGATAAAGATGCCATCGAGATCCACCTGCTTTCCACTATCAAGGATTACTGAAGTAACCGCGTTTTCGCCCGAGATCTCCTTTACCCAACTGTTTTCCAGATACTCGACATCCGACTGCTTCAATTTATTTTTCAGATCGTCGGAAACCTGGAGATCATTGGCAATCAGATACACCTTTGATGCATAGCCGAGCAAGGTCAGAGCACCGTCAATAGCGGCGCTGGCATTGCCGACAACCGCTACGGTTGCATTTCTGTAAAAGTTAGCATCACAGTCGACACAGTAGGAAACTCCGCGTCCCAGAAGTTCCTTCTCTCCCGGAACCTTGAGTTTTTTTCTCGAAGTTCCGGTGGCAATGATGATTGCAAAACAATTGACTGAAGCACCACCTTCGAGATCCACTTGAAAAGAGCCATCCTTTGGATGAATCTTCAATACATCGTCCTCTCTATGTTCCACTCCGAAATGCTTAACCTGCTCAAGACCAGCTTCGAGCAGATCCTTACCCGATTGAACGCCTGTCATACAGGCATAGTTTTCCACATGTGCCGAATAGAGGGCCGAACGTTCGATTCGCCCAAGCATCAACACGCGTATCTTTTTGCGGACGGAATGAATCGCTGCCTGAATGCCTGCAGGTCCCGAACCGATAATCACCACATCATAATTTTCTTCTTTCATTGTATAATCCGTAGCTTCTCTTTTTTATAACTTCTCCTGTAGTTTAACCGACAATCGACGACCAGTAGAGTTATCTTTTGGTAAACTATAGTTAATAGGTCAATGTGTGGAACAAAGGTATTCAACCCAAAACCTTATACCTGAATCCGTGACGAAGAACGTTACTTTATTTGATATCACCCTGATATATCTTAAAATTATTGAATTATCAGTTTTAAACCAAAAAAAACAACTCGCCCTCCGGGTCATCCGCTAGCACTGTATCTATGTTTGATTTAACCATCCGATATAGTTCACTATTATCCAACGGTTAAATCAAACAAAGCTACAGCACTATCGTATGATCACGGATTCAGATTATAGACAATTGCGATTTTGTTTTGCAATCCGCTTTACTTTATAGTTGAGTTAGCTGAAAAAATTTGCCCGTGCAAGTGTCATACTGTTTCTTCATTCACCCTACGGGCATAATAATCATCGCAACCAGTTGAGTCAATTCATCCAGATGAACTTCAAACGAATTGTTATTACCGGTATTGGTCTAGCGGCTCCAAATGCTGACAATCTCACAGATTACCGTAGAAAACTCCTGAAAGGGACCAGTGAGATCAAGGAAATCGAGCTGCGCTATTTCGGCAAAGCCCCGCCAGGTCTCTGCGATTTTCCCGAAACAAGAAAAAGAAAGAAAAAAGAAAACAAACGGGGGACCCGGGCTGGATGCATTGGGGTCTATTGTGCCAATGAGGCACTTATTGATGCCGGTCTTGAAAAAGAGAGTTACCGGCCCGAGAGAACAGGGGTCTATATCGGCCTGACCGAACACGGCACCGCGGAAACGGAAAACGAAGTCTACAATATCAGTGCTTTTGATTATAACGTCGATTACTGGACTCACCACCACAATCCCCGCACAGTTCTCAACAATCCTGCCGGTGAGATCACCATGAACCTGGGTATTACCGGCCCCCACTACACCATTGGCGCTGCCTGCGCAGCAGGCAATGCCTCTCTGATCCAGGGCGTGCAGATGCTGCAGCTTGGTGAAGTCGACATGGCACTGGTTGGTGGTATATCAGAGTCCACCGAATCGTTTGGTATTTTTGCAAGTTTCAAGGCCCAGGGCGCACTTGGGAATGATCCTGATCCACGAAAGGCCTGTAAACCTTTTGATCTTGACAGAAACGGTATAGTGGTATCTGAAGGTGGCTGTGTTTATGTCCTTGAAGAGCTGGAAAGCGCCCGGGCAAGAGGTGCCAAAATTTACGGAGAAATCGTTGGTTACTCATTGAACTCCGACGCCCGGGATTTCGTTCTTCCCTACGCCAAAAGGCAGGCCCAGTGCATGTCAATGGCCCTTGAAAGAGCTGGGCTTTCTCCTGATCAGATCGATATTATCAATACCCATGCCACAGGAACGCGCCAGGGCGATATTGAAGAATGCAAGGCCATCCGGGAGCTTTTTTCTGAAGCGCCAAACACTTACATTAACAATACCAAGTCAATAATCGGTCATGCCATGGGTGCAGCCGGTGTTCTGGAACTAGCCGGCAACCTCCCAGCATTTGACGATCAGTTTGTCCACCCAACCATTAATGTTTATCGACTTGATCCAGAATGCGAGTTGCCCAATCTGGTAACTGACACACCAGTCAGGCTGAATAAGGTTGAAACCATCCTCAACAATTCTTTTGGCATGGTTGGTATCAATTCTGTGGTGATTGTACAAAAGGTTCGCGTTTAGCTCCAAAATGGACTCAGGTTCTTTTTCTGCAAAAATGGCTTAAAAAGTACTGCCGGATATGGTATAGAGTAATGTTCACAACTGAGATAAGGCCTCAACCATTCATCTCAGCCTGCAGTAGTGAAAATTTATGTGATGATTAAGAGTCAGTTTTGGAGATATAGATGACAAGAGAGACTATTAAAAACATTATCCTGGAAATCATTGCCGACATTGATGAAGATGCCGAATTTGATTCACTGAAAGCCGATCAGCCGCTCAGAGACCAGCTCGACCTGGACTCTATGGATTTTCTTGATATCGTCATGGAGCTACGGAAGAGATATCAACTCCAGATTCCCGAGGATGATTATCCTCAACTCGCCACCCTCGACAGTTGCGTCAATTATCTCGAGCCTAAGCTGCAAGCCGCTTAGCCTGCATTTTCCATGAGCATTGTGTCAAGTTGTTGGAATACTTTTAAAATTATACATTTGCAACGCTATGTATAAGGGTTACAGATTCACACAATGTTCACCCCTCAAGACGGTACTGAACAGAGCACCAAAGGTCAATCCATACGGTGCAATCTTCTGCAGTCTTTTATCAGTAAATATAGCCAACAATAATCTACTGTCAGGTAAGAGCCAGACTTGGAAAACTTTGAACCTGACACCGCCTGAACTGATCAGAAATGCAGGCTGATGCGGTGAAAGTCCCTTTGGTTATAATCGGTGGCGGTCTGTCCGGTCTTGCAGCCGCCATCAGATTTGCCCGATTTGAGCCTGGTGTTGTCCTTCTCGAACAGCACAACAAAATCGGCGGTTTAAACTCCTATTATTACCGCAACAAAATCCTGCTTGAAACAGGTCTGCATGCGGTCACCAACTACGCTGATCCCAGCGTTAAGACAGCCCCTCTCAACAGGCTGCTCAGGCAACTCAAATTCAAACGCCAGAAATTCGAAACCTATGAGCAGGTCGGTTCCGAAATCTGTTTTATCGGTCGGGAAAGTCTACAGTTTTCAAACGATTTTGACCTGTTACGTAGTGAAATAGCCGGTAAATTCCCTCGAAACCTTCAAGAGTTCGACAAACTTGTAAAAACTGTTCAATCATACGATGCTTACAGAGAACAACCCTTTAAATCAACCAGGGCAATCCTGTCGGACCTGCTGGGTAATGATCTGCTTATCGATATGATTCTTTGTCCATTGATGTTTTACGGTTCAAGCATTGAAGACGACATGGATTTCAGCCAGTTCGTCACTATGTTTCGTGCCGTTTTTCTGGAAGGTTTCTTCAGACCGGCAGGCACCATAAAAGATCTGCTGGAGCTTCTGAAGAATCATTTGCAGCAATTCGGCGGACAGGTTCGTCTGGGTGCCCAGGTAAAAAAGATCCTCCATCAAAACGGAACCGTATCCGGAGTAGAACTGAGTTCCGGAGAAATAATCCGGTGCGATCATCTCCTGTCCACTATCGGTCTTGATGAAACCTTTCAACTGCTTGACAGGCAACAGAATCAAGATGAAAAAGTCAGGCTCAGTTTTATGGAATCGATATTTATCCTGAAGCCTGAATCAGCTCATCTGCTGCCAGACGACAGAACGATTATCTTTTATAACGCCAATAAACGGTTTCAATACCGTTCGCCGGCAAACCAACTTGCCGATCTCCAGTCCGGGGTAATCTGTTTTCCTGGTAATTTTCAAGGTTCAGAGCTGGGCAGAGCACCCGAACTGCGCACCACCCATCTCGCAAATTTCGAAGGCTGGAAAGATCTTTACTGTGATAAAGAACGGTATAACAATCAAAAAAAACAGGTAGCCCAAAACTCTAAAAAGCAGGTAGAAAAAATCATTGGCAATTTCAGTTCAGCCATTATATTTGAAAACTCGTTTACACCGGTCACCATTGAACGATTTACAGCAAAGAAAAAAGGCGCTGTCTACGGCAACCCGAAAAAGACTAAAGACGGCGATATAGGCTATTCCAATCTCTTTTTAGCCGGGACAGACCAGGGGTTCCTCGGCATTATCGGTTCAATGCTCAGTGGTGTATCTATTGTTAACAGACACATTTTGCCAAAACTTTAAGGTTCAAGGGCATTCACCCTCTTAAACAGTCATCGGCAGGACTAAGTAGACGTAATTTAAAACCACTCGTATTCATGTCCACCCATTTCGACACGCTTAACGATCATTACGATATCATTGTCATCGGCTCAGGACTTGGCGGATTGACGGCCGCAAACCGATTGGCCAATTGCGACCATACCGTTTTACTGCTTGAGCATCACCATAAACTCGGGGGGTTGGCCACCTGGTTTAAGAGAAAAGGACATATTTTCGATATTTCTTTACACGGTTTCCCATTCGGCATGAAAAAAACATGCAAAAAATACTGGAATCGTGAAATCATGGGAGCCATTGTCCAGCTGGAGAATATTGTTTTTGACAACCCCCAGTTCAGGCTGAAAACCACCTTTGACCGTCAGGATTTCACCTCTCTTCTGATCAACCATTTTAAAATCGACTCTTCGGTCATCGACAACTTTTTCCAGACTGTTTCATTAATGAATTTTTATGATGACCAGTCCATGACCACAAGAGAGCTTTTTGACACATTTTTTCCCGGTAGATCTGACGTCCATCGACTGCTTATGGAACCGATCACCTACGCCAATGGCTCGACCCTTGACGACCCAGCCATTACTTACGGTATCGTTTTCTCAAATTTCATGAACAAAGGTGTATTCACCTTCCGAGGTGGCACCGATAAATTGATCACCATGATGAGGCAGGAATTAGAGAAAAACGGGGTCGCCATCTGCACCAAGGCCAAAGTCGAGAAAATCATAATAGAAAAAGGCCGGGTCAAAGGAGTTCTGGTAGGTGACAAAATAATCGGTACAAAAAGTGTGGTCTCAAATTCCGGTATTACTAATACTATATTCAACCTTGCCGGTCGTGAAAGCTTTTCCGATGATTATCTTGAAAAAGCAGACAAAATAAGAGTCAACAATTCCAGTTGCCAGGTATATATTGGTATCAAGGAAGATCAGACCATCGATGACATCGGCGATCTGCTTTTCACTTCAACAGCGGAAGAATTCGATTCGGAAGAGCTGCTGGATCTGCATACCAGATCAAAGACCTTTTCTATCTATTATCCAAAAACCAGACCCGGACATGACCGCTATACCATCGTTGCCTCGATGAACAGCCGATACCAGGATTGGGCGCAGATGGATGAAACCACCTATGAAGACGAAAAGAAAAAAATGATCGACCGCACTCTCGTCGATCTTGAGCGGTACCTTCCCAATGTCTCAGAAAAAATCAACTGGCTGGAGGCCGCAACGCCGAGAACATTCAATCGCTATACACTGCATACCCGGGGAACCTCATTTGGGACCAAATTTGAAGGCCTCGATGTTTCGAGAACCCTCTTTCACCAGGTAGACGGATTATTTCATGTTGGTTCGGTGGGCATTATCATGTCCGGCTGGCTAGGCGCCATGAACTATGGGGTGATTGTCGCCAACGATGTTGACGGTTTTTTAAGAAGCTGATAAAGGTTTAAAACTATTGTTTTTCGGTGGCGTCACTGAAACAGCCTATTTTCTTTTTACTCAATGAATTAATCATGGACGAATTTACAGGACAGACAGCGCTCATAACAGGAGCCACGCGGGGAATTGGAAAAGGAATCAGTGAACTGTTCCTTAAACACGGCGCTACTGTTATAGGCCTCTATGCCGGCAACAAGGAAGCGGCGGATAACTGTATTGACGAGTGGCAGGAATATCAGGACCAAATCCATCTCTTTCAGTGCGACGTTGCCGACAGCCAACAGGTTGAACAACTCTATGACACGGTGGAAGACCGATTTGATTCAATCCAGATTCTTGTCAATAACGCAGGCATCCGTCGTGACGCTCTGCTTGCACTGATGGCAGAAGACGACTGGCAGCGCGTTATCGATATTAATCTCAGTGGAACATTTCACATGTGTAAGCGTGGAGTTAAACTGATGTTGAAGAACCGATATGGTCGGATTGTTAATATCACCTCTCCTATGGCCCGTCTCGGGTTCGCCGGCCAGTCAAATTATGCCGCCTCCAAGGCCGGCCAGATCGGCATGGCTGTCAGCCTTGCCAAAGAATGCGCTCGCAAAAAAATCACCGTCAACTGCGTTTCCCCCGGTTTTATCGCTACAGAACTGTTGGACGATTTAACCGACGATCAGTTGAAAGCGTACAAAAGCCTGATCCCCATGAGGCGGTTCGGGACGGTGCAGGAAGTTGCCGAAGCTGTACTTTTTCTGGCCTCTGCCAAAGCGTCCTACATTACCGGTTCCGTTTTGGAAGTAAATGGCGGAATCTGAAAAATGGCCCAAAATACCAAAAACATTGTTGACCATATCCCCCACAGGGAACCGTTTCTCTGGGTCGATGAAATCCTTGAATCTGAGGAACATCGTATCGTTACAACCAAAACAATTCCCGAAGATCTGGATCTTCTCAAAGGGCATTACCCTGGGAATCCTATCGTCCCTGGGGTTCTGATTCTTGAATCGGTTTTCCAGAGCGGAGCCCTGTTGATCGCGCTGTCATCCGATGCAAAGATATCTGCTGACACAATCCCCGTCCTCTCAAGAATAGGTAAGGCCCGCTTTAAAAGGCAGGTACTGCCCGGAAATACCATAACAATTCATGTCGAATTAAAAGAAAAAATAAGCGCAGCCTGGTTTCTAAAAGGAGTTGTCAGGGTACAGAACAAGATTGCAGTACAGGTCGAATTCTCCTGCGCTTTAACGGAGAAACAGTAAACAACACCCTTCCCGCGTCACTTTGATTGAACAAAACCAGCGGTATCTACAGCTTGCTATAAAATTACTTAGCTGCCGGAATTGTCCGAATCCGGTTAACCCACCTGCACACCATTTCCCTCTATCCGATGGATTACAATCAGTCTGCCCAAAAACGGATTTCATCAATCAAAAGTCTGTTTCAAACACAAAAAAACAATACCGGTAGACAACATCGCGCAGCAGAAACCAACAATCTTGATATATCGTGTAAATACAATAAGTTGCCATGTCATTTTAGGTGACATTTTTTTATTCAACTGTTGCTCCCTCATGTTGACCTTTTCAATAATCTTTGTATTATAGCAGGACACATTGAAACGTCATTCAATGTTCAACCTAAATTGAGCAATCTTCTCGATTCGGAAGCAATTCTCCAAAAGTAATTAAGCAAAGGTAATTTCAGTGCAATTAACCATAACCGATATGATACTCCATGCCGGTCCTGTTGGTCAGGCCGTCATGGTTACTCTTCTCATTTTTTCACTGGTTTCATGGGCTATCATATTTATGAAATTTCGTCTTTTTCGGAACATAAAAAAAGACACGAATGAATTTCTTGAGGCATTCTGGTCTTCAGCCAATTTGAACGAAGCCTATGAAATAACGGAAGATTATCCATACAGCCCTGAAGCTACAGTTTTTTCTTCAGGCTTCGATGAACTGCAAAAGATCAACAAACTTCGAAGCCGTCCTGATGAGGGAGGTATCCAAAAACCTCTGGGTGCCCAGATGGCGGCCATGGACAACCTGAAAAGAGCCATGCGCAAAGCCGAGTCCCAGGAAATTTCCCATATGGGACGACTGCTGCCTTTTCTGGCGACCACAGGCAGTGCGACTCCCTTTATTGGCCTGTTTGGTACTGTATGGGGGATCATGGTCTCGTTCCATGATATCGGCATGCGAGGCTCCGCTTCTCTTGCAGTTGTGGCTCCCGGTATTTCCGAAGCCCTTGTCGCCACTGCTGCCGGTCTTGCAGCCGCCATTCCGGCTGTTATATTTTTCAACTATTTTTCTAATGTGGTTGTTGAAATCGATAATCAAATCCAAAATTTCTCTACTGACTTCCTTAATCTGGTTGAGCGTGATCTCATCAGTAGAACATGAAACTCGGGTCTGTAACCAAAAAAAAAATAAAGCCAAAATCGTATACTAGAGTTAAAAAAGTTTTTAAAGGTACTACCATAAACAACGCATTTCCAGATTGAAATGGTAACAAACAACAACACAGGTAAAACAATATGGCTATAGGGGGCATGGATGATGTCCGCGGCAACACCCGCAAAGGACTTGTTTCTGAAATCAACGTTACCCCGTTGGTTGACGTCATGCTGGTATTGCTGATCATTTTCATGGTCACCGCGCCCATGATGACCCAAGGGTTGGATGTCGATCTACCGGAAACCACAGCAAAGTCTTTGCGACAAAAAGAAAAGCCTCTTATCGTCTCCATTGACAAAACAGGTAAGATTCATTTCGGCAACGTTGAAGTATCCCAGCCGCTGCTGTTGCAACAACTGAAAAGTTTTGGCCAGGACAAGAAGAAGAAGCCGATTTTCTTAAAAGCCGATAAAAATGTACCCTACGGTGTTGTGGTCACAACCATGTCGACAATCAAGAATGCTGGTTTTGATAAACTTGGAATGATAACCAAACCGGAAGAAAAAAAGTAAAGACAGTGTCTGATTTTTTCACCGTGACACGCATGATAGATAGAAACGAATGGAAATTACCGATCAACCTGACCATCGGATTTCACCTTTTCATCTATCTCTCGGTTATTTATCTTCCTCAGCTGTTCAAACCGGCTATTAAATATCCGGAGATATATTCAGTCAAACTGGTTAATATCGTTGAACCGCAGGCGGAAGCGCCACCTGTACAACCCCAGGTGAAGCAGGTTGAGAAAACCCCGCCGAAAATAAAAGAAATTAAGATTAAACCTGTAGAAATAAAAAAACCCAAAGTCGTCGTTAAGCCGAAACCAAAACCGGCCCCGGCTAAAAAAGCGGTTTCCATTAAACCGCTGAAAAGTAAAAAACGGAAAAAAATAAAGAAGCGGCCTCCTCCGGATAAAACGGCTGAGAGAAAGCTTAAGCGGGCAAAAGAACTGGAAAGGAAGGCAGAACGGGAGGCACGACTGGCCGCCCAACAGGTAGAGAAAATAAAAAGCCAGATCCGACGAACCAATCGAACGGTCAGAGGAAGCAGGCAGGCCAATATCAGTAATCTACTGGAAAGCAGGTACCAGGCTCAGATATTCTCTCGACTGCAGCAATACTGGTCTCTTCCGGACCACAAGCCGTGGGACCCGAATCTCTCTGCCCTTGTGGTCATCACCATCCAGAGTGATGGCAAGGTGACCAATCGTTATTTTGAAAAAAAATCGGGAGACCGTTATTTTGACCAGTTCGTGGTAAGCACTCTGCAAAAAGCAGGTGACATGCCGCCCATACCACCGGCATTGAGACGACCATATTATAAAATCGGTTTACGATTCAAACCTGAGTCCATTCAATAATTATTTCATCAACAATAGAAACTCGATCTCAGATATCATGAAACGACCAATTACCCCTCATCTGACTGCAGTGCTTCTACTTTATTTTTTTCTCTCTCTACCCTCCACCCTGCTTGGACGTGATGTCCCTATCCTGGATATCACTTCACCGGAAACCAGAAAAATCCATTTTGCTGTTCCCTATTTCACAGGACAGGGAGGAACTAAGGGGTTTCAGACCGGTAAGCAACTAAGCGATATTCTGGCAAAAAGCTTGAAGTTCCATGGGATTATCTCGATCATACCGGCTTCAGAATATGGCGGATCCCAATCTGCCGACTGGAAGAAACTGGGTGCTGACTATGCGATTATTGGAAAATTTGTATCAACTAAAAAAGATCTCATTCTGGAAATGAGACTTTTAGAAGTTGTCAGTGACAGTATGACACTAGGGAAAAAATACAGGGGTGGTAATCGTCAGAGGAACGATATGCTTTACCGGTTCTGCGACACTGTCATCCAGGAATTAACAGGTGTTGAAGGAATCGCCCAATCTCAGATCGCCTTTGTATCCGACCAGAGCGGTGCAAAGGAGGCCTACCTGACCGACATCCTGGGAAGTAAAAACCGACGGGTTACCAGGCACAGGAACCTGATTGTCTCTCCCCGCTTTACTCCGGACGGTACCCATTTAAGTTATACATCCTATCACTCAGGCAATCAGAATCTATATCTGACCGATCTGCGACAATCCAAGGTTACCCGGGCCATTTCAAGGAGAAAGGGCATGAACCTGGCTCCGGCTTGGGCGCCTGACGGCAAAAGCATGATCGTCACTCTCTCAAAAGACGGCAATCCCGACCTCTACCTTCTTCGTCGAGACGGCCGCATTATCACTCGTCTTACCAGGGGCAGCGGTATCAACGTATCGCCAAGCTGGTCGCCTGATGGCTCTAAAATCGTTTTCGTTTCCGACAGATCAGGAAAACCGCAGCTGTACACTATGGATATAAGAACTAAAAATGTTCAAAGGATTACCTTCAGCGGATCGGAAAATGCCGAACCTTCCTGGTCGCCTACGGAGAATCTGATTGCCTACTCAAGCCTGATCGGCGGCGTGTATCAGATATGTACCATAGCTCCTGTTGCCGGCGCCAGGCGGAACCAGGTGACTAAAGATCTCAGCCATCACGAATCTCCGGCCTGATCCCCTGACGGTAACCAGATTATCTTTTCGAAAAGAGACGGTAGAAGAAACAGGATTTATGCTATAATGAAGAATGGAACCTATCAGCGGGCACTTTTCCCCTTCCGTGGAAGTCAATCCTATCCTCGCTGGTCCAAAAAGTATTAAGATTATCCTTTGCCTATATCAATCATGAAGAAAACAGCCTATTCCAAAATCAGCATTATCTTTATTCTCTTCCTATCGCCCCTGCTCATTCAGTGTGCCTCGCAGGATGAAATTAAAAACCTCCACTATCAGCTGCGTGTTGTCTCCAACAAGGTAGATACCATGAAGGCCAATACCTTTTCTGATATCCAGAAAAGGCAGGCAACTTCATCCAGTCAGCTGGACCGGATTCAGGATGATATCCTGCAGGTGAAAAGCCGGATAGAGGAGTTATCTCATCAAAACAGGATTATACAGGAACAGCAGAAAGAACATAATGTCACCCTGCAGTCCTTGACCA
>CAZLGM010000033.1:0-19327 GCA_964558875.1 uncultured Desulfocapsaceae bacterium
GATCAGGTTTCCACCGTAATAGATACCGTTTCTGCAGTTTATGATGTCATTAAATACCAACAGCAGATCGATATGTTACGTAAGCAGCAACAACTTTTACAAGGCCATATTGCGCTTACAAAAATGAAGCAGAAAACAGGTCTGGCAACAGCCATGGATCTGTATCGCGCCCAAATACGAATTAAGGAAATACAAAACGAGCTAACCACTGTTCAGGAGCTTCTAGCCAATGGCATAGACCAATTAAAGGACTTGCTTTCAGCCGATCTGTCAGGGATGCTGACTGTTACAGCACCGGTGTATTACCAGCCGTTGCAAACACCTTTGGATGAAGCGGTCCAAACGGCAATGAAAAATCGCATCGAACTCGATCAGGTCAATCGAAGAATTATGGAATCGGAACGAAAATACATCCTGGCCAAGAAAAATATACTTCCGCAACTTGATCTCAATTTGGATTATTCTAAACACGGTGCCAATAGTTCTTTTGATTTAGATGAAGAGGATGTGTCAATTACTTTCAGTGGTTCGACTGATATTTTTCGCACGCAGGAAAGAGCCGCTTTCGAACAATCAAAAATTGATCTGAAAAGTAATCAAATGGATTTGGAAGAGATGAAGATCGCCATTGTGCGTGAAGTTCGTGCCCAGATCAATCGTATGGAAAAAAAGAAAAAACTGATAGCTGATCGTCATGAACAATTACGGCAGGCTCAGGGAAAATTAAGGCTGTCACATTCCAAGTTCAACCATGATTTAACCGATAACTTTGACTTACTGGAATCCCAGACACAGGTTCAAGAGGTTCAGCTGGACCTGCTGGCTGATACTGTCGATTATATTGTCGATACCTATAGATTTAGAAAAACTCTTGGAACTCTTATCGAAAGATAGGTGAAAAAGTGAAACCAAACGTAAAAGTCTCAACTTTTCTTTCAATCGTCCTGATCGTAGTCATTATTTCAATTATGACTCTTCTGTTTTCCTCAGACGATAAGAGAGAAGACCTGCTCATAGCAACAGCTCAAAACCAAAGTTTTTCAATAGAGCTGAATCTTATCGGCATCCTGGATGCCGCAAAATCACACATGATTTCATCCGCTCTGGAGGCAACCAGCGGGACCATTATTTACCTTATTGAAGACGGAAAAATGGTCAAAAAGGATGAACTTCTCGTACGCTTTGATGATTCGGCCATAAAAAAAGAGGTTGCCCAGTATCAAGCGGAAGTCGAAAGCTATACTGCTGCTGTCAGTGCCGCAGAGCAGATTGTTGCTTTTGAAAAAAGCCAGGTTGAAAGAGAAATTGCCGGTGCCCACTATAGTAAAAATGTAGCAGCACTGGAATTTAAACGGTTGGAAGAAGGTGAGGGACCTTTAAAGATATCCACGTTGAATGAAGAACTGCAACGGATAAAGAGTGAATTGAAACGATACCAATCATTCATGTCTGATCTGAACAAGTTAAAAGACAAGGGGTTTGATAATCCGTCCGAGATCACATCAACAAAAGATAGAATATCAGTTTTACAGGCCAAACTTAATTCAGCCCAAAAGCGTTACCAATCATATAAACTTCACGTATTACCGGCTCTTATTGAAAGTGCAAAGGCAAAAGTTCAAAACAGCGAATTGATTGTCCAACAGACTATACAGGGAGGGAAACACAAAATTGCAAAAACTAAGGCCGGGTTATTGCAGGTAAAAGGTGTTCTGGAGACTAAAAAGAGTTCTCTTGACAAGGCCCTTTATATACTTTCTCAAACCGAGATACGAGCGCCTTTTGAGGGTATCGTTATCCACTACATTACCTTTCGGGATGGTGAAAAAAGAAAACCCCGTGAGGGGGACTCGGTATTTATCAACCAACCTATACTGTATCTCCCGGATATCTCAAAAATGATCGTGAAATCAAAAGCACGGGAAACTGACCTGCATAAAATCAGACTGGGCCAAAAGTGTGTCTTTCATGTAGATGCCTATCCCGACGCCAGATTAACAGGCGTTATAACATTTATAGGCTCATTGGCTACAGCGGAGGATGACGGTAAAACGCATGGGAAATTTTTTCAGGTCGAGTTTAAAGTCGATCAGACTGACTTACGGTTACGGCCCGGTATGACAAGTCGAATATCTATTTCCTCCGACCAGGTGAAAGCTGCTTTAACCATTCCTATACAAGCTGTTTTCACTGATGAGCAGGATACAATCTGCTATATCAGAAAGAGAAACGGTACGTTTGAGAAAAGAGTGATCACCATAGGAAGGCAGAATGAGGATTATGTCGAAATAACAGGAGGTCTTCAAGAGGGAGATAAGGTCAGTCTTATCCGGAGAACCAAATAGCCGATGTGTAAGCGGTCAGTGGGCATACCTGCTGCATATGATCGGCAAGCCTTATGTTGCACCAGCACACGGTGTCTTACCGCTCGGAGTCTACGCTTTGCTACGCTTACCTGTCCGCTTCAGGCACGTGCTGTCACCGCTTACAATTTTTCCATAAGATTAGATATGTTGCCTACCACTTGATTGGTTGCACCGATGTTGGTACAGGTTCAAAATATCCGTAAAGAAAATCTGCTTGGAAGAAGACTATTCCAGTTCTACGATCAATCGACTTGCAAGTCGATGAGGGTGAATCCGTATTAATAATCGGACCGTCAGGATTGGGCAAATCCACATTACTTCATATTTGAGGCGGTTTGGATACTGCGGACAGTGGATCTTATCTGTTTGATGGAAAAATATGCTTTTCCTCTCTGATTCCGAACGAACCTGGATTCGCGCAAACCAGATAGGTTTTGTTTTTCAAACCTTTGACCTGTTGCTGGAACTCAATGTTGTTGAAAATATCCGTCTGCCATTTTTCTATAACCGTTTCGATCCGACTCTCCAGAAGGAGTTGGTAGATCGAGCTGCAGAAAAAGTCTGGCTCACTCATAGAAGGAATCATCGTCCGGTTGGCCAATAAGAATCACTTTTTTATCAATGTTCTTGCCTTTTGTATTAGCTTGTATTACCGGTATTCTATTCGACATTTATCCAGTAATAAATGCTGCACGAATAGACTCGTTTCTTGCATTCAGGCTGTTTAAAAACAACTAAAAGGAAGAAGAGTGATGGAAACAAAAGGGACCAGGGTCATGAAGACAGGAATTGTTTCTTTGATGATAATGAGCTTATGCTATATACATCCTGCAACTCTCTCGGCCCAAACTGAATCGCAGGGCTCAGACACATCACCAGAGTTTTTAAAAAAATACGAAACAGAAGATAATAACAAAGCGACACCGATAACTGAAACTCCTATCACAATTAGTGAAGAGAAAAAAGTACGACCCCCAAAACAGGCTGTAGAAAAAACCAAGACTGAACCCCGGGTTGTTGTATCAAATTCGGATGATGACGGTAAGACCTGGCTGTACGTCGGAGTAGCAACTGCCGGTGTTGTTGGAATTGCAGCCGCATTAGCCAGCAGCTCAGGCTCTTCGGACACTGAGGAGTCAACAACTACAACAACGACATCAACCACTCAAAAAAAAGTTGGTCCAGATATCGAAGGCAGTGACTGGACTGGTACTCTGGATATCAGGAGAAGCGGATATGAAGGGAAACAAGCGATTACAGCTACTATTACTCATAGGGGATCAGCCGTAACAATCAGAACATCATCAACTCTTCATCACGGGAAACATTTCAAAGGAAAAATTTCGAGTAGCGGCTATATCAAAGTATATGATACAAGTGGTGGTAAAACTTGGACAACCCATTTTGGTAGAGCCAGTAGTTCAAGTATTCGTCTGTATGATGCTGTAAATGATGAAACCTCTCATGACAGGTTACGTCTTTCGCGTTAATTGATTCTTAGGTTTCATACAGCTTATAAGATATGATTTAATCAGCGCTGTATCTACGTTTATAGATACAGCGCTTTATTTATCCTTCGTTATTGAGAGTCCTCCGACCAGGTGAAAGCTGCTTTAACCATTCCTATACAAGCTGTTTTCACAGATGAGCAGGATACAATCTGCTATTTCAGAAAGAAAAATGGTACGTATGAGAAAAGAGTGATCACCATAGGAAAGCAGAATGAGGATTATGTCGAGATAACAGGAGGGCTCCAAGCGGGAGATCAGGTAAGCCTTATCCGGAGAACCAAATAACCGATGTGTAAACGGTCACTGGACATACCTGCTGCGGGCGATCGGCAGGCTTTATGTAACACTGGTACTCGGATCCTTGCCACTCGGTGTCTGCGCTCCGCTCCGCTTACCTGCCCACATCAATACGCCCTGTCACCGCTTTCAATTATTCCTTAAGATTAGGTATGTTGCCTACCACTTGATTGGTTACAGAGATGTTGGTACAGGTTCAAAATATCCGTAAAGAATATCTACTTGGAAAAAAGACTATTCCTGTTCTACGATCCATCGACTTACAGGTCGATGAGGGTGAATTCGTATCAATAATGGGACCGTCAGGATCCGGCAAATCCACATTACTTCATATTTTAGGCGGTTTGGATACTCCGGACAGTGGATCTTATCTGTTTAATGGGAAAAATATGCTTTTTCTCTCTGATTCCGAACGATCCTGGATTCGCGCAAACCAAATAGGTTTTGTTTTTCAAACATTTGACCTGCTGTCGGAACTTAATGTTGTTGAAAATATCCGTCTGCCTTTTTTCTATAACCGTTTCGATCCGACTCTTCAGAAGGAATTGGTAGATCAAGCTATAGAAAAAGTCGGGCTCACTCATAGAAGAAATCATCGTCCGGTAGAACTCTCAGGCGGGGAAATGCAACGAGTCGCTATTGCCAGAGCACTGGTGGTGAATCCCAAACTGATTCTGGCAGATGAGCCAACCGGAAATCTTGACAGCAGCAATTCGAGTGAAATACTGTCTATTTTCCGGGAACTTCATTGTGACGACACAACGATCATTATGGTGACTCACGACCAAAAGGTTGCCGATCTGTCCCAAAAAACCTATGAAATTCTGGATGGTATCCTTATTTAATATGTTAAGTCGATTGGGTCTTACGCTTCAAACCGGTTATCGTTCACTGATGATCCACAAGTTTCGCTCATTCTTAAGCATTCTTGGAGTTGTTTGTGGAGTAATGGCAGTCATGTCTATGATATCCACCGGTGAGGGAGCAAAACAGGAGGTTCTGCAAAAGCTGGAACGATTAGGCTTAAAAAATATCTATATTAAACAGCTTGCTCTTACCAGTGAACTCAAGAAACAGGTTGAAGAAAAAAAATCATACGGACTTACACTGTATGACATAAATCGCTTAAAAACATTGTCCCCAGCTATTTCTCAAATTGGAGCAATGCGTAAAGTCCTGTTGACGCCAGTTGCAACCGGGGCAAACATTGTACCAAATAGTATAGAGTGTTCTGATAATTATGATGAGTTGTTGGGTTTGCAGATCAATTCCGGTCGGTTTATCAGTGTGAGAGATATTGAAGAGAGGAATCTCGTTTGTGTTTTAGGCAGCTCTTTGTCATCAAAGCTTGGTAAACAGGGAACAGTTGGCAGTTTTATTCGTATATATGACCAGTTGTATAGAGTTGTAGGTGTTCTTTCAAGAAATGATGAAGGGAGTGGTGGACAAGGCAAAATCAGAACGGAGAACTTCAACGACACCCTTTTTCTACCATTAAACATCCTTAAAATATCGTCGGCAACTTTCAATCCGAACACGTCTGATTTTCCACTAACCCAGGTTATTGTTGAAGTAAACAAGAAGGATCAGGTTGAAACTGTGGCTAAGCTCATAAGCAGAACCCTTGAAATCACCCATAACAATGTTCAGGATTATTCCATCATTGTACCTTTGGAATTATTGTCACAATCATTAGCCACCCAGAGAACGTTCAACCTGGTACTTGCAGTGATAGGAGGAATATCCCTGTTGGTTGGTGGGATTGGTATTATGAATATAATGCTGGCTACTGTCACGGAAAGAAAACATGAAATAGGTATTCGCAGAGCGGTGGGAGCCACTCAAAACAACATAGTTTCACAATTTCTGACAGAATCGTTTATGCTCACCCTGTGTGGAGGGGTGCTCGGGCTGGTTGCCGGTCTGGTTTGTATTTCCGTTATTGAATCTTTAGCAGGCTGGCCGATAAGAATTACTTTTTTATCAATGTTCTTGCCTTTTGTATTAGCTTGTATTACCGGTATCCTATCCGGTATTTATCCTGCGATAAATGCTGCGCGAATAGACCCGATTCTTGCATTAAGAGCTGTTTAAAACAACAAAAAAGGAAAAAGAGTGATTGAAATAAAAGAGACCAGCGTCATGAAGATAGGAATTGTTTCTTTGATGATAATGAGTTTATGCTATATGCATCCCGCAACTCTCTCGGCCCAGACCAATTCTCAGGGCGCAGATACATCACCAAATTCTAAAAATAAAGACGAAATTGAAAATAATTACAAAGCGACACCGATAACTGAAACCCCTGTCACAATCAGTGAAGAGAAAAAAGTACGACCACAAAAACAGGATGTGAGAAGAACCAGTTCTGAACCCCGGGTTGTTGTATCAAATTCGGATGATGACGGTATGACCTGGCTGTACGTCGGAGTAGCAACTGCCGGCGTTGTTGGACTTGCAGCCGCATTAGCCAGCAGCTCAGGTTCTTCTGACACTGAGGATTCCACAACTACAACAACTACCACTGAAAAAGTTGGGCCGGATATCGCGGGCAGTGACTGGAGTGGCAGTCTGGAGCTCAGGAGAGAAGGAAGTGAAGGGACAGAAGGGGTTACAGCTTCTATCACTCATAACGGAGCAGCTGTGACCATCTCTACATCATCCACTCTTTCTTATGGGAAATATTTCAGTGGGAAAATTTCAAGTGGAGGTTATATCACAGTACGTGATAGAGATGGAGGAAAAACATGGACTACCCATTTTGTCAGAGCCACTGGAAAAAGTATCCGTCTGTATGATGCTGTAAATGAAGAGACCGATTATGACAGGCTGCGTCTTTCTCGCTAATTGAGTCTTTGGTTTCGTACAGCTTATAAAATATGATTTAATCAGCGCTGTATCAACGTTTATAGATACAGCGCTTTATTTATCCTTGGTTATTTGAGATAAAAGGAGTGTTGGCATAGTGTTACTTTCAGTTGTTATTCCAGTGTATAATGAAGAGGACAACATAAAGCTTCTCTATGAAGAGCTTAAAGAGGTCCTCAATTCGCTCAAAGAGCAACATGAAATCGTTTTTATTGATGATGGCAGCAGGGACAGCACTTTACAGTTTCTCAAACAGATCCAGGAAGAAGACCCGAACCTAATCGTGGTCAGTTTTAGAAGAAATTTTGGACAGACTGCGGCTATGTCTGCCGGCTTTGATTACGCCAGAGGGGATGTGATCGTCACCATGGATGGAGACTTACAGAATGATCCCCATGATATTCCGAAGCTTCTTGAGAAAATCGATGAGGGATTCGATGTGGTCACCGGATGGCGACACGATCGCAAAGATGCCTTTCTCAATCGTAAGCTGCCATCTATGATCGCCAACAAGATCATATCACTTACAACCGGCATCAAGCTGCACGATTACGGGTGTACCTTGAAAGCCTTTAAAAAATATGTGATCAAGGGAATTAATCTGTATGGCGAAATGCATCGGTTTATTCCAGCCATTGCCAGTGGCCTGGGAATTTCCTTTACAGAAATCACCGTCAATCATCGGCCGCGACGTTTCGGTACATCCAAATATGGTATTTCCAGGACCATACGGGTAGTACTCGATCTGATTACGGTCAAATTCCTGCTTAGTTTTTCAACCAAACCGATTCAGGTTTTCGGGCTGATGGGGTTGATCTCAGGCGGGCTGGGTGTACTGATTGCTCTTATCATGACAATACAGCGCCAGTTTTTTGATGTGCCGTTGTCAGACCGGCCGCTGCTATTCCTGGCTGTTCTTCTTATTTTCATAGGTATTCAATTTATCTCTCTTGGGTTGATCGCTGAGCTTCAGGCCCGCACCTACCACGAGTCTCAAAATAAACCGATTTATCACGTCAGGGAAGTCATTGGAGATTGGGAAAAAGCCAGGATAGAAAAGAAGCGTGAAATCAAATAATGATCCGGTGATTACAGTCGTTATCCCCAATTGGAACGGCAAGCGCTTTTTACCGGAGTGTATCGGATCACTTCAACAGCAAACCTTTACAGGTTTTAGAATTATCGTTGTCGACAACGGCTCGACAGACGGTTCTGTTCCATATCTTCACAGCACCTTCCCTGAAGTCCACTGTATCAGCCTGCCTGAAAATAAAGGTTTCAGCTATGCCGTCAATAGAGGCATCGAACAGGCCGAAACCCAATATATTCTTCTGTTAAATAACGATATCGAGGTTCCGCCGAACTGTTTTGATGAGCTGATCACTGAAGTACAAAATCTGCGGGAGTTTGACTTTTTCGCCCTGAAAATGGTCAATTACAACAAAAGAAATTTGATCGATGGAGCAGGCGACGGCATTCTCCGTGGTGGAGTAGGGTATCGTTACGGGACCATGGAGCAGGACAGTGAGTTGTATAATCAAGGCCGGCAAGTATTTGGGGCCTGCGCGGGAGCAGCCTTGTATACTAGGGATTTCTTCGATACAGTCGGTTTGTTCGATGAAGATTTCTTTGCCTATCTCGAAGATGTCGATCTTAATCTCCGGGCAAACCGTTTTGGATTGCGCTGCTATTACATCCCTCAGGCATGTGTATACCATATAGGCAGTGCAACCACCGGCTCCAAGATCAACACGATGACGATTTCCCTTTCAACCAAAAACAATATCAATGTTCTGACCAAAAACTATCCCGCTTCTCTCTTTTTACGTTTTTTCCCTGCAATTTGTGTCTACCAGTTTTTCTGGCTGCTTTTTGTTTGTAAAAAATTAAAATTATTGTCGTATCTGAAGGGAATTCTGTCAGGTCTGTTGCAGATTCCGGTTATGGCCTGCAAGAGAAAGGATATTCAACACAAGTCCGTACTTACAGCACAAGAACTCGGTGAGCTAATGAAACAATCGGAATACCGTGTCATTTGCTCAATCATGGCAAGAAGAGAAGGCGAGAAAAAGAACAACGGACTGCTGCAACTCTATTTGAAGCTCTTCTTTTAAAACCGTCATTTCTATGGAATTACGTTTTTGCATCATCATTGTTACCCACAACTCTCAAAGCGTACTCCAAACCTGCGTCCGTTCTATTGAAAACCAGTCCCAGCCTGTTCATCAGCTCATTATTGTAGATAGCGGCTCACAATCAACGGATTATCTCGAACCATTTTTGGAAAAAGAATGGATATCCGTTCATACAACCAACAATATCGGTTTTTCAAAGGGTAATAATACAGGCCTTAAGTATGTGAGCAGTAATACGGATATTGTCTGCTTCATTAACCCCGACACTTTCCTGGAATCCGATTTCATACAAAGGGCCAATGGTATATTTCTGGAAAACAACGACATTTCAGTCCTTTCAGGAAAATTACTGTCATTTGATCTCGATTACCAAAGGCCTAATGGCTTAATCGACTCATGTGGTATATTCAGAAAATGGTATGGACGCTGGTATGATCGAGGGCAGGGTGAGGTCGATACCGGACAATATTCACAGCTGCAGCAGGTGCCGGCCCTATGTGGCGCATGTTTCTGTCTGCGAAAATCGATCATCGACGAATTCTCCGGAACCCTGTTTGACCCCGATTTTTTTCTATATAAGGAGGATATCGAGTTAAGTCTGCGGCTCTGCCGACTTGGTATCGGACTGTATTATGTGCCCCACCTGTTAGCCTATCATTGCAGGGGATGGAATAAATCCCGCAAGCAGATCGATTTTGAAACCAGGAAACTTGCTGCCGCAAACGAAATTCTACTTTATAAAAAACATCCATCACCCTATATTCTCTGGGCAATACTGAAATATTTTCTGGTTACCGTTTTCAAGGTGTAGTCACGTTTATTTGTAAAGGCCGCCGGCCATCGATTCTCTATACAGGATCGCCATTTTACTCCGTCAATCCATGCCATACCCAACTGTTTCCATTGTTATTCCAACACTCAACGGAGAAGACACCCTGGCGGAGCTGTTGGCAATGCTGTCAGTTCAAACAATACCGATACAAGAAATTCTTATTATAGACTCCTCTTCTGATGATAGTACACCGGAGATTGCCAACCAGTATGGTGCCAACTATATCAAAATAGACCGACAAAACTTTGACCATGGGCGTACCCGGTCAGAGGCCGCTCTACAAACCTCCGGTGAATTGATTGTTTTTTTCACTCAGGATGCTATTCCTGTCGGAAAAAGAGCTCTTGAACATCTTATCCGACAATTTTCAGTTGATGACAATATTGGTGCAGCTTACGGCAGACAGTTGCCGTCTTTTTCCGCCAACCCCTTTGCCACCCATCTCCGATATTTTAACTACCCACAACAATCTGACATCCGGTCGTTGAATGACTCAAAGAGATTAGGATTGGCAACGGTTTTTCTCTCCAACTCGTTTTCGGCCTATCGACGCGCTGTCTTACAGGAGATTGATTTTTTTCCAAAGGATCTTGTTTTTGGGGAGGACGCCTGTGCTGCCGGTAGAATCCTGATGACAGGATGGAAGATCGCCTATGTAGCAGAAGCAGCCGTCTACCACTCTCACAATTACACCTGCATTGAGGAGTTCAAACGGTATTTTGATATTGGTGTGCTGCATCAGACCCAGAAATGGCTGCTGAACACCTTCGGAAACGCCCAAAGCAGAGGGAATGCCTTTGTCAAATCAGAGGTTTCTTTTTTAATCAAAGAAAAGAAATGGTTCCTGTTACCACTATCCTTTTTGCGAAATTTTCTGAAACTGGTTGCCTATAAAAGTGGTCGCAACTTTTCTCGATTGCCGGCAACCCTTATTCATCAGCTATCAATGAACAGTCGATGGTGGCAGGACCAAAGTCGATCCGATGCAGAGGAAATTAACGAAAAATGATGAAAGGCTTGATAATCTCAAGCAAAATTTTGATTGAATGAGTATATAATAACTATCAAAGGAAAACTGATTAATGATCCGATCAGTCTACAATTTATCTTAAGTTTTCATTTACAAATAAATGCTATCCCTGAATCTGCGAGAGCAGAGTTCAATAATGGCCAGGTTATTCCATATCCTGGATTGTTTTGTGGTGGTTGGTTATCTCTGGCTGCTTGTTCAGTGGTACCAGGTCCCCTGGAGCGTATATTATACCCGGTTGGAAATTATTACATTCGTCCTCAGTTTCATTAGTTTCCAATCTTTTCAACTGTACAGGTCCTGGCGGGGCTGGAAGTTCTATATCCAGTTTCTTTACATTGTCCGGGCCTGGGGCTTTGTGATCGGAGTACTGCTGTTTTATTTCTTTCTTTTTAAAATATCGATAGCTTACTCAAGAGCTGTTTTCCTGATCTGGTCGACTACTACGCCAATAATTCTCTTTGTTATCCATTTAACTGTCAGAAAAATTCTACGATATTACCGTATCAGGGGAAGAAATGTCCGACATGCCGTTATTGCCGGTGCCGGAGAGCTTGGCCGCAACCTGTTAAAAGAAGTGGAATCGATTCCATGGGCCGGGATAAAGGTCATGGGTTTTTTTGATGATAAAATAAAAGAAGATGAAGAAACAGAAATAATTGACAGACCACTGCTTGGTGATATCAGCCAGATCAATTCATATCTGAAAGTCAATGATATCGATTATGTCTATATCGCTTTGCCTATGCGTGCCGAGAAAAAGATCTTCTCTATCCTTCGAAATTGCCGTTCCCAGGGAGCCAGAATTTTTCTGGTGCCCGATCTTTATGTCTTTGGGCTTCATCACGCCGAGATTCAATCCCTTGGCAAACTGCTCATACTTAATTTCAATCCGCACACAGAATGGAAAAGAGGATTCGATATCGTTTTTTCATTTTTCGCGCTATTTTTTTCCATACCGTTTTTTGTTCTTATCAGTTTACTTGTCAAACTAGAAGACGGCGGGCCCGTCTTTTATCGACATAAAAGGATCACTGCTGCCGGCAAAGAATTTAATTGCCTGAAATTTAGAACCATGAAAGTTGGGGCGGATAAAGAGCTTGCAGATATTTTGAAGAACGATCCTATTATGAGAGAAGAATGGAAAAAAAGTTATAAACTGAAAAACGATCCCAGAGTGACCCGTATAGGCAAAATCTTGAGAAAGACAAGTATTGATGAGTTTCCACAATTCATCAACGTCCTGCGGGGCGATATGAGCGTAGTTGGTGCAAGACCGATTGTCGACGATGAGCTCAAAGATTTTTATAAAGAGAGTGCCGGCAGATACTGCTCCATGAAACCTGGAATAACAGGGCCCTGGCAGGTTGGCCGCCGATCCGATATTGAGGATTACAACGAAAGGGTTCAGCTCGATGATTGGTATATCCTTAACTATTCATTATGGACGGACATCAAAATAATATTCAAGACAATCGCTTGTCTATTTAGAGGGAATGGGGCATATTAGAAATTAGCAGTTACTCCTGTTGAGCGTTAAATAAGCGCTTCTTTTATTTTTATTCTTACACTGGAGTTGAAACATCATGAGCACAAGCCGTAAGAACCACTCAATCAACATTCTGATCTATCTCTGTTTGTTCAGTCTGTTATTTTCAGGATGCGCAGCACAGCATTACGGTGCTGTTGAATTCAGTTCCACACCATCCGGGGCTGAAGTAATCAATTTAAAAGATGATACTGTTTTAGGATCAACACCGGTAAGAGTCCTCTGGAAAGGAGACGCCGGCAGTTCTGAAAAGGTTGTCGTTCAGTTTAAAAAGTCAGGTTTTTATGAAAAAATATCATCAATCTGGGTCAATAAACGACATGACAGCAGACAGAACGCTGAAAATGACGCTGTACAGATCCATGCAGAGTTGATTAAATATAAATAACCAGGTGAACTTTTTTGCACCATTCGTGGGAGTTTGAACAAAAAAACTCAGCTGTAACTGACTTCCATACATACACAATATCCGAGTAGGTGATAGATCATGATCAGCAGAATACCAATAAAACTTAGCGTTCTTCTGGCCGCCGTTATGTTGTTTTTAGTTGGTTGCGGTAAAGCAATCCATCCGGTTCCGATGGTGGTTCATTCAGAGCCTCAAGGAGGATACGTTCTGTATAAGGCTCCACAAACCTATGGCCAATGGGTCTATCTTGGTTCCACACCGGTCAAAACTGTTCAAATGATCGATGAGGAAACGATGACCGAGAATTCAAAATTCATGCTTCGTATTTTACGTAACGGCTTTCACGAACAGGTGAAAGAGTGGGACGGAGAAAGGTTTCTGGAAACCTTTGAAGACCAGGGAAAAATCTTCTGGACTCCTCATCTGGTTAGATCAAAGATGTAGTAATGAACTTGGAGAGGGCGAACCTGTGCATTTAAAAAGGAACTCTATGAATAGAACTATTGGGCGTGGTCTGACATTTATTTTACTCCTTGGTTCATTACTCTTCATGGGTTGTGGCAAGGAAGTCATACCAAGTTTTAAACCGGAAGGTCACTCCATGGGAAGTTCTACTCCGCTGGCTGGTTCCCAAATGGGTGAGGAGTCGTTGGCCAATGTGGGTGGCAACCTTTACGGGTCGAATCCGGATATGGCTAGCGACGAGTACAAAAAACAGTACGGTCGTTCCACAGCGCCTCTATTGCCTATCTATTTCGATTTTGACCGGGATACTATTCGCGATGACCAGGTTGATAACCTGCAGAAAAACGGAAACTATCTCCTGGAAAACCCGGCAGTTCGAATCATGATTGCCGGGAATTGTGACGAAAGGGGCACCGCCGAATACAATATGGGACTAGGTGAACGAAGGGCAATCAATGCCAAGGAGTTCCTTGTACAGATGGGAGTTGCCAACGACCGCATACGTACAGTTTCTTTTGGTGATGAAATGCCGCTTTTCCCTGATTCGGACGAATGGTCCTGGGCCAGAAACCGAAGGGACGATTTTGTTATTGAATAGTAAGCGCTAACTTTTCGTCAACAGCTCGGCCAGTTTTCTGGCTGGTTCATCCACATCCTCGCGCACTTCAATAATAGGAACCCCTGTGCGTTCCGCTTTCCGAATTGCCTTTGCATTTGGGAAACAGACAATCGGTCCATTCTCCAAATTGTCACGCAAAAACTGCTGGTCCTCATCATCTTCGACCAAATTGCCGACAAAAGAAACATTCGGAATCTCAACCTCATCGGCTAACCGCTTGATTTTCTTTGCCGTTCTAATAGAAGATTGAGAGGGATTTACAATTATCAGAAGATGATCGACTCCAACAATGGTTCCTCGACCTAAATGTTCCACGCCGGCTTCCATATCAAGGAGAACAACCTGAGCTGGAGAAAGAAGCAGTTTAGTGAGCATTCGTTTTAGTACATTGTTTTCCGGACAGGCGCAGCCGCCTTCAGCCGATTGAATAGCTCCCAAAACCATGAGTTTCATATTGTCATGCTCAATCATAAAATCACTGAGCAGATCGTTGACTTGGGGGTTTATGTTATAGAAGGGTGATCCTTCGGTCTTGCCTGATCGCTCAATCAACAGTTCGGTCATCTCCGAGATCGGCCTGGCCCGGCTTTTATCTTGCACACCGATTGTTTGAGCCATATGAGGGCTGGGATCGGCATCGATGATCAGTACTTCTTTGCCGCTATTCTTCAGCTCCCTTGCCAGTAGGGCCATGATGGTTGTCTTACCGACACCGCCTTTGCCGGAAATCGCTATTTTCATTTTTCTATCAAGCTCCTTAACTTTTTATTCACCTGAATCTGTGAAGTCACGAAAGGTGAGTTGTTTTTTTTGTTATAATGGAAAATCCGACAATCCAGGACCATACCAAAATATAATGCATGTTAAAATATGGTCTAGGTCACGGATTCAGGTTGCAAGCTCAGATCAAATGATTAAAATGTTGGTCAAATGTAGTCTATTTAACCGATTGCGTAAATATTGAAAAGAGGGACTTGGTTCTCAATAGGAATATAAAATATTATTAGCTCATAATTGCCGGATTTGTTTCAAATCCTCCAATAGAGATAAAAAAGGAGTTTGATATGTCTCAGCACGCTCAACAGATCACTTTGAGTAAAGCCAGAGTTGATGCTTCATCCGTTTTTCTTGCCAAAGTGTTTAACTGGATGGCTGTAGGTCTGGGGATTACCGGTGTGGTCGCCTATTTTACTGCCATGCTGGGACTTGCGCAGACCATTGCATCAAGCGGTCTTTTTTTGATCCTGATCATCGGTGAGCTGGGCCTGGTTTTCTATCTGTCAGCTAGAATAAATAAAATGCAGGCCGGCACCGCCTCATCCATGTTTCTTCTCTACTCTGTCCTGAACGGACTGACCCTATCTGTTATTTTTCTCGCTTACACCGGCACATCCATTGCCGCAACATTTTTTATTACCGCAGGTATGTTTGGAGCCATGGCGGTTTACGGTCTGATAACCAAGCGGGACCTGTCCGGGTTCGGCTCTTTCCTGTTTATGGGACTGATCGGCATTATCATTGCCTCTATCGTAAATATATTTTTAAAGAGTTCCAGCCTCTACTGGGTTATCTCAATGATCGGCGTTTTAGTCTTTACCGGACTCACTGCCTATGATGTTCAGAAGATAAAAAAAATGGGTGAAGATGGTATAATGGAGCAGGGTGAAGCGGCCATCACCAAAGGATCCATCATGGGAGCGCTGGCACTGTATCTTGATTTTATCAATCTTTTCCTGATGCTTCTTCGATTTTTTGGAGGAGGCAGGGACTGATTGTTTCCTTTGGTCGTAACAAAAGCATGTTCCGGGAAATCGGAGCATGCTTTTTTTGTTTATACCACAGACGTTGAAGACTATTTTTAGAAGCGTTAATACCACTTGAGGCTGAAATCATTGGATTCAGGCAGGAGAGAAAAATGAGCGGATCTTTTGCTGGCAAACAAATTGTTTTTGGGGTGACCGGTTCCATAGCTGCATTCAAAGGTGCCGGCTGGGTCTCGACGCTTACCCAGGCTGGGGCTGATATCTCTGTTGTGATGACCCGGTCAGCCACCCAGTTTGTATCTCCTTTAACATTTTCCGCATTGTCCGGAAACAAAACGTGTTCGGATATGTTTGAAGATGAAAAGTCGTCTTCTATTTCCCATATCGATCTGGCTACCACGGCGGATTGTATTGTCATTGCTCCAGCCACGGCCCAGACAATCAGCAGGTTGGCCAATGGTTTTGCTGATGATCTGCTTACCGCCATCGTCCTGGCAACCAGTGCTCCGGTAATTATCTGCCCTGCCATGAACAGTAATATGTTCGCCCATCCGGCTACTCAGAATAATATTGATAAATTGAGATCATTCGGATATCAGATTGTTGATCCCGAATATGGCTCCATGGCCTGCAAAACAGAAGGGCAGGGACGACTAGTTTCCTGGGAAACTGCCAGGGAAGTTATATTGCGTGCTCTGTCTGAACAGGACCTTAAAGACCATCATGTTCTGGTAACCGCCGGACCAACCAGGGAAACCATTGATGCCGCCCGTTTTCTTTCCAACCGCTCTTCAGGCAAGATGGGATATGCGCTTGCCGCGGCCGCTTATCGTCGGGGGGCTGAAGTCACGCTGATCAGTGGACCAACCTCTCTTAGCCCACCCCATGGGGTCAATACTCTACAGGTTCAAACCGCACAGGAAATGTATGACCAACTGTTTGATTCTCTGCAGCAAGCAACCATTGTCATAAAAGCAGCCGCAGTATCCGACTTTCGCTCAAAAAACAGGGTTGAGCGAAAAATCAAAAAACACCAGGCTGAACTGGAGTTGGCACTTGAAGCCAACCCGGATATCCTTGCTGAGATTGGCAAGAAACGAACATCCTCTACTCCATTTCTTGTTGGTTTCTGTGCTGAGACAGAAAACATGTTGGAAGAAGCCCAAAGAAAACTGAAAGAAAAAAGAGTTGATCTCATTTGTGCTAACGATATCAGTGGTGACGATACCGGTTTTGGAGTTGATACCAACAGGGTGACCATGGTTGATCACAATAAACACATTCAATTACCAATGGTTTTAAAAGAAGAGACCGCCAATCTCATTCTCGATCGCGTTGTCGAGCTTCTTGGCTGACAAGGCTTGCATTCAAGTCTACTCTTAATAGGTAGAGACTTGAGGATACCTGTTGTTGGAAATCCCTGATTGTTTCCCCATTTGCTATTTTCCAGAAGCGAAATATCGTGCAATTTTAACAAACAGCAGAATAAATGGAGCTCCGTGAAAAAACAGGTCAAAAATATCTATCGGCCGTTTTAGATTTCCTGAGATTAGCATGGACAGCTTTTCAAAAAGATGTGGCACTGGATAAAACGGTGCAAATCCCAATGTACAGCAGAAAAGGATAACTATCAGCCAGGGTATTTCGTCTATCAGATGCATGAAATATGTCCTTGTAAAACAGTTTTCTTGGTTTGGTTGTAGCAAGAGTGTATTTCCAGAAACAGAGACCCTTATATAGTCAGGTTACTTACTTGGTGAAGGCAATATAAGCATTTTCTTAAATGCTGTCGATTAATAAACCATTGAAGTAGGAACAATGGTTCATAATTGTCGCCGATCGTTCGATGTTCAGGAGTTATTTCAGTGACATCTGCCCCAAAAAAAATTCTCATCCTCGAACCCTATTTTGGTGGATCACACAAAGCTTTTCTACAAGGCTTAGCCTCCACGCTATCAGCTGAATGTACCTTTTTAACACTTCCGGCCAGGAAGTGGAAAATGCGAATGCAGCTTTCCGCATACTGGTTTGTCGATCAGATACAGGACCTCTGCACAACGAAAAAAAAAAACACTTTGATGTCGTTCTATGTTCAACCTTCGTTGATACAGCCGTTCTCCGTTCTCTTCTGACATCAAAACCATGGTGGGATCCATCCACACCTATCCATATCTATTTCCATGAAAACCAGTTCGGGTATCCCAATCAGATTACCGATCCGCAGATTTATCAGTTCACGAGTATTAATTTCAACAGCGCAATGGCAGCCGATTCGTTGGGCTTCAATTCCAACTACAATTTGAACAGCTTTCTTGGTGGAATCAGCGTCTATCTGCAAAAGGTTTCAGATATGAAGCTGACGGGAGCAGAGGATGTGGTAAAAGAAAAATCACGTATTCTTTTTCCAGGTCTTGATTTTTCTGTTATTGATCAGATAAGGGAAAACAGAGGGGCATCAAACAGTCCGCCTGTTATTGTCTGGAATCACAGATGGGAACATGACAAAGGGCCGGACATTTTTTTTGCAGCTTTATATCAGATACAGAAAGAAAAAATCCCTTTTAAGCTGATTGTCCTGGGTCAATCGTTTGATAACCGGCCTGACTGCTTCGTCCAGGCGAAAGAGAGGTTAAAAGAAAATATCCTCCACTTTGGCTATGTTGAATCGAGGCGGGAATATGTTCGTCTTCTCTGCCAGGGGGATATCGTCGTTTCAACAGCGAACCACGAGTTTTTCGGAATAGCGATCATTGAGGCAGTTCGAGCCGGGTGTTACCCAGTGCTGCCGGACAGACTTTCGTACAAGGAGCTGTTTGACTCCAGCTATCGATACCAGGATCAGCAATTTGGCCGCCATCTTACCAAGTTGCTCAAATATCCTCAAAAAATGGATCTTACCACCTCGAATCGATTGACGGATCGTTTTAAGTGGTCAGCGTTGGAGAAGTCGTATACCCAGTGGTTACTTGCAGATTAAGGTGTGCAAACAATTAAGCTGCAAACCATGCGATAGGTTGATTATTCTCCTCATCCGGGTGGCAGGGCAGAGAAAAGACTGTTTCTACTTAATCAGGGTTTTTGCAAAGTCAAGCATTCTCTGGATTGGAATCTTTGCCCTGCGGGCCAACTCTTTATCGACAAAAATCTCATTGCTTCCTGTTTCAAGCGTTTGAGCAAGATTGATAAGTGAATTCATTCCCATCCACGGGCAGTGGGCACAGCTTTGGCAGGTAGCTCCTTCTCCGGCTGTCGGTGCTTCAATGAGTGTTTTTCCTGGGGCCACTTTTTTCATTTTACTGAAAATACCGGCATCGGTGGCCACGATAAACTCGTTGTTTTTCATTGATGCTACTGCGTTGATCAGTGCTGTGGTAGAGCCGACCACATCGGCCTGTTCGATCACCGGAGCTGGTGACTCGGGATGAACCAGAACGGCTGCATCCGGGTGCAGTTTTCTTACACGCTGAAGCGCAACTGATTTGA
>CAZLGM010000034.1:0-19291 GCA_964558875.1 uncultured Desulfocapsaceae bacterium
CCTGGCTCTGGGTATGCTTGTTGATAATGCAATCGTTATTATTGAAAATATTTACCGCTATATGGAACAGGGCGCTCCACGATTTGAGGCCGCCATGCGGGCTACCTCCGAAGTCGCTTATCCTGTGATCGGTTCTACCATGACCACCCTTGCGGTCTTTCTTCCCATGCTGTTTTGGCCGGGGATAATGGGTGAGTTCATGAAGTATCTGCCAATGACACTGATTGTCACTCTTTCATCTAGCCTTTTTGTAGCCATGGTGATCAATCCGGCTCTGGCATCAATATTCATGAAGATCAAATCTGGAAAAAAGAACCAATTATTACCCGCAGAAATAATAACAGCTTCTGTTGAAAAACCTGTTGAAATCAAAGGGAAACTGCTGAAAGGGTATGCCAGTGTCCTGCGATTTGCCTTAAACAGGCCAATCATGGTTATCCTGGCCGCATTTTCCTTTTTGATTCTGTTATTTCAGGGTTGGATGCTGATTATCGGGTTAGAAAAGCCTGTTGAATTTTTCCCGGACTTTGAGCCCAAGTCTATGTATGTCAATGTGGAACCACCTGAAGGGGCAGACCTGGAGTATATAGATCGAATAATTAAGCGAGTTGAATTGGCAATTACCGGAGGTACTGTGGTGGCGGAAGCGAATTCAGCTATCACGGCAGATAGGTACCAAAACGGTTACGTACCGAAAAGACATGAACAAAAAGATGGTTCCCATTTTATGGGGCCAAGCGATCTGGCCAATATTAAAAATATCTATACCAAAGCGGTAACCATCTCTGGTGGTGCTGATACGTTCAGCCAAAATGCTCCAAACAATATTGGGGTTCGCTTTATCGATCTGGAGAAAAGAAACCGTTCTTCCTTTGAGACAATGAACGATATCCGGAAGAGGGTGGCGGATATTCCAGGTGCGTCAATAACCATTGCTGCAGCAGAAGAAGGGCCGCCGACCGGTTCGCCTATCAACATAGAGATATCAGGCGATAAACTACCAGTGCTTGGCCAAATAGCAAAACAGATCAGGGAAATACTTGCCAAGATTCCCCACGTAAAAGATATACGGGATAACTACAATGAAGGGACACCGTCGATTCAAGTCGTAATCGACCGTCAAAAAGCGGCCCTGTTCGGGTTGTCAACCGATATGATCGGTTTTGCCCTGAAAACCGCCTACAATGGCCTTGATGTGTCAACGTTTCGCGAATCAAATAAGGATTACGATATCACTGTGCAGTTACCTGAAAAAGACAGACAATTAACCGATGTGCTGCGGGAGTTGATGATCCCTGTTCCTTCCGGCGAAATGGTGCCGCTGTCAACCCTTGCACGCATAGAATATACCGGCACCATCGGAGATATCGTCCGAATCGATAACCAGCGGGTGGTCACTGTTCAGGCCAATGTGGATGAGACACGGATACCGGGACCGGTGGCCCGTTCCCAGGCCGAGGAGATATTGAAAGGTATCGCCTTGCCGCCGGGATATGGCGTCACCTTTACCGGTGAAATGGAGATGCAGCAGGAATCGGAAGAATTCTTGAGTAAAGCGTTCATTATTGCTCTTTTTCTCATCTTCTTCATCTTGGTCAGTCAGTTCAACTCAATCTCCATGCCCATCATTATCATGATGTCGGTTATTCTTTCACTTGGCGGAGCTTTTTTAGGACTTGCTGTATTCAAACAGCCGTTCGGCATCATTATGACCGGTGTCGGAGTGATCTCCCTGGCTGGAGTGGTGGTCAATAACGGCATTGTGCTGATCGATTACATCAACAAGTTGCGGGATCGAGGCATGGATGTACGAAATGCGGTGATTTCCGCAGGCGCTACTCGGCTGCGCCCGGTGATCCTTACCGCCATAACCACAATTCTCGGCCTTCTTCCTATGATTACCGGCGTGTCTTTCGACTTTCATAACCTGGCAATCTCCTGGGTAAGCGAATCCAGTCAGATGTGGCGATCAATGGCCATTGTTGTGGTTTTCGGCCTCATGGTGGCCACCTTTTTAACCTTGATTGTCGTACCGACACTGTACTCACTTCTTGAAGATCTTGGTGAAAAGAGGAAACGGGTTGCCGATTGGCTGCGTTAATTGGTCGTACGACCTGTTCAAAACTGATAACTCATTGACATGGGGCTGAAAATGATAGCGCATATGATCAAACTGACCAAAACGGTTGTCTTCTGTTTGCTGTTGCTTTGGTTAACAGGGTGTACGGAACACATGAATCGGGGTTTTTACGAAGGATTGGTAGAGAGCAATCAACGAGATAACCTTTCAGATGATCATATCCTGCCTGATGATGTGCCCAACTATTATGAATATAAACATGAACGAAATGAGACACTGAAAGGAGAGGCAAAATGAAATTTTTGCAAGAAATCATGAAGAGCAAAACCATTATCTTTTTCATAATGATGACTGCAATAGTTGGCTGCAGTACACGAACAGTTCTTTTGCAGGATTTCAAGGATGATCAAATCATTCACCACAGTCAAATGAAGCAGCAGGAAGATTTATCGAACTATGTCATGTACCTGGATAAGGGCGACCTGTTACCTGTAAGAATTTCTTTAGAGAGTGGGCTTTTTGATGCAGTCGATGAGCAGATTAACCTGGTTTGTCAACAGAGGGTCTATTTCAGGTTGAGAATACCTCCTGGAATGAGTGAAAAGCAAATAGCAGTCATGAATGAAAAAGAAAAACAGGAATTGATCAAAGCCATTATGGTCTATCTAAGCCCTGATGCGAAAAGATGGGCACCCTATACCGATATAAAAACTCTTGAACAGCTCTTTGGAGTAAAGGGTGGTTCCTTTTCCCTGGGCATGGGAATAACCAAGGAAAACGGATTAAGTGTCCTTCTTAACGTGAAGACAAATAGTCAGTAACTATTTGATTTTGAATATTAAATGCTGAACTGCCATGGTAACCGGATACAGGGGGCGATATAACATGAAAAAGGTATTGATCGCCGGAGCAACAGGTTATTTAGGGAAACATGTGCTTCAGGAATTCAAGCGGCAGGGATTCTGGGTTCGGGCTTTAACAAGAAAGCCGGATAAGCTCGATAGTCTCAGTCATTGTATTGATGAGAAATATATCGGGGAAATCACAAAACCCAAGTCATTAAACGGAATATGTAACGATATTGATATTGTGTTTTCATCAATAGGGATTACCAGGCAGAAAGATAATCTCACCTATATGGATGTCGATTATCAAGGGAACAGGAATCTTTTAGAAGAGGCAAAAAATGCAGGTGTTTCAAGGTTCATCTATGTTTCTGTCTTTAAAGCTGAAGAATTAAACGATCTAAAGCCTGTCCGGGCAAAATTGCAGTTTACCGAGGAGTTGAAGAAATCCGGTCTCAACGCACTGGTCATCCAGCCGAACGGATTTTTTTCAGATATGCTTGAATATCTGCAAATGGCCAATACAGGAAGAGGATATGTTGTTGGTTCCGGTGAAAACAAGATAAATCCTATCCATGGTGAAGATCTGGCAGAAGTCTGCGTCTTTGCAGCCACTGGGGATGAAAAGCATATTGCTGTCGGCGGCCCTGATGTTTTAACTCATAATGAAATTATAACCCTGGCGTTTGAAACCATAGGAAAACCGATAAAAATAACCAGAATCCCGCTCTGGATAAAGAAATGGTTTTTAAAGATTCTGAGAATCTTCACCTCGGTAAAAAAATACGGACCAATTGAGTTTTTTATGACGGTTCTTTCAAAGGATATGGTCGCTCCTGTATATGGCAGACACCATTTAAAAGATTTTTTCCTGGATAAAAAGGAAATTACTCTGAAATAAGACAAAGTTGGGCTCATTTAATTGAGCAAAAGGGCTGCTGGAGTTCTTAGGAGGAAATAATGAACATCAGAATTGATCAAGATCTTTGTAACGCCTGTGGAATTTGTGCTGAAGTCTGTCCCCGCCATATTCCGGAAACAGTGGTAGAAGATAATGAAAAGATAACAAAAATCTCGCAGGAACGTCTGGCTCTGTGTATGCAGTGCGGTCATTGTTACGCCATTTGCCCCAACTGTGCAATCCATGTTGACGGTTTGAATGAAGAGAAAGCTGTGCCGATCCGAGAGCTTGACCTAGATGACAAACAGCTTCTTCTATTTTTACAGCAGCGTCGTTCCATCCGCAGATACAAAGATAAGCCGGTTCCTCGTACAAAGATAAATCGGATTATCAAAGCTGTGCAGGTTGCGCCTACAGGAACGGGACGAAGCAGTACAGGTCTAACTGTTATTGATAATCCCAAAACGCTTGCTCATATTTCCAAGCTTGCTTACGGATTATATGATGGTTTGGGCAAAAACCTTAAAAATCCAATTGCCCGTTTTTTTATTAAACGTAAAGCGGGTGAAAAAAATTTCACAACACTGCAGGACTTTGTTATGCCGGGGATGCATTGGTATATCCGTTGGTACAAAGAGGGGAGAAGCAATGAAATTTTAAGAGATTGCCCTGCCTTAATGCTGTTCCACAGCCCAATCTACGAACCGGTAGGTGGCGAGAATTGTCTTATCGCTGCCTTTCATGCCATTCTGATGGCACAAACAATGAAGATAGGCACATGTTTTAATGATCTTATTCCACCGGCCTGCAACCGGGTTCCACAGATAAGGAGCCTTCTTGGCCTTGATGATGATCGCGAGGTTTATGCCAGCCTGACTATGGGGTATCCGAAATATCAGTTTAAACGAATACCCCAGAGAAAATTAGCAGAAGTTCGATATATCAATTAGATGTTTTGGGATCTGATTAAGAAAGCCAGACTCAATCTCGAATGAGTTAGAGAAAAGTTTTCTTGTTCCATGGCAGAAAAAACTCTGAACAGTCTTTTTATAAAAGGACCCTATGAAGGAAAAGAATCCAGAAATGCAGTTAGTAGTATGACTGAGGAGTAAACAGTTATGTTCGAAATTCGTAAAGAAGAATCCAAAGACCGTGATACCGTTCACCATTTAAATCTAAACGCATTCGATAACGGTCCGGAAGCAGGTATTGTTGATAAACTCCGAGCTTCCTGCAAGGAGTATTTATCGTTTGTCGCCGTTGAAGATGGTTCTGTTATCGGCCATGTATTATTCACTCCGGCTACCGTGGTAGATTGCCCTGCAGTAGGGATGGGATTGGCACCAATGTCGGTATTGCCATCTCAACAGAGAAAGGGGATTGGAACTCGACTTATCCGGTACGGGCTTGACTTTTTGCGCAATGCTGGTTGTCCATTCGTTATTGTTCTAGGGCACCCTGAGTATTACCCGCGTTTTGGTTTCGAGGTTGCGTCAAAATATCAACTTCGCAGTCAATGGGAAGGTGTACCGGATAATGCATTCATGATTGTGGTGTTCGATAACGAAGTTTTGCCGAAGTCTGGTGGCGTTGCGAGATATAGAGACGAATTTGATGATGCAATGTAGGTGGCAGCTAAAACGACTCACCCGATTTTTTTGGCATCGATCCTATCTCAGGTGATCTAGATGTTACCAGCAATATTACATTTCCTTATTAAACTTATTCAAATCGTTCTTTATCTAGTAATTCAAATAATCTTCATTCCTTTTGCTATTATTGGAATAATAGTTGGATATTATAAGGGGGTGGGGAAAAGCAAGAAACTGGGTATCTCTTTCACGGCATGTCGAGCGCTTCAATATAGGTGGTTCATGCATTATTTTGACACCAGACCGGACCCCTTTTCTGTTGCATTTATAAAAAAATTTCCCTGTGAATCACATTTTGGTTTGTGGTCATTTATGGGCGCTCTTATCATTTCGCAGCGGTTATTCGGTTTCACAACCAAGCTGGGAAAAATTCCAGAACCAGGTAAAGAAAACTTGGTTTCTATGGTAGCTCGCAGGTTGCTCCAGTTTGATAGGATAATGGAACAATATGTTGATGAAGTGGAGCAAATTATCATTCCCGGAGTCGGTTTTGATCTCATAGCCTTGCACTTTACAAAAGGGAAAAATGTAAAGGTTTTTGAAATCGACCAGGCTAGAACGCTCAACCTAAAAGTTGAAACATTGAAAAATGCAGGTATTCAGCATGACTGGATCACTTATATCCCGGTGGATTATGCAAACGAATCCTGGGACGAAAAACTATTGGAAGCCGGTTTTGACAAAACAAAAAGGACGTTGTTCCTCTGGCAAAGCGTTTCTTTGTATTTAGATGTTGATAGTGTCAAAGAAACACTCAGGAAAATGGTTAATCTATGTGGAGACGGAAGTATTATTGCTCAAGACTTTTATTCCAAGGCATACATATCAGGTGAGATTTCAAGAACAGTTAAAAGAACCTCAAGACTAATGGGAAGAATGGGAGAACCCTGGATATTTGGAATAGATATGTCAAATGATGCCCAAGCAGCAGTTGAATCAATTTTACAAGAATGCTGCTTGAAAATGAATACTATCAACATGTTTGGTGAGAAACTTGAAGTCGAACCATTTTACTGTATCGTTGAGGCTATAAAAGATACCTAATAATCAATTGGAATGGTTGAATGATGCTTTTGCAAGTTCCGGAAGAAAAGATTATTTACTCAAACGAGCCTGAAAATTCGATTGCGTATACCGAAAAGCTCGATCAGGAATATTCAAAATATGCCAAAGTATATGATGTGGCTGTAACATTGCTTCCTGGTTGGAAAACATGGATAAAAGCAGTTATTCCGCACATAAAAGGTAACCGTGTTTTAGAAGTTTCATTTGGGACAGGATATTTATTGCTACAATATGCCAATGACTACGAAACTCATGGTATCGACTACAACAACACTATGGTTGAAATGGCAAAGAAAAATTTATCTCAGGAAGGTATTAAGGCAACTCTTCAGTGGGCAAATGTTGAAAAACTTCCTTTTCCTGACAATTATTTCGATACAATTGTTAATACAATGGCTTTTTCCGGCTATCCAAATGGAAAACAGGCCATGTCGGAATTTTATCGGGTATTGAAAGACGGGGGCAGATTAGTAATAGTTGATTTTGAGTATCCCTCTAACAGAAATGTATTTGGTTATTGGCTGACAAAACTCATGGAATCGGCTGGTGATATAATTCGAGATATTTCGAAATTACTTCAAGAATTCAATTTTGAATATACTAAAAGAGAAATCGGTGGTTTTGGCAGTGTTCATTTATATGTAGCAAGAAAGCCGACATCAACAAAAACACGGATCGATAAAAGTTGCATAGTGTAGCCGCGCTGCTTTTAACAACTATAGGCTACTATATCTAATAAGATCAAAGAGGTCACATGCTAATGAAACGTTTACTCCGTATTTTCTCGATAATCATCCTCACAATATTCATCCTTATTCTGTTTTTAATGGCAGGTGTGACCGTCTATGAACCTTCACTAAAGGATACTTTTTCCTTCAGTTCAGCTGGAAAGACTCTACAGCTTTCAGATGGTCGCACTTTGGCTTACTTGGAATCTGGAGATCCTAAAGGCTTTCCTGTATTTTTCTTCCATGGCGCACCGGGTTCGCGTCTTGATGGATTAATCTTTGATGAACTCAACCAGCAATTGGGAATCCGTATGATAACTCTTGATCGGCCAGGTTATGGGCTGTCCGATTTTCAAGAGAATCGTACTTATCTCGATTGGCCGGATGACGTTGTTGATCTAGCAGACCATTTGACCATTGATCGTTTTGCAGTGTTAGGCTGGAGCACTGGAGGTCCGTACGCTGCTACGGTTGCACATAAAATCCCTCAACGCCTCACCGTTGTCGGGATCGTTGCTGGAGAGTGCCCTTATTCAAGCGACGATTTCCCACAAAGCATTATGAAAAGTGACACCTTCGCAGGCTCAGCAATCAATAAATTCTTTATCTGGAGCGCAAATAACGGCCCGTGGCTCATGCGAGCGCTCTTCAGGATACAACGTGTTATGCTATTCCGAGATCCGGTTGGAGTGATTAAGAATGCGGGTAGCTTCTTTGATTTGGATAAGGATAAGCAATTTTTCACACGTGACCAATATCGTGTCGAACAAATTGAGGCGCTTCGCCAGGGGGTTGAAGGATGGACACGTGACTTCACTCTTGAGCGTCAGAACTGGCCTTTTAAGCTAGAGGAAATCGATGAACCAACGGTTCTGGTGTTCCATGGCAAAGAGGATAATCTATTACACCCCCAAATTGCCGACTATATGTGTGCACGTATCCCAACCTGTGATAAACCGATGATTTACTCTGGTGAGGGCCATTCTGTTGTAAATTATCGCTATGAAGAAATTATCAAAGCTATGCTCAAAGCGTGGAAATGATACGTTTTAATTATCATTTCATGGTGCAACACCTTGTAAGAAAATGAGTCAACATGAGCTCTACAACCAAAAACCACAAAACTGAAGTTTTTAGAATGGCCCTTTTGCCGCTATGCGTCCACAAGGGCAACTTAAACTCGTATTAGCCATGTTGAGGAAAGGCAGGACGAAAGGAGACATATAGTGCTTATTCCAATGCTTATTAGCACAGTATTTGTTTTTGCTGTAGTTATTCTTTGTGTAAAAAGACCAAATGCAGGGCGCATATTTCTTGGTATTTTTTTTCTTGTAATGGCGATAGCAGTCAACGGAATCGTCACCTTTACTCATTCACAAGCTTATGTGGAATATGCTGATGGTGCTATGATTCCTCTATATCGTGACATAGCCCTGGCTGTTGTCAAACTCAATCCGGTGGTTTTTGGAATATTCTTGATGATATTTGAAATCGCAATGGGCCTGTTGTTGCTATATAAGAAGAGAAGTGTGAAAATAGGTCTAATTGGGACGATGCTCTTTCTTATCGCAATAGCACCGCTGAGTTTTCTACAGATGCCATGGTTGGGATTGATAATTGGAGAGGCATATATACTTCCAAAGGAATTTGAAACTTCTTTTATGGAAATGCTTCATCCCAAACTGGGCAACAATCAATTGTGAGAGAGGTTCGTGCACATAACAGGAATGTGTAAGAGACTTCGGAATTGGGCCTCTGACTCGACGATATTAGATTGACAAGACATGAAAAAATCTGCACAGATTGTTATTGGAGCAGCAATGATATTCATAGTGGCACTGTCATGCTCGGATAATTCATCACAGAACAATGGACAAACAACTTTGGAAAATAGGCCTGAACACCACACGACGTCAGCGTTTCGCAACCATCCTTTTATAGAAACCGCTACCCCCAAAGGAGTGTTGTTCTTTCTTCGTAGATTTTGGGGCTCGATTTTTATTCCAGATGTCCCGGATGGACATAAATTGTCTGCTTCGGAATCGATACGGCTATTCAATTCCATTAAGGGGGACCGTGTGACCTGGCTGGGTCATGCCGGATTTCTTGTCTCTCTTTCAGGAAGAAATATTTTAACAGATCCGTTCTTTTCCGAGTTTGCCAGTCCGGTTTCGTGGGCCGGCCCGAGACGGATTGTAGACACGGGGGTTCCTGTTGATCAATTACACCCCATAGATGTAGTGATTATTTCACATGATCATTACGACCACTTGGATGATGAAACTGTCAGTAATTTTAAAAACAAAGAGCATATTCATGTTGTTGTCCCACTGGGTCTGAGAACTTTTTTCACCGAGCGTGGATATAGGAATGTGACAGAATTGGACTGGGGAGAATCCATATCTATTGATGGTATAAGGTTCAGTTCTTTGCCGGCTGTTCATGATTCCGGGCGTGCAATTAACAATAAAAACCAAACATTGTGGGCCTCCTGGGTCATTGAAAGTCAGGAAAAAAGGATCATTTTCATCGGTGATACCGGATATTCCAAAACAGTTTTTAAAAGGATTGGGAATACCTATAATTCCTTTGATTTTGCCATCTTGCCTATCGGTGCTTATGAGCCTAGAGAATTGATGTGGATGTCTCATGTCACTCCTGAAGAAGCCGTTACAATTGGAAGAGACGTTCGGGCAAAAAAATTAATTGCATCTCATTGGGGAACAGTCAGCAGTTTGTCGGATGAACCATTCTGGGAACCACCTGAACGGTTCAGTAAAGCGGGTCAAAAAAAAGGATTTTCCGAGAAAAGCCTATGGGTGATGAAGGTGGGAGAGACACGCCTTCTCACAAGATAATCAATGAAATTACTTCTCGTCTACGGCAATACATATGAGTTGTTATCACCACCGCCTGTGGGGATTTCACTTATCACAAAACCACTATTGAATGCAGGCCATACAGTACATGTTCTTGACTTAATGAAGGTTAAGGACACTGATTCTTTGCTTGTGTCTGCACTGAAAGAACATAAACCCGATTTTGTCGGCTTCTCCTTCCGTAACATTGATACCCAGAAATATGCGGATACAAAGGGTTTTGTTCCAGATTATGTCAGGTGGGTTAAAATTGCCAATAAGTATGCGCCTACTATAATCGGCGGTTCTGCCGTGATGTCCATGCCTGAAGAGATCTTCGAGCGGGTATCTCCCACCTACGCAATGGTTGGCCAGGGTGATAAGGCATTTCCTATGTTTCTGGAAGAATTGAAAATCCGGACATCAGGTTTTAAAACTCCAGGGCTCATGTGGCGGGAAAATGGAAGCATCCGATGCAATGAAGGACTGCTGAACGGATATCCCGAAGGAGGAACTATTGACTGGAGTGTGATCGATCTCAAACGCTATAAGAAATCATATTTTAACTGCTGTGTCATAACAAAAACCGGATGTCCTCACAGATGTCTTTTCTGTGACGCAGGAGCTTCGTTTGGAACGTCCTGGGTCCCCAGAGAACCTGAGGCAATCCTGGAAGACCTGAGACGGGATGCAAGAGACTACAAGTTTAACCGGCTTGACTATTTTTTTATTGATGCGCTTTTTAACGAACCTCTAACATGGGCAAAACAATTACTTGAAACAATAATCAGGTCCGAGTTGAAGATCTGTTTTTCAGTGGTTATTGAACCGACCAACATAGATCGGGAATTTGCCCGCTTATTAAGACAGGCAGGATGTCTGATGGTCACCACTCTGCTGAATTCGATGGATGATGAATTGCTTATGAGAATGCGCAGGCCTTTTACTGTGGGTTCAATAAACAGGACATTTGAATTATTTGAACAGGAGCGAATTAACTATATGCCGCAGTTTTTGCTGGGCGGCCCGGGTGAAACAAGGGAAACTATAAAGAAGAACTTGTCTTTTTTAAAGCGTCGAAAACCAATATTTACAGATGCCGGTTACGGACTTCGCATATTGCCAAAAGCAGGGCTGAAAGATGTGGCACTTGAAGAAGGCGTCATCAATGATGAAACAGACCTGTTAAAACCTTTATTTTACCTGTCAGAGGAGTTGAAAAACGACAGGCAATGGCTTGATAAACAGGTTAAGCTTCTCAACCGGTTTCGTATAAGATCGCTTACACAGTGGGCAGACTGGATACTGCGAAGTACTGCCGTACGGTTCCAATAGTCAGGGTTAACATTACGGAATTGATATTTCCAAAGGAGATAGTTTTTATGGACGTTTTTATGTTTTCAAATGACGAGCACATCTTTTTGATGTATTTTGTCACCGCTTGATTTAAAAAGACACTTTTATACAAAGGAACAATCAATGAGAATACGAAAAGCGGTCATTCCCGTTGCCGGTCTTGGAACACGTTTTCTGCCGGCCACCAAAGCGATTCCCAAAGAAATGCTGACAATTGTCGATCGACCTACAATTCAATACATTGTAGAAGAGGTTGTTGCTTCCGGTATCGATCAGATCATCTTTGTCACTTCCCAGGGAAAGTCCGCCATTGAAAACCATTTTGATTATGACTTTCATCTCGATTCTGTGCTCAAAGAACGCAATAAGGTTACTCTGGGAGAAGAGTTGAACATGATCTCAAACCTGATCGATATTGTCTCGGTCAGGCAGAAAAAACCGCTTGGCCTTGGGCATGCCATCTGGACTGCCAAGCATGTTGTAGGCGATGAGCCTTTTATGGTTTTATTAGGTGATGACCTGGTCCATAGTGATGTGCCATGTGCCAAACAGATGCTGAATTTCTATGAAAAAGTGGAATCACCCATTGTCGCTGTCCAGCGTGTTCCCCTGGAACAGACCCATCAGTATGGTATCGTTGAGGGTGAAGAGTATAAGCAGGACAGGACCCATATAATCACAAGAATGGTTGAAAAACCTGCTCCCGGTACATCGGACTCAAATATGGCGATTATCGGCAGGTATATTCTAACCCCTGAAGTATTCGAACTGCTGGGTAAGACAACTCCGGGCCATGGAGGCGAAATTCAGTTGACGGATGCCTTGCTTGCCCTATCAAAAAAACGATCCATGTTTGCCTATGAGTTCGAGGGCACCCGATATGACGCCGGAGACAAACTCGGCTATCTGAAGGCAATCATTGCCTATGGCCTGCAGCACAGAGAGCTTGGAAAATCGTTAAAACAACATCTAAAGAGTTTGGCTTCTTCTTTTTAGCGTCATTTAGTCGTACTTGAATCGTTTGCCCGTGAACCGGTTCAATTGTCCATGCATCCCGCTTTGTAGTTCTGTAAAAAATAGGACCAGGTTTTGACCACTTAAGACAAGAGGTGAAAGGTGAGTGTAGAGCATAAGCGTAATCACCGCCAAACAACACCGGACATGTTTTTTCTGGAAGTGGCCATACCGGCTCCAATCTGGAAAACACTGACCTATTCCATCAAAAAAGAAGAACCCCTGATTGATCTTTTCCAAGAAACGGAACAACTGATTGGACGCAGGGTTCTCGTTCCATTGTCCAAACGAAAACTCACCGGCTATGTTCTGTCTGTTTCCCAGGAGTCACCTACCGGTTTTACGGTCAAATCGATTGTTGAACTGATTGATTCGGTACCAATTTTTCACAGTAATCAGGTCCCTTTTTTTCGTTGGATTGCCAATTATTACCATTACCCTATAGGACAGGTTGTGGAGACTGCCTTGCCTGGCGGTCATATGAGAAAAACCGGCAAGAGGCTGGTCGTTAATCCCGAAACAGGAGCTCTTCCCCACGAAGGCAATGCGCTCAATAGCGACCAGAAGGCTCTGTTTGAGCGGATCCAAAATAAAGGGTACTTAAGTATAGCAGCCACCAGAAAGTTGTTGTCGGATAAAACCAGCTCACGGCAGATAAAAGAACTGATCAGACACAAGTGTGTTCAACTAGAGGAGTATCTCCAGCAAGAAAGCAGCCAAGAGAAAAATGAGCTCTGTTATCGGATTCTTTATCCCTGCGGTATAGATCTGGATGGCATCGGTGATCTGTCCCAATTCGACAATCACAAAGAGAGGATTATCAATCATTATGTGCAACAGCTGTCAATCCCGGAAACAAAAAGCTTATACCTGCTTGAATTGTTGGCAAAAGATTTTAAGGATGGTTTTGTTTCCGGACGGGAGCTTCGAAAACGATATAAAGGCTCTACAACCAGATTGTTGGATTCAATGAAGAAAATGGGACTGGTAGAATCCGGAAAAAGACGAATCTACAGAAACCCGTTAGGAGAGCAGTATGAATTCATTAAACATCCAGAGATCCTGACCAAAGAGCAGAACAATGTTTTGGAAATATTACTGCCGGCAATTGAACAGAGATCATATAAACCCTTTCTGCTTCATGGAGTGACCGGCTGCGGTAAAACTGAAGTTTATCTGCAATGTACTGAAGAAATATTGGATAAAGGCAGGGATGTACTGGTGCTGGTCCCTGAGATAGCCTTGGCCACACAGCTTGAAGCCGGTTTTGTTTCACGTTTTGGTGACAAGGTTGTTTTGCTGCACTCAGGGCTGACAGCCGGGGAAAAATACGACCAATGGAGTTTAGCCGCTACCTCGAAGGCAAGAATCGTTATAGGAGCCAGGTCCGCCATCTTTGCCCCACTCAAGGATCCTGGCTTGATCATTGTTGATGAAGAACATGACACAGCCTATAAACAGGATGACGGCTTCCGGTATAACGCCAGAGACCTGGCGCTGCTTCGGGGCAGATTTCATGACAGTGTAGTGATTCTCGGCTCAGCCACACCTTCGATAACCTCTTTTTATCATACCACTACCGGCAAATATCAACTGTTGACCATGGAAAAACGGGTTACCAAACGACCGCTTCCAAAAGTGCACATAGTTGATATGAGAGAAGTCAAGGAATCAGGTGGTAAAAAACTGTTTTCAAATCAACTCAGTGGGCATCTGCTAACCAATTTCAAACGTTCAAAGCAATCATTGCTGCTTCTAAATCGACGTGGTTTCTCCACAACCATGATATGCCAGGAGTGTGGTAATATTTGTGGGTGTCGCCACTGCCACGTTTCATTGACCTATCATAAAAAGAAAAACAAGCTGCTTTGCCACTATTGCGATTTCCAACAAAGAGTCGATACAGTCTGTGAGACTTGTAAATCACCAACCCTTGTACCTTTTGGATTTGGTACGGAAAGGGTTGAGGAGGAACTTCAATATCTGCTTCCTGCAGCAAAAATTGCAAGACTTGATGCCGACACTGGAAAAGATCGGAGAAAATTCCTAACAATCTTGCGCAAGATGAGGAACCGTGAAATTGATATCCTTATCGGCACCCAGATGATCGCTAAAGGTCATCATTTCCCCCATGTAACCCTGGTTGGTGTTGTATGGGCTGATAGCGGACTTGCAATCCCTGATTTCAAAGCCTCTGAGAGGACCTTTCAGTTGCTGTCGCAGGTCACCGGCAGGGCCGGTAGAGGTGACGAGACGGGTGAAGTAATCATTCAGACCATGCACCCGGATCATTATGCCATCGACTATTCAGGTAGTCACGATTATCTCCGGCTCTATAATCATGAAATAACAATTCGAAAAACCGTTGGTTACCCTCCATTTACCAAGCTTATCAATCTAAAAGTCGTAAGCGAAAGCGAGTTTGATGTCCGGCAGTCAGCTCATAAGATAGGGGCCTTTTGCAGAAAGGCTATTCATGTTTTGGAGAAGTCCATTCAAGCTACTCAAAACAAGGTTGTCGAGGTGAGCGGACCTGCTCCTGCACCTATTGACAGGATACAGGGCAAGTATCGTTGGCAGCTTCTTCTGAAAAGTAGCGATATTGAACAGCTACATTCGCTCTGCAGACAGGTGGTTACCGATCAAAATAAACTGCTTGTTGGTAAGGCTAAATTGGTTGTTGATGTAGATCCGGAAAATATGATGTAGGTGGAAAGTCTGGGATCCAGGTAAATATAATGAAAATAAGTTGTGGATATTGAAGGTTAGGATTTTGGAGGCCACCGTTTACAATCTATATTTAAACTCAAAGTTGACCTTCTTCCTATTCATCGCTGAAGAATCAAGTAAATATGCCGGTTAATTATATTCCAGAAATCCCAGGTTTCTGCCTGTCGATATTACAGTCGGATGCTATCGAACCTCAACAGAGATGATTACCATGTTGGATCATGATATCTACAGCTAATTACTCTATGCCCAGTGCACATCTAGACAAAGCTGTTTATTTTGATAAACAGGAATAATGCAGTGCCTGTTACCAGTCGGGAATGTGACCGGTAGCGTTTTGAGAATCATACCTGCGTCGAACGACGCTACCTAACCAACGATGGTCAGGGTGTCAAGTGAGATCAACTATCTAACAAGAGTCAAGATAGTAGCTCCACTTTGCCGGTTTCGATGTCGTAAACCGAGGCCACCACCTTCAACTTACCGGAATCCACCAGGTCGGCCAGGATCGGTTTCGATGTTTCCAGCTCGTGCGCCACACTTTTTGCCAGAGCGTGTACCGTGTTAGTCACATGGTCACCATCATGAGAGCGTACCTTGTCTGCCACGGGTTTAATAAAAGATGTAATCCTGCCAATATGGCCTTCCGGATCCGCTCCACTACATGTTGCTGCCACTGCACCACAGTTGGTATGCCCCATGACCATCAGCAGCGGAACATTGAGGTGAGCAGCAGCGTATTCTATGCTGCCCAGAACAACGTCATCGACAATATTGCCGGCAACACGGATTATAAATATATCACCTAGCCCCTGGTCAAAGACAACTCCAGGAGACACCCTTGAATCAGAACAGGCCAGGATGATGGCAAATGGGTGCTGTCCTTTGCTCAGGCTCAGGCACCATTCTTTGTCCTGATGCAAGAAGGACATACTTCCTTCAACATATCTTTTATTACCTGCCATCAGGGTTTCCAAAGCTTTTGCAGCAGCAGGGTTCTCTTGAGGTTTCATCACTGTCTCCGTAAACATATGATTGAGTTAAATGTTCTGATACCTTTTTCTCTCGGAGAATGTCAAGCACAGATTTTCGAGATAATTAAAGGGAAACACAGTTGTCCTTTGAGAGGCCTGCTGAGAGGCTTATGTCGTGGGCTTCAAGGGATTCTGGAGACAGTATATTTAATCCATGAAACGTTAAATTAAGCTTTATTGATGATTAAATAATATTTCACATGATTAAGCGAACCTTGTCTTAATTGCTCATGCTAATAAACGTATGTTTCCTGCTCATAATATCCACAATCGGTAGTATTGGAATCTCTTTAAGTCCAAGGACCGTCTCAAGATGGACGTCATCGGGAATTTCAGAAAACAAAATGAGAAAAAGCAAAAAAGAAAAAAACTGCAAGAAAACTTAGCTATCAGACAGTTCTAAGGACTCAGGGTAACAACAGATCCGGTTTTGAAAATTGTTAAATACGAGTTCATCACCCCTCTCAATAATATATTGTGGAGTAAGGGGAATCTTTCCCATGCCTCCCGGCCCATCAAGAGCATAAGTCGGCACAGCCATACCTGAGATATGACCAATAAGTCCTTTCATAATTGATAAACCAGTAGATGTAGCAGTTCTGAAATGATTTGTACCCCGAGTAAGATCGGCTTGAAAGAGATAGTAAGGTTTGACTCGTATTTTCAGAAGACCCAGCATCAAAGACTGTATGGTTTGCAGATTGTCGTTGACGCCTTTGAGTAGAACAGTCTGATTGCCCAGGGGAATTCCAGCATCAGCAAGCTTTGCACAACACTCTTTAGCCTGAACGGTTAGCTCCTTAGGGTGGTTGAAATGGGTATTGATATAGAGAGGATGATAACGTTTGAGTATGTCAACCAGCCTGTCTGTAACACGCATGGGCAAAGTACATGGTATCCTGGTGCCGATTCTGATCACCTCAAGGGACGGGATCTGATGAAGACGACTGAGAATTAATTCAAGCTGCTCATCTTCGAGGAAAAGCGGGTCACCACCTGAGAGTAGAACCTCACGTATTGCCGGAGTATCAAGGATATAGCGAATGCCGTCGTCAATAGTTGCAGGGTTGATACCCATATCCTTTTTGCCTACTTTTCGTTTTCGAGTACAGAACCTGCAATACATCGCACATTGTCCGGAAATAAGAAAAAGAGCCCGGTCCGGATATTTGTGAACAATGCTGGGTACCGGGCTAAGGTTCTTTTCGCCAAGAGGATCATCCATACAGATCTGGTCTTTGAGTTCCAGAGAATCGGGAACGGCCTGTCTCCAGATCGGATCTCCCGGCTGATCAATGAGTTGGAGATAATAGGGGTTGATTCGAAGCGGATACTGGTTGATGATGTCTCTAAAAACCGGATCGTAAAGTCCGAAATGGTTTTTGAGATCGTCTGCTGACTGAATTGAATCTTGAACTAAACGTTTCCAATGTTGCATGAGAAATAGTGGTAAAAATGATGAAAAGTTGGTCGTAGGTATCTAATACAAACTTTGTGATAAAAAGCATCAACAGAATTTGTGTAGTGATCTCGTAAAGTATTGGTTTTTGAAAGGACGATAGGGTATGATTCTTTGACGCTAATTTCAGTAGTTTCTTTTTTAAATATTTTTAGCAGTCAGAACGTTGAAAAATCTGTTCAGGTTTCAATCGTTGTGCAGTTGCTACTGAGTAACTTTTCAACAGACTAACGGTGTTCCGGTTACATAGCAAACTTGCCGTTTTATTGGAATACCTTGAATGTTGAATAATGTATAAGGAGTTGAATTATAGGTATATTTTAATCATTAAAAAAATTGATCAATTACTTGAAAAATATTGAAAAACGAGTTAGCTTCGCTTTTTCCATAGATAATAGTTTTGTGTTATTGCATAAATGAATATACAATTTTGGAGTATTGTTGAATCGCTTATATCAAAATAACCAGTTCAAAAAGAGAGGTATTCTATGACTGCAAAGCTTATCAGCGGCACCGAAACGGCTAAGGAAATCAGAGAGGAATTAAAAGTTGAAGTTGCTGAGTTAAAGGAAAAGCATAATATCGTACCGGGTTTGGTTACTATTCTTGTAGGCGAGGACCCGGCCTCTCAATCGTATGTTGCTGCAAAAAACAAAACCGCACACGCCTTAGGCATTCACTCCGAGCAAATCACCTTGGATGCTGATACCACTGAAGATGAACTTCTAAAAACAGTCGATAATTATAATAATGATTCCCAAATAAACGGAATTCTGGTACAGTTACCACTCCCGAAGCATATTAACGATGCTAAGGTTTTGACCGCCATCAGCCCGGATAAAGACGTCGACGGTTTTCATCCTGTCAATATCGGAAGAATGATACTTGGTGAACAGTGTTTTCTTCCATGCACTCCCCACGGTATCCTCGAACTTCTTTCACGGTCAGGTGTCGAAACCAGCGGTGCTGAGGTTGTCGTTATCGGCCGTTCCAATATAGTCGGTAAACCTATTGCCAATCTGATGATACAAAAACGTGATTCTGGAAACGCCACTGTAACCGTTTGTCATACCCGTACAAAGGATATGGCCGAGCACTGCCGCAGGGCCGACATTATTGTCGCCGCGGCAGGCGTACCGAAGATGGTAACGGCAGATATGGTGAAAGACGGAGTCGCTGTAATCGATGTCGGTGTCAATCGTATTGGAATGAGTGATTCGGGTAAGGCAATTCTGGCTGGTGATGTGGATTTTGATGCAGTCAAGGAAAAAGCAGCCTGTATCACGCCGGTGCCCGGTGGTGTAGGGCCCATGACCATTACAATGTTGATGAAAAATACTGTTCAGTCCGCTAAAATGGCTGGCAATCTTATATAAAAGGAATATGGAAGGAATCAGTCAACCTTTGACTGGTTCTATCGAACCATTCTGGAGGAAAATATTATGAGTAGTAAAAGAACTGAAGCCAAAAGCAGTGATTCGATCACCAGTACATCGACTCGTGATCTGCTGAATCAGGATCTGGCTAAACAGGTCCGCACTGCGTACGACCGGATCGACGATCGAGGTG
>CAZLGM010000035.1:0-18781 GCA_964558875.1 uncultured Desulfocapsaceae bacterium
TTCTTCTTTCCGGCTGTGCCAAGACTTACTACGACAGTATGGAAAAGGTTGGTATTCATAAACGTGACATCCTGGTCAGCAGGGTAAAAAAAGCAAGGGATTCCCAGAGTGAGGCCCAGGAAGAGTTTAAATCTGCCCTGGAACAGTTTGACTCAGTGGTCAAGCTCGAAGATACCAACCTGAAAAGAGCCTATGATAAATTAAATGGCGAATACGAAGATATCGAGGAGGCAGCTGATACGGTATCCGCCAGGATAGACAAGGTAGAAACAGTTGCCGAAGCGCTTTTTGATGAATGGCAGGCGGAGCTGGAGCAGTATCAGTCCAGGGAACTTCGTAGATCGTCGCAGGACCAGTTGCGAAAAACAAAAAGGCATTACAAAAAGATGCTGGCCTCCATGCATCGGGCTGAGAAATCGATGGAACCGGTATTGAGAATTTTTCGGGATAATGTGCTTTTTCTCAAGCATAATCTGAATGCTCAGGCCATTGGTTCGTTGCAAAAGGAATTTTCCGGCTTAAAAGCTGAGATATCTGTTCTTATTGGTAAGATGAATGAGGCGATTAATTCCTCAAATGAGTTCATAAAAAACATGAAATAACTGCCCAGGTACACCATCTTTCCACGTTCTCCTCCGTCCGCATAGGGGATAAGCTATAGCGAACGGGGGAGAACGTGAAAACCTGGTGCACCTGAACAATTATTTCCGGTCAAAATGATCGGGGTTTTAAGTACAGAGACAGTGATCATCTCTTGGCTGATAAAGAGGTGTAAAGGAATAGTAAATTTTTCATAGAGTCTCTGGATTATTATTGGGAAGTAGATAAAGTAGTAGAATAAAACCGTTATTTCTATAAACAAGAGGAACTGACAATGCGTTGGAGATCGGGCCGCAGGTCGTCGAATGTTGAGGACAGAAGGGGAATCAGGGTATCGCGGGGTGCTAAGGGCGGCGGCATCGGGGTGATCATTCTGGTGCTCGTTGGTATGTATTTCGGTATTGATCCATCGGTCATTCTTCAGACGACCGGACAGATGGGTGGGACTGTTCAGGAGCAGCAGACCGAGTACAAACCTACTGCTGAGGAGAACCAACTGGCGGAATTTGTCTCGGTTGTATTGGCGGATACCGAGGATGTCTGGAGGAATCAATTCAAGAACATGGGTGGTACATATCGGGAACCCAAGCTGGTTCTCTTCACGGGTGCTGTCCAGTCGGCATGTGGTATGGCTGGGTCGGCAACGGGTCCGTTTTATTGTCCGGCCGACAGTAAGGTTTATATTGATCTTAGTTTTTATAAAGATCTGAAGAATAAGATGGATGCGCCGGGTGATTTTGCTCAGGCGTATGTGATTGCCCATGAGGTGGGCCATCATGTTCAGAATCTGTTCGGTATGATGGATAAGATGCAAAAGATGCGTCAGCAGCTGCAGCAAAAACAGTATAATAAATTGATGGTAAAGCTTGAGCTACAGGCGGACTGTTTTGCCGGGATGTGGGCAAACCGGGCGAACAAAATGAGAAATATCTTGGAGCCGGGAGATGTGGAAGAGGCCTTAAATGCCGCTTCAATGATCGGTGATGATCGTTTGCAGAAAAAATCAAGAGGATATGCCGTTCCCGATTCCTTTACTCATGGAACATCAGCACAGCGGGTCCGGTGGTTTAGAAGAGGCCTGACAACGGGTGATATTGAACAGTGCGATACTTTCAAGGCCAGGAGTTTGTAGCAGAATAGATTGCCGGGCCGGCATAGACGTTTAGAGATGTGAAGCTCACTCCTGGCGAATTACTTACAACTCAAAGGTGTTGCCCTCAAGTTGTTTCACAAAAAGTGCATATTGGGTAGGCAGTGTGCGCTTTTTATGACTGATAATATAGAACATCCGTTTGATACTCATCTTTTCCATTTGTTTCTCTTGTAATAATCCGCATTGAAGTTCATCGTAAATTGATGCACGTGATACGATGGAAACTCCGAGGTCTTCTTTAACACCTTCTATAATTGCACTATTAGAACCTAATACGGCAGCAATGTTCATCCTGCCGATATCAAGTTTTTGTCTGGCAAAATAGTCCTTAATGGTTTTTCGTGTACCGGAACCTTTTTCCCGAATAAGAAACGGTAGTTTCCGAAGTTCATCCTTTGAGACCGGCTCATCCAGGTCTCTGTCTGGTGCAGCAATCAGGACCAGCTCGTCGTCCACAAACGACTCGACCCGAAGATTGCTTGACTCAACCTTTTTTCCAACAACTCCTAGTAGAAGCTCATGATTTAAAACCGAGTCGATAATTTCACCGGAAGGGCCTATTCTGACTTCAAAGGAGACATCTTTATGGTGTCTTTTAAATCTGTTGGCAAGCCGGGGAATCAGGTAGATTCCAGGTATTGTTGAGGCCCCGATCACAAGCTCTCCTGAAACGGTTGTGTCTTCCAGCATCAGCTCGTTTTTAATCTTTTTCATCTCTTCGATGACGGCCATCGCCCTCGGGTAGAGTTGTTCTGCTTTTCTGGTAGGTCTGATCGAGCGTCCCAACCGGTCAAAGAGTTTGCAGCCCAGCTCTTGCTCCAGCTGTTTTATGGTTTCACTGATTGTCGGCTGACTTGTGGAGAGGATCTCAGATGCGCGGGTGAAGCTGCCGCTTGAGTAGACCGCTGCAAATGTTCTCAACTGTTTGATTTCCATGGTTTGAGTTATGTGCGCCCAATAGATGGTGGCATGTTGCCTGCCCTGTCCCTGTATATTCCCCTTGACTTTGAATAATAACAGCTTATTATTAAAAAAACAAATAAGAAATAATTAACCGATAGGAAAATCCTATAGGAGGGTGTTGTGAATTTCCTGAAGAAAAAAACGTTGACCGGCATGGCCCGGACATGCGGCTGAGCGGCAAAAATCGGTCCGACGGATCTGTCGGACGCCCTTGAGGGACTCGAACCTCCTTCGGATGAGAATCTTCTGGTTGGTATTGAGACCTCCGATGATGCGGCTGTCTATCGATTAAATGATGAGATAGCAATGATTAATACGGTCGATTTCATTACACCACCGGTTGATGATCCCTACTGGTTTGGCCAGATATCAGCGGCAAATTCGATCTCAGACGTGTACTCGATGGGAGGCAAACCGTTAACGGCATTAAATATCGTTATGTTTCCATCCAAAAAGCTCGATATGGGGCTGTTACGGGAAATTCTTCGAGGTGGTCATGACAAAACCGTTGAAGCAGGAGCCTGCCTGGTTGGCGGCCACACTGTGGATGATCTGGAGCCCAAATATGGTTTGAGCGTGAGTGGAGTTGTCCACCCCGACCGGATCATTACCAATGCCGGCTCAAGAGTGGGGGATGCCCTGATCCTTACGAAACCCGTCGGCTCCGGAGTACTTTTTAACGCGGCCCGCTCAGGAAAGCTGGAGTATAAACACCTGGAAAGCGAAATCCTGCCCACACTTGCTGATCTTAATGGACCGGCGATGGAGGAAGCTCTCAAGTTTAACCTGCACGGCTGCACCGACATAACAGGTTTTGGTATTCTCGGCCATCTGCTTGAGATTGCCCATGGCTGTGACAAACGGGTTGTGATTCATTATCGGAATTTACCGGTATATCCCTATGTACTGGATATGTACAACAAAGGAGAAACGACCGGCTCAAACAGGGCAAACAGGAAAATGGTTGCCAACCACAACCTGTACATGAATTGTGATCTGAATGAAAAGGAAGAAGAGATCCTCTATGATCCTCAGACTTCCGGCGGCCTGGTGCTCTCACTTCCTAAGGAGGAGGTTGACGAGTTGCTGGAAAACCTCCATAACCGTGGAGTCGGGTATGCTGCCAAAATCGGTGAGATTATTGATGAACCGGTGGGGATAGCGGTCGAATAAAGCCGATGGAATTCGGTATTCTCATAGGTGTGCTTGGATTAGTCACCGGTTTTCTCTCCGGCTTACTAGGAATCGGTGGCGGCATACTCATGGCTCCACTTCTGCTTTACGTTCTGCCTCTTTTTGGTTTTCCGCAGCTTAGTATGCACACCGTTGCCGGACTGACAATTGTCCAGGGACTGGTTGCCTGTATCTCAGGGGGGATCACCCATAAGAAGTCGCCATTCTTTTCAGGAGCCCTGGTTGCCTGGATGGGTATCATACTCTTCCTGGCATCATTTGGTGGAGGAGCGCTCTCTGTCGTTGCTTCCAATAAACTGCTGTTGCTCATCTTTTCCGGTATGGCTGTAGCAGCCTCCTTCATCATTCTATTTCCCAATAAGGCAGACACAGAGTATCCGGATATCAGCAAATTTACATTTAACCGGTTTCGAGCGGTGGTTGTCTCAGGAGTTGTCGGCTTCCTGGGAGGGCTGGTCGGCCAGGGAGGATCGTTTATCCTCATACCGTTAATGACAGCCTTTGTAAAGATCCCGACCCGTATTGCCATAGGCAGCAACCTGGCAATCGTATTTCTCGCCAGCCTTGCAGCGTTTATGGGAAAAGCCGCTACCTTTCAGATTAACTGGCTGTTGTCTCTGCCAATAGTTTTAAGTGTTGTTCCTGGAGCATATCTGGGGGCTCATATGAGCAGCAAGGTGTCGGTGAATCACTTGCGGAAGATATTGGCCATTTGTATTGGTCTGGCAGCAATTCGGATCACAGTCAGTGCAATTGGTCAGTGACAGGTGTTATTTCCGATGAAGATATTGATCTGGTTCTGCATAATGTGTAATTATGTGTTGATACAAGCTTGTTTCTGTTTCCAACATTTCCGATAAAAGGTATGGGAAAGGCAAAATCTAAGTAAGTTTACCGTGGACAGGGGCTGTTGTGTAGCTGTTATGAGAAGTATAATAAAAAAGAATGGGGGAGAGATGGGTGAAGGCAGATTGAACATCATCGTTGGCGGGCTGGCACTTTTGTGCGGAGGAATAGGTGGTTTTTTTCTGGGATTCTCAATGGACGGCCATTTCGATCAGGGTTTTTACACAATGCCGTATACCAGGGCTTTACTCAAAGGTGCCCATACCCACATGATGCCTCTGGCCATTTATAATCTGGTTATTGGAATGTTGCTGACCAGGTTGGCGCTCAGCGACAAACAAAAAAAGATTCTCTCCATTTCAGGAGCATGTTCTCTGATAATGGCTCTTGGGCTTCTTCTGCGAGGACTGGACGGTGGTAAGATGACCTTCGCTCCTGTGGTAATGATCGGCGTGCTTGGCCTCTTTGTTTCTGCTGCACTTGTTGTAAAAGGAGCCCTGGGAGAGAAGAGTAAAACAACATGAGGAGTGGTTGATGAGTGATTTTTCAGGTTTTCCCAAAGAGATGCTCACCTTTCTTGATGAGCTTGAAGCCAATAACGAAAAGCAGTGGTTTGAAAGCCGCAGGGACGAGTACGAGAAGTATGTCAAGCTACCTTCGTGTCAATTTGTTGAGTCGATGGGAGGCTTGTTGAAAACACTTTCACCGGATGTGAATGCTATACCCAAAATCAATAAAAGCCTTTTCAAGATCCACCGTGATGTCCGGTTCAGCAAGGATAAGCGGCCGTATAAAACAACGGTTGGTATCTGGTTCTGGGAAGGAACTGGGAAACGGATGGAGCACAGCGGCTATTATTTTCACCTGGAGAACAGGAAAGTAATGCTTGGGGTCGGTCAGTACCGTTTCCCGAAAGAACTGCTGGAGAGATACCGCCAAGCCGTTGCCGGGAAGGGTTCGGGAGCCGAATTGTCACGAATTTGCGGGATGTTGGAAGAAAAGGGTTACACAATCGGAATGCGTCATTATAAAAGGGTTCCCCGTGGTTTTTCATCCGATCATCCCCAGGCGGAATTACTCAAGTATAACGGATTAACGGCGATGGTCGAGTTTGAGGCCGGCAAGTCACTTCACACAACAACATTCCTTGAAGAGGCCTTTTCCCACTACTCAGAGATGAAACCTCTCCATGATTGGCTGATGACTGAATTATTCTGATGTAAGCAATCACAGGGCATACCTGCTGTGAACGATCGACAAGACTTATGTAGCACTAGTACACGACGTCTTGCCGCTTGTCCACATCAGGTACACCCTGTGACTGCTTACAATTTTTCTTTGAGATTTTGTCTGTTGCCTGCCCCGTGATTGATTCCATTCTGATTACTGGAGCAGGCTGTCGATGGCCTGTTGAATATGGCTGATCAGGATATCCGAAGTGCATGGTTCCATACCGATGCCCCGGTCGATGATATCGAGATCGATTGCCGCCTGCTTACAAACAGACTTCCAGGAGTCCGGCTCATCCCCCTGCAGTTCCTTCTGAAAATGATAACCGGCGACCATCATAAACGGAACAAGACATATCTTTGAAAAGCCGTGCTGGGTTATCCGTGCCACCGTATCCTGAGCGCACGGATACTGTTCGACACAGCCGATAAAGACTCGTTCTTGGAAATGTTCCCTCAGAAAATGTTCAAGGGCGAAAAAGCCTGTCCAGCCAGGATGGTCGGTCCCGTGGCCGACAATTACCAGAGCCTCGTTGGTTGGGCGATTGTCAAGCAGGCCGACCAGTCCCTGGCTCATCATTCGATAGTCAGCAGGATGACTGAGCAGGGGCAAACCCAGTTGAACATCGATCGTGGCTTTGGCAACCATTGTCTGCAACCTTGAAAAATCGTGTCCGGCAAGTATATGGAGAGGTTGGACAACGGCCTGCAGATATCCCTGGTCAGCCAGGGTTTGCAGGGCTTCCAGGGGATTGATAATCTTTTTCTGTTCCAGACGGTTGACCCGCTGCTTGATCATATGGGAGGTGTAACTCCACAAAACGGGACAGTCGGGAAAAGCCGACCGTATTCGGTTATCAATAACCTCGTATGTCTGAGCGGCTCGGGTCGTTGTGCCGAAAGCACCAATGACGATGGGGAGTTCCATAATAATAAAAGCTACGCCTGAATCCGTTTTCAAGAAATAGGAGAGCCAGTAAACTGTCGGTAATGGCCTGTACGGTGAAGTGATAACACAGTCGGTGATATTCTTCCAGCTCGACAACATAGGATGAGTTGTCAACCCGGATTGGCTGTGTCTGGCCGAATTTTTTACTCAGTAAACCAAATTTCCCGAAGTCGAGAAGACTGAGACAACTTCCGGCAACTGGTTTAAAAGGCTTTTTTGCTCCTTGTCCTTGAATAAAATATCTAATTCTTCAAGGCACCCTGAAGAAATTGAAAGTCTACTCAATTGACTGTAATAGTTGTTGCCTGTCAATAATAAAGGGTAAATTTGGCTGCCCGGCCACTGCAACGGTTTCCACGATTATTCATTCTTGTAGTACAACAGCTAAAAGTGTAAGGTTCAAAACCCGTGAGAACGGTTAAGTGCCCACAGGCTTAAGAGGTATCCAAAGTTGACAACTGAGCGCGAAAAGGTGAACAGGATGAGTTTTCTTGATCTTGAAAATAAAACATTTGTAGTTTTTGGTCTGGCTAATAAAAAATCGGTAGCAACATTTATCGCCCGGACGTTGGTTGAAGAAGGGGCAAGAGTCATCCATGTTGTACGCTCCGAAGAACGGCAGCAAACTGCACAAAAACTATTTCCCAATTCACCGGTTTTTATCTGCGATGTGGAGGATGAGGAGAATATCATCCGTGTCCGGGGCCGGATAGCAGAGGAATTGAACAGCCGCAGTTGGCAACAGATTAACGGCATAGTCCATTCCATTGCTTTTGCCAATTACTCCGAAGGGTTTCGACCCTTTCATGAAACGATCAAACAGGATTTTCTCCAGGCTGTAGATATTTCCTGTTTTTCCTTTATTGCCATTGCCAACCATTTCAAGGATCTGATGGCACCTGACGGTTCCATGGTCACCATCTCTATATCAACTACCAGGATGGCGGCTGAGAATTACGGCTACATGGCTCCCATTAAAGCGGCGCTTAATTCCTCTTTATGCTTTCTGGCAAAATCCTTTTCCGCCTTTTCAGAGATTCGTTTTAACGCTGTTGCTCCAGGGCTTCTGAAAACATCGGCATCGGCCGGCATTCCCGGATATGTGGATAGCTATCTCTATGCCGAAAAGGCCATTTTACGAAAAAAACCAATCACAACCCAGGAGGTGGCCAATACAGCCGCCTTCCTTCTCTCGAAACGCTCTTCCGGAATAAACGGAGAGACTATTGTCATCGATGGCGGTATGGCGTCAAATTATTTCGATCGTGAGATCGTTAACAAGGCAGTTGGTTGATCTATAGATAGATAAATGCTTGCCATCTCCACTAGTTGATTTATTCCTCAAAATACTTAGAGTTTTATCAAGAGGTTTTTGTTTATTCGAAAAACCGCCTCAAAGGTGGAAAGGAGGTGGCTATGATAGTCAATGAAAAGCGAAAGCACCATCGGATTCCAACTAAAAATCTGACGGTAGATGCTTCAGATGGAATCGGTTTCTGTACAGGATCAGCCCGCGATATCTCAAAATTCGGCATGTGTCTGGTCGACATGAGAAAACACTTTGGCGATGATGTTGAAAATCTCACAGTGGTGATCACCGCCAAAGACAGCGTCTTTAAGATGAAAGTCAGGCCGCGCTGGCATGCCGATGACGGAATGACCGACACAATCGGGGCAGAGATCGAAAAAGCGCCCTGGGAATGGACCGAATTTGTTATGAACCTGGACAAAAAAGACGAGGATGTCTGGGGGAACTGGTAGCAGAAAGATTACATCTGCTTAAATAGATGGCCAAACCGCCTTGAGGCCGATAGTTGCTGAGGGTGACGTTTGAGCTTAATGACAAATCTACCGCTTAACGATCTGGTCACCGAGTCGATTTCCAAACAGTTGACAATTGTGGACCGATGGATACACCAGAACAAATCATCATCAAGCTCTTCCCGTAACTGCTTAATCGCTGTCCGTATGAGATACTCATTCTTGCCTGTAACAACTTTGGTATATTTATCCTCAGCTTGAAAAAAATAGACCTGTTCCACAGGGATAATTTTTATTGAATTACCCTGTTTTGTCCTGATCCATTTCAGCTTCTTTCTGTCAGTGGAGAAGCGGGACAGTGATTTATTTGATGAAAGTAAATCCGAATGTTTAATAACTGCAGTTCTGTCTTTCAACCGCTGTATTGTTTTTTTCAAGCGTTTTTCATTCAGAGGTTTGAGAAGATAATCAATCGCGGCTTCCTCAAAGGCTTCAACAGCATATTCATCATATGCTGTAACAAAAACTATTTTACAGGAAGCAGGAGCGGTTCGTGCAACCTGAAGGCCGGAGAGGCCGGGCATGCGGATGTCGAGAAAGGCAATGTCCGGACGCAGCTTGAGAAGCATCTCTTTCGCTTCGGTGCCGTTTTGTGCCTTTCCAATTATCGTAAGACCGGGCCAGAACCGGTGCAGCAGATCGTCCAAATGAGCCAGTAGAGTCGGTTCGTCATCGGCAATAATGGCGGTGGGCTGTTTATTCATAAGGGGTGGTTAATATGGCCTTTATTCCGCTGGGTTTGTTTTCTTCAAGTTGAAGCGTGCTCGATTCTCCAAAGAAGAGGTGCAATCGATTTTGTATATTGGTCAAGCCGACACCGTTGGTATGATAGTCGGTAAATCCGCAACCATCATCGCTCACTGTTATCATAACCCAATTGTCGTGCAGACGGGCTTTTACTTCGATGGTACCACCATCTACCTGGGGTTCCAATCCATGTCGGATTGAGTTTTCGACAAGGGGTTGAATGAGAAGTGGCGGGATCGGATAATTGGCAAGCTCCCTGTCAATATCAAGGTGATAGTTCAATCTCTCACCCATTCTGGTTTTTTGAATATCAAGATATGTCCTGACAATCTTCAGTTCTTCATCAAGTGTGATTCGGGTTTTCCTCGTTCTTGCCAGAGTGACACGTAGAAAGTCGGTCAGATTGAGCAGCATTGCTTCGGCTTTTTCTCTGTCGGTCCCGATGAGTGAGTGGATGGTAGAAAGGGTGTTGAAAAGAAAGTGGGGTTCAATTTGGGCCTGAACAATTTGTAGCTCGGCCTGCAAGGTTTCTTTCTCCTGGGCCAGCCGCAAGATCTTTTCCTGCTGGGCTTTGTCGTGTGCCTGAATGAGATTTCTTCTGGAAATAAAGAAATATGATACAATCAAGCCGGCTGCCAAACTGAAAATGACGATTTTGAGGCTGAATGCCTTGTTTTCTAGGATAAAAGCAAGACCGTTAAAATCACATAAAACAGAGCCAGCAAGAAGACCGGTTGTAACCCCTGCGATGATGGCGGCTGTAACAGACAGGTGCTGGATAAATGCTGTTTGCTGCTTGGTAAAATGGAGTACAAGTTTAACACCGAGGAAGATCGACAGACCTATGCATTGTGCAAAAACCAGGTTGTTTAATAGTCCCTGGCCGATCTCGAGAGTAGTGATAAACAGGCCGATGAGACAGTTGATAACAACGACCAGGAAGCCCTCTTTGATCAAATCAACGGTTGTTTCACTTTTTTCCCACATTCTCACTGTCGACAAACCTAAAGTTCAGCTTGTGTGCCTTGCTGCTACATTACGGTTACCAATATCCTCTGACTTCAATAGTAAGGTGTTTTGTTTTGGTTTCAAACGAGAATTTTGCCTCTTCATAGCTTGCTCTTCCGGAAGAGTTACGCTTGTTGTTTGAAAAACCATACCGTTCAGTCGGCCAGCCGAAAAGAGGGAATGTGTCGAGTTGGTCATTATCGTTTTCATCATGGTAGAGTTGGATGGCGTACTCGCCAAAAAGAAGATCTGAAAAGACAATATGCGCCTGTTTGTCGACAATCGCAACTTCGAGTTCGCGCACAGAGCGGCCGCCCCGTTTAAATTCCTCAGCCTTATCAATAAGAGCGATCCGTAAATGACCGTTGTTGTTTTCAAAGCCTGTAACACTCACATTCAACCTACCGGAAGATCCCCAGGCCGTATGGGGAAGAGAACAATAAACGAACAGGGTAAAAGTAAATATGAAAGATACGTTTTTCATATTTCCTCCTTTGTTGTTCTACTGAAAATTTCATTGAATTTTACCAAATGTCCTACATTTCCCTGGATGGTATAGAGCCCTTTACTGAGAGCCTCCTGTCCATCCACTTCTCCACGGGCTATCGACTGCCAGGTTGTAAAAGGAGTATTGATGACTATATCGGGATTAGACAGTTCGCCGGTTCCGGTTTGACAGTTTCCGTTATTGATCGTTATATGAAATTGGTCCCGGTTACCATCCTGCAAATTGAACTGAAACGTACCGCTGAAATCATTAGCCTTATTCTTATCAAAGATCGAGGCCATACCCTTAAAAAGAATGGCTGGTTCATTATCCAGATAATCCTGAAGTTCCAGCTCTGTTGCTCCCCGCCGTCGTTCGGACTCATAACGAATCCAAGTATCCCAGAACTCGTTGGCCACAGCATGAAAATTATCCTGGCTGGTAAACAGCGGTTTTGAAATGGCCGCTTCCGTTTGCTGGCGAATAAACCCTAGGGTACCAAGTTGATAGCCCGCAGTACGAAGCCCCTTCTCCATTGCGGTTACACTATCTCCGATCTGCTGGCTGAAATGCAACGACTCCGAGGCGGGACGCAGGATTTCGCCGACGATCTCGGTGCCGCTTGCCTGGGAAAGAAGCCGGTACATCTGCCGTAGAGCATCAAAGTGTTCGATCTCAGGAAATCCGCAGACCGAGAAGAGAACCATCCGGCCGTTTTTACTCCAACGTCGCGGGTGTCTTGTGGAACCGTTTGGGTGTTTGATCAGATAGGGCTCAAGTCTGGGCAGGCTGCGATCAAGGAAGTTTTTCATTATGCCGGGGACGGTAAACACATACAACGGCTGAGCGTAGACGACACACTCCGCCCGATCAAGTTTTAGTAACAGCTTACCCATATCGTCTTGATGGATGCATCTGCCCGGGGTTTTCGTCCAGCAGCTGAAACAACCGGTGCAAGGTCGAATGGTATAGTCCAGCAGGTCGATCATTTCCACCTCAATACCGCCCTCTTTCATGCCATCTATAAATGTGGTGAGCAGCTCATAGGTATGCCCCTTTTCCCTCCGTGGGCTGCCAAAAATGATAAGGGCCTTAGTGATCGGACCCAAACGGTCACTGATCTGTTGACGTTCCCGGTCATCCTGTATTTGTATGAAACCAGGGTCTCCTTCTCCTGTTGGAGCGATAGATTTTTCAGGGTTATTTTCAATTTGCATATTTGCACTCAGAGCGTCTAGATCGATTCCTTGTCTTTTAAGAAAAAACGATGGAAAGACAATTGTCAGCGGCAGTCCGACTCCCAGAAGCAGCAGCAAGGGAATAATAATCTGCCCATAGATCCCGTCGGCAAAGGTGACACAGAGAATGAACAGAAAGAGCCCTGACCAGCTAAGACTCATAATTTTGTTGGTTTGTAAAAAGAGCTCTGTGCTCCACAATTCCTTTGGTGTTTTTCGTTTGGCAAACTGGATAGTAAAGGGGGAGGCACCGAAAACCGCCGGCAGATAGGTGCAGAGAAAAAGGGAGCCGTATAAGAAAGATGAGAAATGAGTGGTAAAGTAACCCGGCAGCAGTTCACTGATAACAAGACTGCTTGCGAGTCCAATAAACCAGAAAAGTGTGACGCCGAAGTCAAGCCGTGTCCCTTTATCGAACCCCATAGCGATGATAGTGAAAAAGAGGCAATACAATAAAGCTGAAAAAGAGGCGGTAATTGTTCCAAATTGGTGATGTGTCAGAAAAAAAAGACCGATGGATGGCCAGCAGCCAAGGTTGAAGAACAGGTGTGTCAGTAGTTTCATAGCTCCCCCCGGTAAGTGATGCTGATGCAGAATTATTTAAAGGCTGAAAGAACCGTTTGACTATGAATTAGCACTATCAGACCTGTGAGGGAGGGACAACTCATTTGCGATAAAGTGGAAAAAGAAGGGGATGAACGGAAAAAGGCCCGCCTGTAACAGCAGACCTTTTTATTGATGTTTATATATATCTGATTATTCTTTCAGCAGTTCAGCCATTTCGACCAGCCGAATAAATTCAGCCCGGTAGCCTTCAGAGTCTTTTCCTTTCCCTTTTTTGGCAAGCTGGAGGACATCGCTGTACCCGAATCCTTTGATAAATTCGGATTTTTTCAACAGCATGCCGAAAGCGGAGACAGCGGCACTGAATTGATAATCGGCGCTAAGCTGAGCTAGTTTCTTGTCACTGTCTTTGACCACCCGGTCGATAAGAACCGATTTATCAGAACCTTTGGGTTTATATCGCAGTTTAACCGTCATCAGTTCAGCTGAATGATCTTGAGAAGCGGCGGCTGTTTTCTGATATTTAAGCGGGTCAACATTGGGGATAGATGAGTGACCGGCCGGAATGAGCTCATACAGGGCAGTAACCCAATGGCCGACACCGATCTCGCCGGCGTCCTTTTTATCATCGTTGAAGTCCTCATCCGCTAAAGCCCTGTTTTCATAACCGATCAGCCGGTAAGCACCGACCTTGGCAGGATTGAATTCCACCTGGATTTTCACATCATTTGCCAGGGCGAACATGGTACCGGACATTTCCTTCACCAGTACCTTTTTGGCTTCCAGCAGCGAGTCGATGTAGCCGTAATTGCCGTTGCCTTTATTGGCTAAAATCTCCATAGTATCATCGTGGTAGTTGCCCATACCGAAACCCAGAGTGGTCAAATAGATACCGCTTTCCCGTTTTTCTTCAATGAGCCGCTGCAGCTCTCCCCGGCTGGTGATGCCCACATTGAAATCACCGTCTGAAGCCAGGATGACTCGGTTATTACCTTTGGGCATATAGGACTGTTTGGCCAATTGATAGGCGGTTACGATACCTTTTGAACCGTGTGTCGAGCCTCCGGCGCCAAGGCTGTCGATTGCCTTTTTGATACGCTGCTTTTGATCACAGGTTGTCGGCTGCAAAACGACTTTGTCGGAACCGGCATAGACCACAATGGCGACCCGGTCCCGGCTACTGAGTTGATCAACCAGCAGGTGCATCGATTTTTTTAATAATGGCAATTTGTTGGCCGAACGCATGGAGCCGGAAACATCGATTAAAAAGACAAGGTTTGACGGCGGCAGGTTCTTGCTGTCGATGTTTTTGGCCTGCAACCCGATACAGACAAGTCTGTAGTCCGGTTGCCAGGGACTGGGGCCGACCTCGGTTGTCACCGAAAATGGACCTTTTGTCGGCTGTGGATAGTCGTATGAGAAGTAGTTGATCATTTCTTCGATCCGCACCGCACCGACAGGTGGTAGATTGTTGCGGTTGATGAATCGGCGAATATTGGCGTAAGATGCGGTATCCACATCAATAGAGAAGGTCGACAGCGGGTCGTTTGCTGTTGCAATGAAGCCGTTTTCCGTTACCGGTGTGTAGGATTCGGTATTAAAACCGGGATGTTGGAAGGAGACTGAATCAGGTCGAGCCAGGATGCTGGTCTTCCTCTTGAGGGCCATATCATTGACCATTCCCATTTTTGCACCGGTTGGAGCAGCAGATATTTGAGGAGGCGGCATCGGCAGTGAACTTGGAGTGACATGTTCAGCTTCCTCTGTAAGTTGCTGGGCTTTGATCTCTTTTTTTGGGATCCTGTTTCCGGGATCTTGATCAACAGTCCGGCGGTCCTGGGAAATCTGACAACCACTGAGAGTGAATACACCAACTAGCAAGAAGGTGAACAATTTTGATTGAATACGCATGATGTTGTCCTCCTGTAAAGAAAAATGTGAGAATATGTGTTGTCTATACAGTTTGACGGAACCGGATATAAAATGTGTCGCTTTTTTTAGTAAAAAGATGAAAAGGTTTTTCGTTTTCAAATTAATTGCGATTAGTATAGCCACCATGAAACCACGAACCTCAAGTCCATTGTATCCGTGACCGACTGGAAAGAAAAGGTCATGGACCATTGGGACATGATCAACAATCTGGCTAAACGTCGTTTTCGTTCCACCGGGCTTGCTGAAGAAGCATCGCTCTTTGTCCTGGAACAGCTTGCCGAAAACAACTGGAAGCGGCTGAAGAACTTCAGCGCGGAGTCGTCTTTTAAAACGTACCTGTCTTCGGTGACCTTTCGGCTGCTGGAAGATTTCTCCAGAAAAAAGTTCGGCAGGAAACGACCTCCTGGTTGGATCAAAAAACTGGGTGGGATATGGCTTGATCTTTTTCGGTTGCTTTGCCTTCAGCGGATTGATTTGACAGAAGCGGTCGAGCGGGCAGCCCAGGTTTTTACTACGGAAACAAAAGAAGATATTGAGGAAAAAGGACTGACACTGCTGGAGAAAGTTGTCGATTGTGGAGCTCATCAGGCACAGGAGGTGTCCATTGATGAGGCGCGGACGGTTGAGCAGGCCGGAAGATCTCAGGTGTCACAGGATCAACGGATTGAACATCAAGAGAAGCATCTTCTTTTTCAAGCTATTTTTAGAGATATTCTGGCAACGGGTGATGAACAGAAGGTGTTTAGTTCGAGTCAAAAAGCAACCAATATCGGTATAGAGTTGCAGGCTGAGGAACGGCTTCTGTTAAAACTCTGTTACCAGGATGGATTGAGCGTGACAGCGGCAGGCAGAATGCTTGGCCGCAATCGCAATCAGGTGCATGGCAGACTGCGCCGTTTACTTGCCCGACTTCGGCATGAGTTCGAGAAAATGGATCTGGATGATGAACTGCTTCTTCTATTGAGGGAAGAGTAGTCAGTGTCTGTTTAGAAAGGAGAATTTTTCTTCTAAATCGAGGCGTAGATAAAATTTTACCACAGGCATATATTTGATATTCCGAGGATGAAATTTTTTCTGCAACGAAGAGTTAGGAGGAAAAGGCCATTTCTGGACGGGCACTAGTTAGGGACAAAAAGACGACTATTGTCCGTCAAAGAAGGGTAGATACTGGTATACATCACGGGACAGAGTTGAGGGTGAAAATAGAACCGGATGGCAAAGATAAAACACATTAACAAGAAACAAAAGGCGGATAGACAGACCGCCCTTCTTGCTCTGGCAGCTGATAAGAACATTACAGCTGGTGAGTGCCTCACATCCGAGGAGATGTCGGGACTGGTTGAAGAAAAATTTGACCGGGACAGGCACAGGGAACTGTTCACCCATCTTGGACACTGTGAAGATTGTTATGAGGAATGGCTTGTCTTGAGATCGCACCTCTTGCAGGAGCAGGAAGCTGGGCAAACAGAAAAGCAAGGAACACTCCTGCCATTCTTATCCCGTCCAAGGAACCTTGCCGTATTCGGTTCAGCGTTGGCGGCGGTGGCCAGTGTGATTTTGGTCGTTAATATCCAACTGAGCAAACAGCCGATTGTTTACCATGAAGAGCAGGCTGTTATCCGAGAAGACCGAAAGGGGTTAGACGATACTGAAAAGAAAATGAAAATGGATATTGCCAGGGAGGCTGAAGAACGTGTGTTGGCCTCCAGGCAACAAGCCCGGTATCAGCAAAAACAGAAACCTGTAAAGAAGCCGGCAGCCCCTCAATTGGGAGAGAAAAAAGAGATTGCTCCGGGAATTGTACCGATGCCCGGACGGGGGAAAGACGATTCTCCGGGCGTGGATCAAACAGCGGTGAAAAAGAAGTCCAGGGTGCAGGCGCCATTGCAAACCGAAGCAGAGACTTCCATTCTGGCAGGAGCTGAACAGGTCGATAAATTCCAGGAAGAAAAAATGATGTCGCCGGAACCATCACCGCTTCGTAAGCGTTCATTGATTGAACCAAAGACATTGACGAAGAAAACAACTGTTTCAACAAAAGCACCAATGGAGAAAATGGAATCGGATGAGGCCGTTTTTCTGAATGCAGCTGTGGAACTTAGCACCGCAGACTGGTTGAAACAGGTTGAAGAGGGCTGCAAAAGCAACCGGTATGACGAACGGCTTTGGAAGCGGCTTGTAGTCTCAGCTAAACGGATTGTTCAACAGCGTCAGCAGGGTGAAGTGATTGATGAGCGGTTTGTTAAAGTATTTGATCGTGTTAAAAAGATGAAAGAGCAGGAATTCCAGAAACTTTGTGCGGAAATACGGGAAATTATCAGTAAGAAATAACCAGCAGGATAGAAAATGGACAATAAGAACATACCATTGAAAGACAGAATTATTGTAGCGCTCGATGTGGATGATGAGAGTAAGGCAAAAGAAATGGTCAAGCGGTGTGAGTCTCATATCGGCTTTTTCAAGGTCGGTCTGCAGCTTTTCATGGTGAGCTGGTTCGGTATCGTCGACTGGATACTGGACCGCGGCCACAAGGTGATGCTCGATCTGAAGTTTTTTGATATTCCGGAGACGGTCAAGCTGGCGGTGGCACAGGTCAATAATCGGGGGGTCAGCCTGGCTACTATTCACGGCAATGATCCAATCATCCGGGCGGCAGTTGAGGCCAGAGGAGATATGAAACTGCTGGCTGTCACCGTGTTGACCAGCTTTGGTGAGGAGGATCTTCGAGCCATGGGTATGACCCAGTCGGTTGAAGACCTGGTTTATTACCGGGCAAAACGGGCTCTTGATCTTGGTTGTGACGGTGTTGTCTCTTCAGGTCTTGAGGCGGGCAGGCTGCGCGATAACCTGGGTGATAAGCTGTTGATTGTTACTCCCGGCATCCGCCCTGGGGCTAATGTGAGCGATTCCGCCGATGACCAGAAACGGATTGTTACCGCAGGCAGCGCAATTGCGGCCGGGGCTGATCATGTGGTGGTCGGCAGGCCGATCACTAAAGCTGGAGATCCCACTGCTGTTATCGAGATGATGCAGCGGGAGATCAAGGCGGCCGGCTAAGGGCAGTTCAAGTTAATCAAATGGAAGAACTCTTTAGAACATACAGAAAAGAAGACTACAGCCAATGCGAAGCCCTGGTTAATCAGGCATGGGGGTTTGACTCAATATTCTACCCCAAAACGCTGTCGGATCTGGCCAAACACATGTATACACAGGGCTCTGTCCTGGGCAGCAACTACAGAATGGTCGTTGAGATAGACGGAAAGGTTGAGGGTTTCATTTTAGGTCTTTGTGGATTTTTAAAGACGCCGGCTAAAAGTATATTATTCGGATTCAGCTTTTTATGGAAGCTGATGTGGCTTGCAAACGTAAGATCCGGAATGAAAAAAAAGCTGGTAAACGCCATGAGCGTCCATGAAAAAAACAGAGCGGTTCTTGTGGACAAAGGGAGAAGTGAAATTGTCCTTTTTATTGTAAGTGAAGAACACCAGGGCAAAGGGATCGGTACCAGGCTCTGGACAGGTTTCAAGGAGCGTTGCAGAGAAGAGGGGGTCGACTCCATCGTTGTTGAAACCAATACACTTGGTGCCGGCGGTTTTTATGAGAAGCTAGGTTTTTGCCACCTGGGAGACTTTGATTCACCGCTGCATGAGCTTGCCACAAAAGGCGGGCAACCATGTATTTATGAATATGTGTACAACAAATTGGCTCAATAACCTTTCTATCATTTTGCTCAATAGTATTGGCAACCATAAATAAATATGAAGAAGCGTCAAAAAGTCAGAAAAGGGATAATTCTTATCTCCTTTTTCCTGTTTCCGGCCACCTTCTACTATCTCTCTCCAGTACTGATTATTCAGGCAGCTTCTGAGGGAATCATCAATGGCAGTTTTATCGTTTTTTGGCTTCTTTTTATCTCGGCTCTGTTTGTCGGCAGGGGCTATTGTGGCTGGTTGTGCCCGGCAGCCGGCTGCCAGGAGGCGTTGTTCCTGGCCCGTGATAAAAAGGTGGGAAAAGGTGATGTGATCAAATGGCTGATCTGGATACCCTGGA
>CAZLGM010000036.1:0-18728 GCA_964558875.1 uncultured Desulfocapsaceae bacterium
GATGCTCTACCAATTGAGCTATTCCCGCAATATCTCGTGAAATATACCAAGAGAAAATGGTGGAGGGAGGAGGATTCGAACCTCCGAAGGCTCCGCCGACAGATTTACAGTCTGTTCCCTTTGACCGCTCGGGAATCCCTCCACACAATATCGCCTTTAAAAGGCAAAAAAAACTCATCTCTTTGTATGATTGAGTTTCATGGTGCTCAGCTGGAGCTGGCGATGGGACTTGAACCCGCAACCTGCTGATTACAAATCAGCTGCTCTGCCAATTGAGCTACGCCAGCCTGCAAAAGAAGTGAATATACAAACAATAAAACTGTTAAGCAATATTTTTTTGGCACTCAAATGGTTTTTTTCCGACAAAAAAGGCCGGGTCCGAGGACCCGGCCTTTTATTAACCGAATGAATTTTTTTCAAATCATCCTTTATTCCGTTGCCAAATCCTTGCCAAAAGCAGAATCACGATATTTCTCAAAAGCCATGGCAAAGGTCCTGTAGACCAGATGGGCAAACTTGGTATAAGGCATATAGAGAAAGAGCATCATGACCGCGACAAGATGGAGATAATAGATGATGTATCCCGGTGCAATCAGGCCGGCCCAGCGGGCAAGCTCTGCCAGAATACCAGTAACACCCACAGCCATGATCTCCCAGATCAGAAACCAGTCGTAAAAGGTTCCATCAATATTGTTCTCTTTTTCCGTTTTAGCCCTGGAACTCCAAAGAACCCAGATCCCGTAGATCATGGCAATTGCCGAAACATTCGCCAGTATTTTCACAGGACTCCAGATAGCCATCGGCCCATGGAGACTAGGGAAAAACGGTCCTAGGACATCATTAACAAACATCGAATAGGCCGTAACGATGAACAGACCGATAAAGGCAAGCAGCAACGGCTTATGCCCTTTGGCCCGGTCAAGATTCTCACCACATTCCTGAAACCGCTTGTGATCAATGATTTCTTTGATAGAAGGAAAAAGAAAATCTTTAACAAACTGTCCGGCGGACGGTCTGAACTCAGCGTTCATTCCGGAATTGGCAACCATCTGCTTCCACATGGTCGACACACCCCTGTAAGCGGCAAAAATCGCCAGACCAACTGCGGGCAGCATGATCAGGTCAATGAAGGCAACGTTTTTAGACAGCCATTTAAAATCCCAATGACCGAAAAACTGCTGGTAGCCGTGATGATGAAAAGCCTCTGCACTGGGAAGCGACATACCGCCGGAAATAAACCACATGACAAGAATGATGATGGCCGGAATGGCTATCAGCATCGGCAATCCTTTGGCGCTTGAAGCCAGCTTAGCCAAACCGCCCGGCCAACCGTAATGGGTATAGGCATAGGCACGGATAGCACCAAGAACGTCACCCGGCTTGGCACCCCGAGGACAGTAGGCAGTACAATCACCACACTGATGACAGAGAAACACATCAGGGTCGGCAACCAGCTGATCCTTCATCCCCCACTGGGACCAGATCATCTCTTTACGGGGAAACGGTTTGGCGTCCGATGACAGCGGACAGATAACCGAACAGGTAGCACACTGGTAGCATTTCTTCAGTGTGTCTCCCCCCGCTCCTTTCAAGTACTTGATAAACTCTAAATCAGGTTGGACTTTCATATTCGCTCCTCCTGCATAATGACCAATATAAAAAACAAATCTTTAAGGTGATTCGGCCAGGGAGGCCGAATCACCAAAATGTATAGCGTGGATTAGAAGCCTTTGAAAGGATTCGGTCCCATTTCGACAATCTCTTCCACAAAGTCATTGACGATCTGTGGAATCTTATCGTAGTCGGTAATCGCTACCTGTTCCGCCACTACTCTCTCAGATTCGAGACCAAGGGTTGACAGGGTATCGCCGATGTTCTCCATACGGGTATTGGCAATTTCAGAACCCTTGACAAAGTGACATTGGTAGTCATCGCCGTACTTGCAGCCCAGGAGCATGGCTCCATCCATACCGGCTGAAAGCGCGTCACGAATCCAGGCCATATTCACAGAACCGAGGCAGCGAACCGGTATAAAACGAATCATGTGGTTAATGCCGTTTCTCCGCATACCGGCCATATCGAGTGCCGGATAGGCATCATTTTCGCAGACAAAGATTACGACACGCAATCTATCGTCATCGTCTTCCGGAACTTCTACAGACTTGATCATGGAGCCGATCAGGTCGATATTGTAATCCTTGAAACCGATGATCCGTTCGGGACAGGCACCCATACAGGTACCACAGCGACGGCAGCGGGTCGGGTTGGGCAGCGGTGTTCCTTTTTCATCATCGTCAAGCGCACCGAACGGACACTCCTCTGTACATCGTTTACACTGAGTACAACGCTGCATGAAGAAGTCCGGATAGGTTGCATCTCCTGAGCGTGGATGAACCGCCACACCGCGATCAATTGATTCAATACACTGAATGGCTTTGAGCGCCGCGCCAGTGGCATCATCAATGGATTCTTCCATTGTCATGGCCTTGCGGACACCGCCGCAGGCATATACACCTGTTCTTCTTGTCTCGTATGGGAAACAGATAAAGTGTGAATCTGCATATCCATCAAAAAGATCAAGGTCAAGAAAAGCAGGACCCTGACGATAGGCCAGGTTGATAGTGTCATCGTGCAAGGTAGTCGGTTCCATACCGGCAGCCAGAACAACCAGATCAACGGCCAGGTCGAGGTCTTCGCCCAGCAGGGTATCTTTGGCTGTAACTTTGCAGCCAGTACCGGCAGACTCTACAGAGGTGACGGAGGCTTTGGTCATGAAAATACCATCATCTGCCTGGATACCTTTGTAGAACATTTCCATGTGGCCGGGTGTCCTCATATGCTGATAGAGAATATAGGCCTTGGCATCAGTGTTGTTTTCCCGGATATACTTGGCCTGCTTCAAGGCAACCATAGAAGTAATTGAGTTACAGTACGGGAAATCCTGGTCGTGTTCATCACCACCGGGACTCATGACAAAGGCCACGGAGTTAACACCGTCCAGGCTGCCTTCCTTCACCATTCGCTCAAATTCAGCGTTGGTGATGACTTTGTCGTTGTCCGCATAACCGAGATGTTCATATTGAGAGACATCAGCTGGAATCCAACCGGTGGCTAATACCACCGCACCGAATTTCTCTGCTTCGGGATTTTCTTCCATATACCCCTGAAGGCCGTCATTGGGATCCTCCATTTCACCTTTTTCGATCTTCTCCTGCTCATCGACGGTGACTTTGGCCGGGGCATCCCACTCCGTTTTTTCTCCGGCAGCCTTATATGTGACAGCAAAATCTCCAGGCGCTCCGGCGATTCGGGCAACCTCCGTCTCCAACTTCACCTCGATATTATCTGCTGCCTCAACCTCAGCAAGCAGTTCAGCAATTGATGGGTCTTCGAGTTCGGCATAAGGTGCTTTGGTCGGAAACTGCTTGGTCCAGCCAAGAGCTTTACCACCGAGCTTATCGGTTTTTTCAACCAGGGTGACATCGTATCCGGTGGCCGCAGCTTCCTTTGCCGCAGTAAGTCCGGCAATACCACCACCCATTACCAAAATTTTATTGGTGAGCACCTCAAGTTGATACGGTTCAGGCAGTTCGGTCTTCTGGGCCTGGGTACAGGCCATACGCATATAGTCCTGGGCCGTTTCATTTAAGAATTCTGCAGCCTCCTCGTGGGGCTCTTCTTCCTCACCAGGCTTGACTTCCGCCCAGACTACCTGCTCACGCAGGTTGGCACGTACAGTGATCTTGTCATCGCCGAAATCAAATTCCTTCTGCATGACACGCGGTGAACAGGCACCGATTACTACGGTATTCACACCGTCATCACCCAGATCCTTTTCAATCAGGGCTCTTCCCTCTTCTCCACAGAGGCAGGAATGCTCCTTGCACTCCATGGACATCTCATCGGTTACAACCCCGGCAAGCGCCTCCATATTGAGGGCGTCGCCAATCCCGCAACCGGTACATACATATGTGCAGATTTTTTTATCCATTGATCTTTACCTCCTGGAAACTTGAATAGCTTTAAGAGCTGCAGCAGTTGACGACTGGGTGCATGATACAACATCACCAGCTTTCTTGGCACAACCAGTTGCGATAATTCCACTGTCAAAATCTGAAACGATAAAGGAGTTATCATCCATACTCAGACCCTCCGCGGGTGCGGTAATGGCCGAAGTAGGCTGCATTCCGGTTGCAAGGACCGCCATGTCGACAGCCTGGCTGACCTTCTCACCGGTAACCGCATTCTCGGCAACCACAGTGACGCCGCCATCAGCCTCAGGAGTGATCTCTGCCACTTTGCCTTTGATGAAGGTAGCGTTTTCATCAGCCATCAGCTTCTCGCGGAATTTCTCATATTTTCCAGGTGTTCGAAGATCGATATAGAACACATAGATTTTAGCTTCAGGATACCGCTCACGAACATAGGTCATCTGCTTAAAGGTAGCCATGCAGCAGATATATGAACAGTATTCCAGATGGTTCTCATCGCGGGATCCGGCACACTGAACAAAGGCAATGGATTCGATCTCTTTGTTGTCACCGGGCCTGACGATGGCACCACCTGTCGGGCCGTTCTCGGAAGCCATACGCTCAACCATCATGTTGGTAACGACGGCATCGGATTCGTTGAACTTCAGATTATCCATCTTGGTGGGATCGTAGGGATTCCAGCCTGTGGCATAGACAATTGAGCCTACCTGGATGGTGACGGTCTCCGCCTGCATATCAAGATCAACAGCGTTGTACTTACAGGCCGCTTTCACCGCCTCGGCTCCGTCTGCAGAAAGTGCGTCTTTGGCTATTACATAACGTCTTGGAAATGCCATTTCATGGGGCAGATAAGCGGCTTTACATTTATCCATTCCGAAATTGAAATCGTTGTCGATCTCATCGGGACAGGCAGCCTCACAATCACCGCACGCCGTACAATTGGAGTTGACATAACGGGGAGCGAGTTCCAGAGTCACCTCATAATTGCCCGGGCCTCCACTGACAGACTGAACGGTCGCCATCGTGTAGGTACGAATTTTACGATTGTCTTTTATCCTGCGGAAATTGATTTCCAGGCCGCAACTGGGGGGACACAGCTTGGGAAAATATTGGTTCAGCTGTGCTACACGACCGCCAAAATAGGGGTTCTTGTCAATTAAGAACACATCATTTCCGACCTCGGCGGCCTCAAGGGCTGTTGTCAGCCCGGAGATTCCTCCGCCTACGACCAAAATTGCACCATTGGTGCCTTGCTCGTCAGTCATACCTTTCCTCCATTGTTAATTCTTCAACTTTCGTCTGAGTTTTCTCAGTGCTATCGTGTTTAAACCTTCGGTTTTTCATTCAGGTTTTCAGCTCCACACCATGGCGGATGACAACCTGTTGAAACGGAAAACCTGAAACAGAAACCGCCGGCACATAGAAAAAATCTCCAGGAGCGCAAGACTCCTGGAGATTTTCATACTGCCATCAATTGTTACAATCCAAGCTGATTACAGCCAGGGATCGGTTTCAACGATATTGGTGTTTTCTACTTTCTCACACTTCCATTCCTTGGTCTCAGGATCGTAGGTGGAGTTGACAAAACACTTCCAGTTCTCATCATCACAGGTCGGATAATCGGATCTGTAATAGAAGCCCGGATAACGAGATTCCTTACGGAACTCGATGTGACGGATATGGGTCTCTACACACCAGATACGATGGTAGTTTTCCCAAGCTCTCATCAATTCGTGCAGGTCACCGGCAGCCATCTTCTCGGCATCTTCACGCATGAGGCGGAGGAGGTCGAGACAGATGTTCAAGAGTTTACCGGAAGTCATATAAAAGGTCGCAACACCGCCACCATACTCATCGGTAGCCTTCATCAGACGCATCATCAGACCGGCAGGCTTACAGTAGTTGGGGTTAACATCGGCAGCAGTTGAAACGCCAACAAACTCATGATAACGCTTAACCGGTGCGTAAATCTCATCGGCCAGTTCCTGAGCGGTTTGCTTGAGCTCAGGTGTGAAGTCGGCGTTGTCACGGCAGAATTTAACCATCTGCTTAGCAACGATACGACCTTCAGCGTGGGAACCGGAGGAGAACTTATGACCGGAAGCGCCAACGCCATCACCGGCGGTGAACAGACCGTCAACAGTGGTCATACGGTTGTAGCCCCACTTGAACTGATGGGAACGGGGTCCGTCTATTGAAGGTACCCAGTCTTCCTCAGGACCGGAAGTCCAGATACCGCAGCAACCGGAGTGAGAACCGAGCATATACGGTTCAGTGGGCATGATTTCGGAACCGACCTTCTCAGGCTCGACATCCATACCGGCCCACAGACCAGCCTGACCAACGGACATATCCAGGAAGTCTTCCCAGGCCTCAGACTCGAGATGTTTCCAGAATTTCTTCAGTTTCTTCTCGTCCCAGCCAGCTTCACGACGCTCATCCATGAAAGCGTTGAGAGCAACATCTGTAGCCATATAGATCGGGCCACGACCCTCTTTAAACTCTTTAACCATCAAGTGGTTACGCAGACAGGTCGGGGTAACCGGAGAAGCACCATAGGGCATGAACTTCTCAAGCTCTTCTTTTGCGGAGTCAGCGTTGGCATAAAACTCGCCAAGACCGTTCTGTACTTTGGCTTTAAACAGCAGGAACCAGGCTCCGACAGGACCGTAGCCGTCTTTAAAACGGGCAGGCGTGAAGCGGTTTTCCATCATGGTCAGTGTGGCACCGACCTGCATACACATGGTGTAGGTGGAACCAGCGTTCCATACCGGATACCAGGCACGTCCTTTACCCTCACCGGTAGAACGCGGACGGAAGATATTAACCGCGCCACCACAGGCAACCACGGCAGTCTTGCAACGGAAGACGTGTACTTTGTTCTCACGGGTGGAGAAACCAACAGCACCGGCAATCTGATTCGGCTTATTCTTGTCGAGCAGCATCTTAACGATGAAACAACGCTCAAGAATATTATCTTCACCAAGAGCGGTACGCGCAGGCTCGGCAACGATACACTTATAAGACTCACCATTGATCATGATCTGCCATTTACCGGTACGTACCGGGGTACCACCTTCACGCAGAGTCGGAGCAGGCTTGGCACCGTCGAGGTTTTCGCCGTCGGCATCTTTCTTCCAAACGGGCAGTCCCCATTCTTCGAACAGCTTAACAGACTCGTCAACGTGACGGCCGAGGTCATATACCAGATCCTCGCGGATAACGCCCATCAGGTCGTTACGAACCATCTTAACGTAATCTTCAATTGGATTCTCACCAATGTAGGTGTTAATAGCGGAAAGGCCCTGAGCAACAGCACCTGAGCGCTCAAGAGACGCCTTGTCAACAAGCATAATTTTCAGGTCGTCGTCGGCCCACTTCTTGATTTCGAAAGCGGTACCACAGGCAGCCATACCACCACCGACAATCAGTACGTCCACATCGTGTTCGACGATCTCCGGATCAACAACAGCTGCGAGTTCGCCTTTTGGTTTATTCGGTAATGCCATATTTACATCTCCTTATTCATCTAAAGATTTGTTTTGCAGTTTCAACTCTTTCGCAACTTACTTGGGAGTTGGAAGATCACTCTCGAGGAGCAGACATTCGTCGTCGAGATTGGCGCCCTTCTCACCAACATAAGCATTGGCAGCACCCTCAGCGGTTGTACGGACAGGGAATTTGAAGCGCTTCATGTTGCCATTGCGGAACTTAACGGTCCACATAATGGAATCAGCACTTCTCATTGGATGAACCTGGCCACCCATGGGTACAAAGTCATCATAACCACGTACAAAAATGGAACCTTGCGGACAAATTTTCACACAAGAATAACACTCCCAGCATGCATCCGGCTCCTGATTGTAAGCCAACATTGATTCAACGTTCAGGACCATAAGGTCATTGGGGCAAATGTACATACACGCGGTTTTGTCGCCACCTTTGCATCCATCACACTTCTCAGGATCTACATAACTTGGCATTAAACTACCTCCTCGGTTTGTTTTAACTATTACGACACCTACATATTAAATAGGGTCAATTCCACCTACAAAAACCACTCACAATAAAGATGCCTCAGCACTGCAACGCAAAACAATGCCGGAGCAAAATCAACAAGAAAATGCATAACTGCCTGGTTTGTCAAACAGTTCTTTTTGTGCCCGAAGAACAGGGATCAAATGAATGACGGCTCATTTTTCCCTGCGCTCAGATATAGTTTGAGAATTGCTAAAAGTCAAGAAAATTTATTCTAATGAATTTGTTAAGTTGAACTAATGAAGCGGGTTTAGTCGTAGGTATTCCTCACTAAGACCTCCCGGGGTTTGGCACCATCCTGAGGGCCGACCACACCTTCTGCTTCCATCATTTCAATCATGCGCGCCGCCCTGTTATATCCGACTCTTAACCGTCTCTGCAACATGGAGATGGATGCCTGTCCCGACTCGGTCACAACGGCAACCGCCTCATCATATCGTTCATCGACTTCTTCACCGGAGCCGGAATCAGCCGCTGTCTGCTGCTTCACAACCTCTTCGATAATCGATTCATCGTAGCCTGCTCCTCCCTGGCCTTTTAGAAAAGAGACCAGCCGATGGGTTTCCGATTCAGAGATATAGGCACCGTGGATCCGCTTGAGAACTGAGCTGCCCGGCGGCAGAAAGAGCATGTCTCCGTCCCCCAACAGGTGTTCCGCTCCCATCATGTCGAGAATAGTTCTGGAGTCCACTTTGGAAGAGACTTTAAAGGAGATACGTGTTGGGAAATTGGCTTTGATCAACCCGGTTAATACATCAACTGAAGGCCGCTGGGTCGCAATAATCAAATGGATTCCTGCAGCTCTTGCCATCTGTGCCAGCCTGGCGATGGATGTTTCCACATCCTTTGAAGCGACCATCATCAAATCCGCCAGCTCATCGACAATGACAACCACATAGGGCAGCTTCTCTTCTGAAGATTCGTTATACGAATCGAAATTTTTCACCTTGGCCTCTTCAAGCAGTTTATACCTGCGTTCCATTTCATGAACAGCCCACTGGAGGGCACGGGCGGCCAGTTTCGGCTCGACAACCACGGGATGCAGCAGATGGGGAATGCCCTCATAGCCGGAAAGCTCAATTCGCTTGGGATCAATCATCAGGAACCGAACCTCGGCCGGAGTCGCATTAAAAAGGATGGAGGCAATCATGGTGTTGATGGCTACACTCTTACCTGCGCCAGTTGCTCCTGCTATCAACAGATGCGGCATTTTAGCAAGATCCGCAACGCTGGGATTTCCGGCAACGTCAAGCCCCAGAGCAATGCTGAGTTTGGTATTGATCCGACGGTAACTGGACGAAGTAAGCATATCACGCAGATAAACGATCTGCCGCTGCTCATTGGGAATCTCTATACCCAGAGCAGCTTTGCCGGGAACAGAGCCGATAACCCGCACGGATTTGGCTTTGAGTCCCAAGGCAAGATCATCGGCCAGACCAACGATTTTATTGATCTTGATCCCGGGTGCAGGAGAATATTCGTATGTGGTCACCACAGGTCCGGGAGAAATACCGACCACCTTTCCCGAAACACCGAAGTTCTTTAATTTCTGCTCAAGTTTTTTCGAGATGCGATAGTAAACTTCCTTATCAACCTTCTCAATTTTCTGATTCTTTCTCACCAGAATCGACAGAGGCGGCAGTTCCCAGTCGCCACGGGCAACGGGCTGCATGGAAAATTTCCCTTCTCCATCCTCATCATCCAATGCCTGGGGAAGTTCCTTTACTACCGGAGGGGTGGAGGTGGAGCTCGAAGATTGGTCAAGAACCGGACCACGTTTGCCCAGCCTGCGGACCTTTTGCTTTTTGGTAGCGGCCGCTGCTTTTCTTTTTTCCCTGGTTTTAGCAACAGATTGTTTTACCCCTCGTCCGGCAAGTCCAAGCGCCGAGAGGAACAACCGTCCAAGCCACTTGATAAAACGGCCGATGACGGAAATAAGTTGGTACGGTGAGAACTGGGTTGCCAGCATAACACCGATCAGCAGGACCAGCACCAGTATCAAAACGGTGCCGATCTCTCCGGCAACGGATTTCAACATGGCAAACACGGTCTTGCCAATAAAGCCACCGGACTCGAATAACTCTTTATTCTGAATAGACAGGGAGGAAAGCAGACCGCAAGAGGCAATAACGGCACCACTTAAGCCGACGGTGATTTGAGGCAATCTCTCAAACGACATCCTTTTCGGGCTGAAAAAAAGAATGGAAAAAACAAGAAGCAATCCAGCCAGAAAGTATGCTCCCCAGCCGGTAAATCCGACCATGAACTCTGCTGTGACCCGGCCGACCTCGCCGCACCAGTTGTTCTCGACTCCGATATCGGCGGAGATGATCGATATGAAAATAAAAATAGCGGCAAACATCCCCAGGATCGCAACAGCCTCCTGCTTAAAGGGTGGTCCGCTTTTTTGAGTCGTCTGAGCCATGTTTCCGGTATTGTTATAAAATGGAGATCAACAACAGAGCTCTGTCGTCAGCATGATCGTTGATCCTACATAGATCTGTTACATAATACTGTCAGACTGCTTTTCAAGCACGTCTTGTACTCGGATAATGAAAAAAAGGCAAGATACCGACAATCCAGATCATCAGTCTAAGGCTTCACGCCAGTCAACACCCGTGGAACACATGTAAAACCAGACCCGTCAATCGGTTTCGGTTTGGTTTTCCCCACTACCGGATTGCAGGCTGGCCCTGACTCCGTCCAGAACACCGTTAATAAAAGGTGGTGAATCATCAGAACCGAATCGTTTGGCTATTTCAAGGGCCTCATTGATCACTACCTGGTCAGGCACATCATCACAATAGACCATCTCATAGACAGCAATTCTAAGCAGGTTCCTGTCGGTAATGGAGAGACGGGACAATCGCCAGTTGCGGGCATTAGCTTCAATGAGCCTGTCAATCTGCGAGCAGCTTTCCATAATACCCTGCAACAGGGAAAAAGCGTATGGCCGGGCCTTCTTACTTACATGGTAGAGGGTACAGAAATCGGCAAACCGGTCTTCCAGGCCCTGACCAGGAGACACCTGTTTCAAGACAAAGTCATCCTGAAAGAGAAACTGGAGGGTAGCTTCTCTTGATTTCCGACGGATTCCCATGAAGTAGTGAAGCGGTTTGTTTTCGTCTCTTGTTTACGCCAGCGAATCAACCAGATTGGTCATTTCAATAGCGGCGACAGCCACTTCAGCGCCTTTATTCCCGGCTTTGGTGCCGGCCCGCTCAATGGCCTGTTCGATGGTCTCTGTGGTTAAAACACCAAACAGGACCGGTATTCCACTTTCCAGGCTCACCTGAGCGACTCCTTTTGAAACTTCGTTCACAACTACATCAAAGTGGGGAGTGGCCCCTCTGATAACTGCGCCAAGGCAGATCAGGGCATCGTACTTCTGGGAAGTGGCCATCTTTTTGGCCACAAGCGGTGTTTCAAAGGCACCGGGAACCCAGGCGATATCGATGTCTTCATCCCTTGCACCGGAGCGCAGCAGCGAGTCGAGCGCTCCATCAAGGAGTTTTTCAGAAATAAATGAATTAAATCTGGAAACGATAATTCCAAATTTCTTGCCGTCGGCCTTTAAATTTCCTTCAATAATGTTTGCCATCTTATCACCAGTTCAGTATTCAATTCTCCTGCTTACACAGTAGTTCACCGTTATTATTGCGTACAACCGTCAACGAAAAAAGCGCTTATTCATCAACCTCAATCAGGTGTCCCATTCTGTCTCGTTTGCATTGCAGATATTCCTTGTTCTGCTCACCGGCACCAACATCAATGGGAAAACGATCGACAACTTCCAGGCCGTATCCTTCAAGGCCAACAATCTTTTTCGGATTGTTGGTTAACAATCCCATCTTGCGCACACCAAGGTCTCGGAGAATCTGAGCCCCGATACCATAATCACGTAGATCCGCCTTAAAACCAAGCTTGAGATTGGCCTCAACAGTATCCATCCCTTCTTCATCCTGCAGGTTATACGCTTTGAGCTTATTGACCAGACCAATCCCCCTGCCTTCCTGACGCATATACAGGATGATACCGCTTCCCTCCTGATCGATCATCCGCATGGCGGCATTGAGCTGCAGACCACAGTCGCAACGGGCTGAACCAAAAACATCACCTGTAAGACATTCCGAGTGGACTCTCACCAGCACCTGTTTCTCCGAATCAAATTCACCTTTGACCAGTGCAAGATGTTCGTGGGAATCGACATCATTGGTATAGACAACCGCCTTAAATTCACCGGCAAACTCGGTGGGAATCCGTGCCTCGGCCATCCGGTGGACCAACAAATCCTGTCTGAGACGGTAGGCAACCAGATCTGCTATAGTGGCAATCTTCAGGTCATGCTCTTTGGCAAATTTTTCCAGATCCGGCATACGGGACATGGTGCCATCTTCATTCATGATCTCACAGATCACTCCAGCGGTTGTCAATTCACCAAGTCTTGCCAGATCAACGGAGCCTTCCGTCTGTCCGGTGCGTACCAGCACTCCTCCTTCACGGGCTTTGAGCGGGAAAATATGCCCCGGGCTGATCAAATCCCGAGGTCCCGATTCCGGATCGACGGCAACCTGGATGGTGCGAGCCCGATCCGCAGCCGAGATACCGGTTGAAACACCGGTCCTGGCCTCTATAGAAATGGTAAAACCGGTACCGTAAGGCGACTGATTATCTGTCACCATCATCGGTAGCTCAAGTTTTTCGATCAGATCGGCACTCATGGTCAGGCAGATCAGTCCGCGACCGTATTTTGCCATGAAATTGATGTGATCAGCCGTTACGAACTCGGCTGCCATACAAAGATCACCTTCATTTTCCCGATCCTCATCATCGACCAGAATAATCATTTTCCCGGCCTTGATATCTTCCAGGACCTCTTTTATTGGACTGACTGTCATAATGCTCACTTCGTTTCAGCTAAAATTCCCAGATACGCGACAGAAAGGAATTTTCCATTTTTGTTACGAATTCAGGTTTACTTTAAAAATCCATGTTTTGCCAGAAATGCCGGATTGATGACCGAATCCTCCCGACCCTGTTCACCGGTGTCCTTTACCAGGAGCAGCTTCTCCACATATTTACCGATGATGTCAACCTCAATATTCACTGAATGGCCGCTTTGCAGCCGGTCAAAGGTTGTCACCTTCAAAGTATGGGGAATTATAGATACAGAAAATAACCCCTCATGGCAACTGTTCACTGTCAAACTGACCCCATCAATAGCCACGGATCCCTTCTCAATGATATATCGATCGAATTTTTTCGGAAGGGAGAAGGTATAAATCGTGTAATCACCGCTGGGTTTTCTCTCTTGAACCTGAGCGACGCAGTCGACGTGTCCGGAAACCAGGTGACCGCCGAGCCTGTCGGAAAGCTGCAGGGCTCTCTCCATATTAACAATGTCGCCAACCCCCAGCGACCCGAGAGTGGTGCGAGAGAGACTCTCAGGGGAGACATCAACCATGAACCGGTTGTCTCGCATGTCGTAGGCGGTCAAGCAGACACCGTTCACAGCTATGGACTCACCCTCTTCGGGATCACTCAGTTCAAATCCGGCTTCAAGCTCAAAAGCCACTCCGCCGCCAATTCTCCGCTTGGATAACAGTTTGCCGGTTCCCTGTATAATTCCTGTGAACATTTCTTTTTGTTCTGACGGTTCTAATAATCCATCAGTTATCAGACTTAACGATTGCTCAACCTGCATCCATTAACAGATCCAACACGATTACTGGGAATCCAGGAGCGCTTGGGCTTTTTTCCTGAAGCTTTCAGCGATCGAGTCATGTTTAAAGCTTGCGTGTATTGAGGCGATCATCGAGTAGGTATCGGCAGCTTTACTCGGATTGCCGTTTTCCAGGTAGATTTCAGCAAGATCTTCTAAGATATTGACGCTGTTTGCCGGATCATTATTGGTCGAATACGTGTCAAGTAATTCCAGACAGCCGTTAATAGCCTTGTCATACTGCTTTATCCCACGATACACAAGAACAAACTGTTTCTGCAGGCTGATCAGACTCATCTGGTCGTTTTCTTTTTCACAGATATCCCAAGCCCGCTGATAATGGAGTTGGGCTTTCTCAAACTCCTCACTCTGTAGACAGACATTGCCCAGCTGGTTGCTGGCATTGGCTACACCGTTCTGATCGTTCCGCTCTTCGTAGCCAAGCAGCGCATTGTGTAAAGAGAGTGCCGCCTGACTCAGTTCGCCTTTTTCCAGAAAACGTTTGCCGGCATTATAGTCATTCTCAACTGGATCTTTACTTTCTTCCTTCTGTGGTTCAGTCTGCTTGTCTTTTTTCATTTATCTTTTCCCTGAATCCGTGACGGATATTAATATTTAGCTTAATAATATCTTTAGATATAATAAAAGATTACTTGATTAATTTGTTTTAACCAAAAAGAAAACTCGCCCTTCGGGGCATTCGCTAGCACTGCATCTTCGTTTGATTTAACCGTCCGATATAGTTCACTATTATCGGACGGTTAAATCAAACGAAGCTACAGCACTATCAAATGCTCACGGATTCAGGTTTTCCTCCATGGATCAAGGCTACAGCTTTGGCGGCCTCTTTGGCGACAGTTGTACGCACAGGTTTTCCCTCTTCCCAGATCACCAGCTCTTCATTATCATTGCTCAGACCCATCAACTGCATCAGTGCCTCACTCGCCTGGATTCGTCCAAGAAGACGTGCCAGTTGTCCCCTCATGGCGGGATTTGGATGGTTCAGAAAGTGAAAAAGAGAATAAAAAGGTGTTGTGCGGATCAGATCCGGCCTTGTTTTAGCAATCTCTGCCATACCCCACACCGTCTGCACCTGGGTTGATTCTTCGGAAACATAATTCAACAGGTACTGGGTAAAGGCCCCGAAGACATCAGGACGGCCGCCGATGATGGCACCAATGGTCTCAATCATTCCCCAGGGAGAAGCGGCAGAATCGGAACAGGCCTCAAAAAGTCGATGAAGAAACTCTGATACCTGCCCCGGCTGCTTTGATGCCACTCGCTTACAGACTTGGCCGATGGTCCAGGCAACCGCCCAGCGCTCCTCTTCGATTGGCGTGTACAGCAGCCGCTGCATCAAACGCATGGTTTTCTTATCATCTAAGCACAGTTTGGCAAGCTCATCGGCATCCTGCTCCAGAATCAGCTTTTTAACCAATCGCTTATTTGCTTTTTGGGGTTTACGGTCAGGGTCGACAGTCACTTCCATATCGGCTGTTTTCTTTTTTGCCTGCTCCAACGTAGTTTCGGTCTCTGATGAGGCCGTTTCCTGTTTATCTCTGAACCGCTTGGCAATCTCGGCGATTTCAGTATGGAGTCGGACAAAATAGAGTACCCCTCGGACAAAACGGCCATCAACATTTCTGGTTTCGACAACCTGGTGTGTTTCCTCATCATAATTCTCGATCCGGCCTGTCAGATAATCATCCTCAGGAATCAATTCCCAGGCGAAATCCCAATTATCGCCGCAGGCATAGACAAGGCTCTCAACTATAGCCGAGCCGATATTATGTCCGGTTGGATCGCATGTATACACAGCCCCGCAATCGCAGTTGCCCACCTTGAACTCGTTGAGCTGCCTGGAGGATAGATTGACGGCCTTCTTAACATCGAGACCACAAAAGGGGCACCATGGCTTTTTTGTTACTACTGGATTTTTACTCACTTGACCAGACCCCTCCTTTACGCCAGCTTTTCCTTGAGACTGGCAGCAAAGTTCGGATCAACTGAGTATTCAAATGATTTTGCCTTATCCATCGCTTCAGCCGCCTCTGTGAACATCTCACTGAAGTACAGAGCCACAGCCAGATTATTATAGGCAAGGCCAGATTCCGGTTCCAATTCAACGCCTTTCCTGGCGGCTTTCAAGGCACGTTCATCCTCGCCTTTCATGGTCAACACGGAGGTGAGATTCATCCAGGCAGTAGCCAGTTTCGGATCATGTTGAATTGCTTTATCATAACTCTCAATCGCCTCTTCCAACTGATTCCGCTGCTGATAGATCAGGCCGAGGTTGGCATGGGCCTGGGCTGCTTCCGGTATTACCTTGATGACCTGTTCATTGAGTTCCTGTGCTTTATCAAGATCTCCCTGACCAAAATAGATCGCACCGAGGTTCACCAGGCTCTCAACCGCCCACGGATCCAGCTCGATTGCTTTTTCCAGAGATTTTTTGGCCTCGACCACTTTCCCGGCTTTTAGATAAACCAGACCAAGGTGATGATGGGCCATGACATTATCCGGGAATTCTTCACACTTCTTTTCCAACTCTTTTATGACAAGATTCAAATCTTCTTTTAATTCTTCAGACATATTTTTTCCTCAATTCAACGAATTGTTTCCAGACTTCAGGTTTTATTTTCCAAGCAGAAAAACATGACAGTCCTGGGATCATTATTGACGGGATGAACCTGTTGCACCACCCGGCCAGAAAGATATAAAAGGCCTCGAATCTTTCCAACCCCAAACGGGCGTCTACACTATAGGCACCTTCCCCATACTTGCAAGAAAAAAAGAAGTGAACAACAAATGGGAGATCGATTGTAAATGATCCGGGATAGTTGACACAAACAGCTGCTGCTACCGATTGTATTTTTCGAAACAGGAAAGCGTCAATTCCTGCTCCTGATTGGCAAGAACCAGTTTGGCCTGATCCGCGTCCCGACCGATCTGAGCGGCAAGCTTGGCAACGGAAGCAAACTTCTTTTCCGGGCGAAGAAATTTGAGCAGATTGATTTTTATGGGTTTGCCGTAGATGTTACGATCAAAATCGAAGATATGGGTTTCTGCGACCAACTTCTCATCTCCAAAAGTCGGATTATATCCGATATTGAGCACACCACCGTAGCATTTGCCATCGCAAATAACCTGGGTTACATACACACCGATTTTCGGTACCAGATCTTCTTCATCAATACAAAGGTTCGCCGTTGGAAAACCAATTTCCTTGCTTCCACGCTGCTTACCCACCTGGACAACACCACGGATCTGGTATGGCCGGCCCAGCAGCTTGGCAGCGTCGACCATCCGTCCTTCTGTTACCAATTCCCGTACTTTCGTCGAGCTGACCAGCATGGAGTTTTCATAATGGGCCTCGACAACCGATACGGAGAACCCTTTTGCTGTTCCCTGTTCTCGAAGAAACTGAATATTGCCTTTCCTTCCCTTGCCGAACGCATAATCATAGCCAACTACCAACTCCTTGACCCCGATTTGTCCAACAAAAAAATCATCAACAAATTCCTCAGCTCCCATGGAGGCAACTTCCTTGGTGAACGGCACAATGATCAATACATCCAGGCCGGCCATATCAATGAGTTCAGCCTTCTGATCGCAGTTGGAGATGAGCTTGATTCCTTCTGAACGCAGGACCTGCAGAGGGTGAGGATTGAAGGTAACAGCAATGGAGGTACCACCGGATCGATGTGCCCTTTGAACAACCTCGGTAAACAGCAATTGATGGCCGAGATGAACACCATCAAAATTGCCGATCGTTACACAGGCATGTTGAAACGGTTTTTCTATTTTTTCTAGTTCCCGATAGATTTGCATATAACCTGAACCGAATTTTCAACGGCCCCTTTAAGAACGATTTTAATACCTGTTCATCTGATTTCAGGCCGACTCGGACTCCATCACTTTTCCTTTTATTTGCATGCTCGATAATGCGATCTACAACATATAGCGTAAAAAAAAATAATCCATCATTTGTTTCTTTTTTTCACACTGTACAGAAGATTTTCTTGACAAATAGATATTCAACAAGCATATTCTCCTCACCACTGCCGAAGTGGCGGAATTGGTAGACGCGCTAGGTTCAGGGTCTAGTGGGGGTATCCCCGTGGAAGTTCGAGTCTTCTCTTCGGCACCAGAAAATAATAAGGGCTGCAGTCTTTCAGACTGCGGCCCTTTTTTGTTGAATATCCCGTTTTCAGATTTTGTGTGAAAACAATATGTTAAAGTATTCTATTTATCTTATCAAACCAGTATTTTTTCCATCAATCTGTCCACATCACCCATAAAGGCCGGATGTTTTTTAAGACGCTCATCAACACCTAAATACCAGTCAGTGTTCTCTTCTCCTATGCTAACCTGCAAATCATCGACCTCAGGTATGTTAACAGGAAAATTGTTACTCTGTGGAAACCCACCTTTTCCCGGAATCTGAAAGACCGGCGGTCCAGGAGGCTGTTTCCCTCCACCAGGAGGAAGTGTGGGGTTCGTTTTACCGGGTGGTTGAAACTGCGGAGGTGTCGGTTCAGTCTTACCGCCCGACGGTACTTGAGGCTGGGGCTGACCAGTGGGAGTAGTCCCTGGTTGACCAAACTGCGGGCCTGTGGGTGGCTCGGGCTGTATTTTTCCGCCTGCCGGAGACGGTAGAACAGGTTCTGTTTTACCGGATGTAGGAACCTGGGGCGGAGTTGGCTGAATCTTACCACCGCCGGGAATGGGTGAAGGCTGATCGCCTGGAGAAGTCTCGATCTTGATATGAAGCTGATTGATTGTCGGACCTGTTGGGATCTTGCCACTGGTGGGTGGAACACCCGGTTCGGTTTTACCGGGAACCTGGAACTGAGCAGGCGTGGGTTCAGTCTTACCACCCGACGGAACTGGCGGCTGAGGCTGACCACCTGGAGGTGTTCCTGGTTGACCAAACTGCGGGCCTGTGGGTGGCTCGGGCTGTATTTTTCCGCCTG
>CAZLGM010000037.1:0-18680 GCA_964558875.1 uncultured Desulfocapsaceae bacterium
TGTGTTTATGAATATCGACAAAATGGAGAACATTGTCATGGAGATGATATCCCGCCACTCCCAAACAGATTAGCGGAATCAGGACAATCAGACACAGCCTTGCCAGCAGGAGCAGGGCAAAGGGATGATTGAACAGCAGACGGCCGCACCAGAAACCGCCAACTCCTGAAAAAATCAGGATCAAGGCCCGCCAGAGGGAGGATGACATGTCCTCGCTGAAAAGTCCGCTCACAAGACACAGCAGTGACAGAGTAAGGCAGATAACCCATTCAGGGGAGTTAAGACGGATTTTTCCCCTCTTTGCAATAATAAGGGCAAAAAGCGTCACTCCACAGAGCAGGCCGGAGAACACCTTTGCCCGCTCCCCCGGCACCAAGGTTATATTGGGGAATTTTGTCGCCAACTGGAAGCAGGTTAAACAGAACACCGCACAGAGAACTTTTTCCGCTTTAGAAAGTTCCGAAAGCCACTTCAAGATTCGTCTATCTCTTGAAGACACCAACTGTGAAATTAAATTGCCATCGGGCTGGTTCATTGATCTATAATGGTGCCTTTAGAGGAGCAATAACCCTCACCCCGTTTTGATAAAAAACCGACGGAAAAAATTGCTCATCCAATGCTGCGTAATTCTTGACCCTTTTTAAAAGATCAGTAATTGTTTGATCAAACGGTTCAAAATAGCCGCCTGTTCCTCCCGATCTTCGATTGATGAAATCACTCTCCCTGACGACAACATAATCAATTTGATAGGTCCTGCAAAACTGTTTGATCTGCTCGGGATCTTCAGAATAGTAGGCATAAATGAAATCATTGGTCCATTTTTTCAAAGTCAGCCAGTATTGATCGTACCATGTATGAGAGAGTTCAAAGGTGACAAAACCTTTTCTCTTTGAAAATGTCATCACATTGTCCATCAGCTCAGGGTGTCCGGCAACCATACTGTTTTTAGGTGTCGAGAGAAAAAAACGATACAGAGATGTCTGGTCTCTGTAATCGTAGATCCCTGCGCCCTGTAACTTGATTGCCGCAAGTACAACAAGCACCAGGCCGAGCAGCATCCTTTTTTGACCGGCCACCAGTGACTCAATGGCAGAGCTTACAAACAGTCCAGCCAACAGACAATATATTACGGCCAGAGAATACTCCAGGTAGCGTCTTGGCAAAAACAACTCAAGCATGACCAGATAGGCAATACAATAGAGACAAACAGATGCTATTGCCAGGTAGAATAGAATGTGCAGCTGTTTTACATTTCTGTATTTATTACCCTTCTGCCAGCCCAGTACAACAAGAGCGATAAAAAAAGCAACTCCTGCAACATAAGCAGCTATTCCAGGAATTCCTTTAGGCAGGTACACTATAAAAGGTCGGATCAATTCAACAAAGATGGATGGTACCGGAAAAATTTCAACCCTGCCGGCAGCACTATACTCGATCTTGCCGAACATATCCGTTTTTGAAACCAGCTCTCCAAAGTCGGCAACATTAAAAATTTGATAGATTGCTACAATGAGAAGAACGCCGACGACAACAGGAAGCTGAAAAAGCAGCAGGCGGCCCACGGAAGACGGATTGTCATTTTCTGCCAACAGATGTTTCTCCTCCGGTTGGGACATATCACCACGTTTCACAAATCTCATTTTCCACCATGTGTGAGTGAGAAACAGGCAGTGGGTGCCAAGACATAAAACAAAGAGGTAGGGGTTAAAGAGTGGCTGTATCATCAGGACAATAGCGGCCCGTTTACTGTCATTTCTTGCCAGAAAAAAGAGATAGAGCAGCAACAAGGGAAAAACGAATCCCCTCGACAATCCACCTGACATGGCACCGAGAAACGGTCCGAAATAGAACACACCGACTGTGACAACTCCAGTCAGTCGGCCGCCCAATCTGACCGCCAACGCGTAGACAAGGCCTGCGGTTGTTAAAAAGAGCAAGCCGGTCAACACCTTACTGAATTGAACGGGATTAACCAAATAGGATGCTACCCGATAGATCCCTTTTACACCTAAGGGTACATACTGCCTTGAGTAGTCGGTCAGATAATGATCCTGATAGAGTTCCGGATCCTGCCATGACTGCATCCAGTAAATCTGTTGCCGGACATCGTCATTGATCACATAGGGTGAATTGATTGCGTCCCAGTGGGCAAAAAGAAACACAAGAAACGTGATCCCAAGGACAAGAAACAGTGTTTTATTTTTGCGGATGATTGCCATGAACCTGAATCCGTAAACAGAAGCCACTCTTTTCTTTCAGTGAGCTACTTCAACCGGCTCTCTCTCCTTCTGTACCTGAATTTGAGGAAGTATTGAATTGTTGAGATATACATGCAGCTTTTCAGCGACAATTCGATGGGCAAGTGGTGTCCAATGACCATCCCATGGAATATGAATATCTGAAGAATCCAGATTTTTCTGATGCTGATGTTTTACAAGTGACTCCTGGAGATCATAGAAGTGAAAGCCATGTTTGTGGGCAAATTTCTCCAACCAGCTAAAACGTTCCGAGACCATATTCCTCCTCGTTCGCTGGATCTCGTCGCCATCCTCCATAAAAGTCCAGCAAGCTGTTGCATGAGAGAGGATAAAGGTGACACCATCTTTTTCACACTCTGATCGTAAATACAGCAAGGCCTTCTTCATGACAGTCTTGGCGCTTTCATATTTGGGCGTCATAAACCGGCTTAATGTCATATCCGCCCTCTTCTCTTTAATTATATCAGGAGGTTGTACATCATTTATCTTATTTAAATTGGTTTTTTTAACTGTGACTGCAGGTTCGGTATCAGGATTGTTTTCTTGTCGTTTGTTCAACTGTTTTCCAGTCTCAATAAATGAGTAAACCAACCTGAAAACCTTGAGGTTGGTTATTTTTTCCGTAAGCCAGCTAATCCCTTCAGAACAGATTATTTGGACGTGTTTCGGTAAAGGGATCGTCACCAGATCATCATTCTTTATGTCCAGAAAAATTTTATTTTGGTTTGGCGATAGTTCTCCCAGATTATCTTCAAAATCATTCGAGACAGTAACAAAATGTATCACAATATGAGGCTTGAATTTCCTGATCAGATTTTTATAGATCAACAGTTGCTCCGCCTGACTTGAACCGCTTAATCCAAAATTCATAACAACAGTGTTGTCACCCAGCAGCTCACCAAGAACGGAAGAGATAAGCTCACCCTCTTTCACCTCTCTCCCTTCTATGTATGAATCTCCGAGAAGCGCAATACGCAGTTTATCTTTAATGGAGTCGAGTTCCCAATTATTTCCCCTGAATCCCAGATCATTATACGAAACTGTGTTGTGCACCCACGGATTACGGTGAATGACTGTTGAGTTTGGTCGAGCTGTAATTATGCCGACATTAGCATGATAACTATATGTTTTCACACTGTTAATACTTGGAGTCAGGTTCTCTGAAAAAAACCGCAGACCAATTTCAACCAGAAACAGGGCCACACAGACAGAGATGAGCGGTAAAACCACAAACCGGGCAGCTCTTTTATAGTTTGATATATGGTCTTGAGTAATCTTTTTCAAAATATTAAAAAAAGTTCTTCACTTCTTAGGGCTTGTAAAAAAATAACATGGCTAATCTTACATCTTGCCTTCGGGCCATCTTTGAATGTAATGATTGAGAAAAATCCTCAACGTAGCCCAACTACGCCTGCGGTTTTTCTCAATCATTACATTCAAATATAACCCAAATCCAAACGCAATATCAGCCATGTAATTCCCTTACAAGCCCTTAGTCCGTCACTCCCGATTCAATCCAGTTGAGAATCCGCCGGGAAATCAATTCATTACTTTTACGATTCGGGTGCTGGTCCTTTTCGGTGACAATAAAGTCCCTATACTCATAAGCACCTTTTCCGATTGCATCTTCATGGGCCTTCCGAGCCCATATATGACTGATATTGCTTTTGGCAAACAGCTCATCCAAAAAAGTTATTCGCCAATTTAACGGTTGTCGCCAAACACGGTGCAACCCCTCAAAGACAAGGAAAATATGTTTGTAACCACGAGCTTTCAGGTCTTCCGCCACTTTGACAAGAATTGCCTCGGTGATCTTTTTTTTCTGTTTAGTTTTCAGGTTCAGGGGCGAATTAGCATCGACAAGACCACCGGCCACATTGTGAAGTATCAATCGGAAGAGATAGCTGGTAATCCTGGGCGGATGATTGGTAAACCAGCGCTCCTGATCAAATTCAATTGGTAAACCCTTGAGTTGAAGCTGCCCCTGTTCCAGTTGAAAAAACGGTTTCTGCCCCTCTCTCATGGATAACACACACCTGTCCATATCGCCGTCCAGGAAACTGAAAATTATTATCGGGTCTTCATATAAATCAATCACCTTCTGATAGAGAAGGTAGATCTGGTCCAGGCCAAAGCCACCCACTCCATAATTAAGCAAAAGGTATTTCTGAGAAAAAGCGGGCATATCAGCTAATATCCCTTCGAAACACTCCTGTGACGAAGTGGCGCAGTCGGCAAAGGAGTCTCCGAAAAGCAGCACGGCTCTTCTTGAACCGAGCTGATCCGCATGAACATGACGATAACTCCCCGATTCTATTTCCGGACTGAGTTGGCCGACAAGTGGGTCGTTTAATTCCCGGGGCTGTCCTCCCAGGGAGAATCGAAGCTTCCAGAACTCATCGCTTGAATCACTGTCGGCATACAGTGACGGATTGCGAAGATGCTTCATAAACTCGACTTCACTGAACAGTAGAGCCCTGTATATCACCTCCAGCAGGATAAAAACCACAGCAACTGTGGCCAACATCAGTATCAGATTTAGGAGGATACCCTTTCTTTTCAGCATCTCTTTTACTCAGTATTGTACTCTGCTGCCTGCGGCGGTCTGCCGATATAGTTCATGCCCGGTTTCCAGATAAGCAGACAATAGAAGAGAAGAGCGATAACCATACCGGGATAGAGACCGACTGCCATCCTGGACAGGAAAAATACTCCCAGGCTGAAAAGTGAGACGCAGACAGGATACCACATCTGAGAAAACCGAAAAACATGCAGCCACCGCACACAGAACGTGAGAGTAAACAACAGCATGGCGGCCTTGGTCAGGATAAGAACAAAACATCCCCCGCTAACTCCCCAGAGAGGTATAAATATTACATTTAACAGGAGATTTGTCAGGGTGACAACAATTGAAAAGACCAGAAGAACCCTTACCTTTCCCGCAACAATCATAACAAAGGAAAAAAGATTGGAGCCAAAGGCAAACGGAATGGCCCAGATCAGGAGCTGTTGAATCCAGATCGCATCACTCAATTGATCAGGATAAATAAATCCCATGAGCAGGTCACTGCAGAAATAAAGGACGAACATGATGGGAAAGGCAAAAACCAGCAGCCACTGGCCGGTTCGAAGAACCAGGTACCTGCCCTTTTCCCTGTTTTTCACCCATAACACAGACAGGAGGGGAAAGAGCACCAAGCCAAGGAGAAACCGTGAGACAATCTTTGAAACTGGATCGACCAGGCTTAAACCGGCGTTATACTGGGCAACGCTCTGCACCCCGATCATTTTCCCCATGAAAAACACATTGGTTTGATTATACAGATTTCCCAATCCACTGATAAGGGCAAACGCTGAAGCGGCCATCACCACCTGGGGAAGCGCCGACCAGTTGCAACGCCGAAAAGGGCGTACGTATTTTTTCGCATACTCGAACATCCCCAACAACAGGCGAGTGGCACCGGCAACAACCCTGTACAGACCTGTGGCAATTGGATGAAATCCGGCAATAACGCTGACAAACCCATATCCATAGCCGAGAATGACGCTTATCATTCGAATGCGGGACTCTTTGTCTTGACGGCCGCGCACCCGCAGGTCGGCAAAGAATGTTTCGGCCAATGCCTCAAGAGCGAATCCCAGACTGACCAGAAAAACAATCCAGGCCATTTCGGTATTGTGTCCGCCGATGGCGGCAAGACCCCACGCGCCGATGAGCGCTGGAAAAAGCAGCCCTATTTTTGCGTAGCTCGTATGCGAAATGATATCAGGGATCTCTTTTTTTTCCGCCCGGCTCAATTGACCGACAACAGACTGGTACAAACCGAACTCGACAATGGTTCCCACCACGCTGCCCAGGGCAACGCCATAGATGACCTCGCCGTACAGCGTTGTATTTTTCCAGGCAAGAAAGAGAAGAAAGAGCGTAGTCAGGATCGAATCGACACCCTGAGCGGAAAGGATATGGCCCAACCGACTGATGATCGTCGCTGCCAGAGTAGGGAAAAAACGATGTAACCGGTTCGGGGCCATGATAGGGACAGCAGTAACTTTAGTTTAAAAACGGATTAAGGGTCTATCATGAAATTAGTGTAACAGACCCTCAAAATGAACGGCTGCAGCAGCGAACACAGGCAGGATACAGATCTTTATCGATAAGGGACCTGAAGTTGCCCATCTGTTCACCATTCCACATCTCCGACAGGGATTGTTCCTGGATATTACCGGCAACCACATGCAAGCAGGGAGAAAAAGAACCATCAGGCATGATTCGCTGGCTCAGCCATAACGAATTACATCTCTTGGGAAATGGATAATCCAGGTTAAAATAATAGGGTACCAACTTTGCCGAATTCAGATCCGGCAAAAATCTGAGCTCCATCCGACCTCTGGCCTGTTCACGGATGAGTGCTATTTTTTTTGTCAGATTAGCCACATCCTCCTCGGTAAGGAGATGTTCATAATATTCCCCTTCAGGCATTGACGGAGCAATGAGGTTGAAACCATGTTCCTGGGCCCACTGGGATGTACAGATATCATTGTGCCGATCCACATTTGACTTGGTATCAAAAACAACATGGAGAAACTGGAGAGTATCAACCCCCAGATCGACCGCCAAGTCAACCATTTGATCAATTGTATCGAGATTGACCTTGCTGATTGTACAGTTCAGGAAAATGTATGGGGCGGCTTTTTTCTGCTTTTTTCGCTCCTCAACAAGAGCCCTGATCCCTTCTGTCGCTTTTTGAAAGCAGCCCTTGAGTCCCCTCACCTCGTCATGGACATCTTCAGGACCATCGATGGAGACAAAGATAATAAACGGGCGCTGCCTCACCAGCTCTTCTGCCAGACCGGTAAGCAGGAGGCCATTGGTTGTCACCTCAAAACAGAGCTTACGCTCTCCGATGGCCTGGATCAATTCCCTGAAATGGGGATAGAGTGTCGGTTCTCCGCCAATGACATTGACAACCGGACGAAAACGAGCCGCCTGATCCAGAACATCGATCCAGGCAGACAGAGGCAGGTCCTGGCTACCATCATACCAGGGCAGGTTCGAAGAATCTCCCTGGTCATGGCGATGCTGTATGCACATGTGGCAATTGAGATTACAGCGTCGGGTGATATTCAGCGATAGAAGTCCGGGCGAAACCGACCGCCGCGGATTAAAACGGCGCACCAGCGGCATACCGATATTCCGTTTGAATTCGTGTTTCAAACACGCCTTAACGATGTGGGGATTTTGCAATGCAACACTTATTGATCGTTGATAAAATGACCAAGGGAGCCCTTTACTTCTCGCCTTACTCTTTTTTACTCTCTTAAACATTCCCCATCTCCCTGATCAATTCAAATTCCAGTGTTTCTATTCAAACAATAATACAAAAGACAATAAAGAGAATTGAATACCGAATAGCCGGATACCGTCCCACTTGTTGCCCTGTAATGAATCGGTACTTCCACATACCGTTTTTTACGCAATAAAAACCTCAACTCTGTCTGATAAAAATGACCCTTCGAGATAAACTTATAGTCCAGGAATTGCTGAACAATACTCCTGTGGAATCCCTGGAACCCTGAGGTCATATCCTTCATCCGTGTGCCTAAAAGGGCATTGGCCGCCAGTGTCCCCCCTTTGGATAAAAAAAGTCTGTACCGGCTCGATTCCTCCATGGAACCACCATCAATAAAGCGTGAACCGAACACGCACTCATATCCTTCCACAAGGGGCTCTAAAAGGAGCGGCAGAGCCTTTGGATCATGGGAAAAACCGCCATCCATCTCAACAATGAATTGGTGGCCATTTTTAAATGCCTCATCATATCCCCTCAAATAGGCATCGACAACATTTGTGTTTCTAGGCTCCCAGACAGTAGTAAAACGACTATCTTTGTATGACAGTTTCTTACAAAGATCCAAGGTACTATCCTTAGAAGCCTTATCCACCACCAGATAAACCTGTCCTGACCGGGTAGTGTTCAGTATCCCTGTCAACTCCCGGGCAAACGAATCAAATGACTCTTCTTCATTGGCAAGGGGAATTACCACTGCCCAGTCAACGTTTTCAAGCATGGTCGATTTGTTTAACCGCGTTGGCTGCACTTTCCATGCAATTATCCATGTTGTGATATTTCCACTCGGCAAACCGGCCGACTAAAAAGATGTTCATTTTCAACAATTTGTTTTTTAACGCCGAGACATATCCCTCTGTCTTGAAGGTCCGAACAACATATGACGGGTTCTGATAATTGTCATCGATTATCTGCAGATTGCCGGGCAATTGTTTAATTGTCTTCTCAATCTCATCCCGGCTGACGTTGCCGCTGAACTCAACGACACAGGACGGTCTGTCCGGATCGCTGTTATTGGCAGGCGAGAAATTACCGGTATAGATAATCCTGTGCGGTTTCAGGTGGGGATCGGGAATGTACATCCAGGTATGATGAACCGGGTCGGTTAAACAAAGAACGTTGGTGGTACTGGTCGATAGCAGGGAAGAAACATCTTCCAGCAAACGGGGGAGCTTGTTGTTCTCCACCTCAAGCACATGACTCAACTCACGGACATCACCGGTATAAATCAGGTAATCCGCCTGATAGCTGTCATTGATGATCAACTTATTGGTTGAGCGTTTAATCGAGGTGATTTTTTCATTATATTGAATTGGGATATCCTTTGCCAGGGTATCGGCTATAAACTGGGATCCGCCTGATTTGGGGTAGTAGAAGCGGGCATGGACAAATTGATCTTCACCTTTTCTTAAAATATTGTCCTCAATAATCTTATCGATATCGGGCATGGGCAGCTTCCCATTCAGCCATTTAAGTGGGATTTGGTCCAGAGAAATAGGCCAGACCTTGCTGATATACGGTTGGAAATAGATGTCATAAAGTGTCTGACCGAATTGATCCTTGAGATAATCACCAAAGTTCTCTGCTGATATTTTCCCAATCCGTTTGATACCAAGGAGATCCCGGATAATCCTTTTTGCCTGATATTCGCCAAGCTGATAGATGTGATTTTCAATTGGATAGCTGATCAGGTTCCCGTCCAAGAGTATTTTGGCGTTTCTCTCAAGAAGATTAAAATCACCCGACAAATCAAAGAACTGCTGAAACCATTTGAGGATCTGATCGTTCTTGGTGTTGAACACATGACCGCCGACTCGATGATACAGGTTACCGTCTATTGTGTTGCAACCAATCAATCCGCCCGGTTTTTCCCCCTGCTCAGAAACAGTAACATGGTGTTTATTCATGAGCATTCTAGCCGCTGAAAGACCTGAAATTCCAGCGCCGATAATATGTACTTTTTTCATAATCAATTCGTAATATATCGACTGATTCTTATATTCATTCAGCTTTTTTTATTATTCTCTTTTCCTGAATCTGTGAAGAATATTGAAAAGAATGCCTAAACCTTCCAGCCGGCTTTTCAATCAAGTGATAGAGAATGACAGCCATGCTGAAAGTAAAGAAGGCCCGAATGAAAAACGTTGTAAGGCTGTATTGGGGCAATGGTGTACTCAAAAGTTGTTTGAGAGCATTGACAAGGAAACCTGAGAAGGTGTGAAACAGATAGAGACCATAGCTGATTTTTCCAAGGTATCTGAGTATCGGGTTTTCCAATACTCTTCCGGTCATTCCGCCAAAACCTTTATAGGCATGATAGATTAACAGGATCAAGACGAATATCTTCATTTCGTTACAGCCGAGAGCAACCAGAGAAGACGTGGAACCATACCACAAGGCCACTTCCAGCACAACATAGAGCGGTATACACCAGAGCGCTATTGTCAGCAGCATCTGTAGCCGTTTTCTATCTGATAGAACACAACCGAGCAAAGAACCAAGCCCGAAACTATCCAGGTGCATGACAGGCAGGACAAGCAGCATTTTGAGATCTGGTACAAATAGCGGAACAGCGAAGCGGAATAATATGGAAAAGCAGATGAGTCCAATAACCGATTGCACAAACCTTGTCCGTGACAAAAAACAGATAAGAATCGGCCAAATCAGAGAGAATTGTATGATTACGGCAACAAACCAGAAATGGGACGTTTCATCGTGCCAACTCTGGATTAGAAAAAAATAGAAATTTGAAAGATAGGCAATATGCCAGTGCCATGAATCACGAACAGATGATATGCCGACTACAGCCGCAAGAAGAAGAACCGAATAATAGAGAGGAGAAAGTCGTAAAAAGCGGCGTATATAAAACGTAAAGCAGTTTTTAAATTTAATGATGACCGGGGCAGATGCACTGCATTTGTCAAGCAGAGCAGTGGTGAGAAAGAGGCCACTTAAAATGAAAATGGCCTTGATCCCCATATCTGTCAAGGGGAAAAAACGATAGCTGGGCGCAGTCCAATGGTAAACAACCAACACCAGTATGGCAAGCCCGCGAATACTGTCGAGTTGGGGTCTGTATGAGCCGCTGTTAAGTTGTTTTCCTGTTATTGGGACCATCTATTGCCACAACGAACCGCTTGAAATTATTTAAAATAACTTTTACACTCAACTGGTCGGCATACCTCCGTCGGAACCTCGATAGTGCCAATCCAGAGACGGCCTTTTTCTCCTAACTCTTCGTTGTGGAGAAAAATTTATCCTCGGAATATTACTTATATGCCTGTGGTAAATTTTTCTCTACGCCTCGATTTAGAAGAAAAATTCTCGTTTATGGAAAGACACTAGGTAGTTGAGCAACAATAAGAGGTATATTTTTACTTTAGGGTACCCCACACTATCCAAAAATATGTCCTTTAGCAAAAAATATTCTCTGCTCTTTTCAATCAGTACTCTCCTTCTTATCTGGGCAGGGATCATTGTTTTCATCGATCCAACCGGGGAATTCATGGTGAACGACGACTGGTCGTTTACCTCCATTGTCGAGGCACTTCTCCAGGGCAAAGAGGTTGGCGCAACCGGATGGGGCGAGGGGGGGCCTTCCGTGTTTTCCCACATAGGCTGGGGAGTGTTGTTCTCATCAATCTTCGGCTACTCGACTACAATGCTAAGATTGTCCGTACTGGTTCTGGCGGTTATAGGATCTTCCGCCTTGCTGCTGCTTCTCCATCAAATGGGGTATCGTCCCTGGATGGCCTTTTTGGTCGTGCTGGTTCTTCTGTTCAATCCCCTGTTTTTATCTCAGAGCTTCTCTTATATGACCGATATAACCTTTACATCACTGCTGCTGGTTTCACTGCTCTTTCTCCATATGGGAATTGACAGAGGTCGACAGTCATTGTTTGTTTTTGGGCTCTTTTTTGCTCTGCTGGCCATTTTAACCCGGCAAATCGGTCTGGTTATTCCCCTGGCTCTTATTTTTACCTACCTGTTGATTCCAACCGTTAAACCATTTGGCAAAAAAAGAGCCATTTTGTTAACTGTTTTTATCACCATCGTTCCATGGCTATGCTATGAACTTTTTTTATCACTCAGCGGCTCCACCCCCGTCACCAGCCATCCGGTTGTACACAAGATTTTCACCTTTCCTCAGAACAAAGGTTTTCCTGGTTATATTATCTTCCTCTTTACCCAGGCAACTACCATAATCATGTATACTGCCTTTCTTGTTTCGCCTCTGCTTATGTTGCGTGCATATCACATCCTTAAAACAGAGTTGATGAGAAAGATATTTCTCATTCTTGTTTGTCTCTTTTTCTTTTTCGAGATGAGTATTATTGGCGGTGTCATCGATCCACCTGTCGGTTTTCATCAGAATGTGCTGTTCAATTTCGGCATCGGTCCGATCCTGTTGAAAGATATTTATCTGCTAGGTATTCAACGGACAGTTTCACTGCCTCAACCTATATTTTACCTGCTTGCATTTGGTGCACTTCTCTGTTCGATTGTTCTTCTCCGGTTGCTGTTCAGATCAATCCACCAGTGGTTCACCCCATATCGGGACAACCAAAACAATTCAATCCACTTCACTTCCGCCTTTGGTCTGACAGCCGCCCTTATTTATTCAGGGATCATTGTTCTCACCGGTTTCCATGACCGTTATCTTATTCCGGTTTGCTGCCTGGTTATCATCTGGCTGGCAGCTCAATCAAAGACCGACGCTCCTCGTGGAGCACTGGGCCCCTTGCTCGTTTCTATTTCACTGCTTTTACTGTTTGCCACATTCAGTGTACTTGGAGTAAAAGACTTCATGACGACTAAAAGAAGCCTGTCTGCCGCTCACCACTATATTCTGAACACTTTAAAAATTGATCCATGCGACATTGATGGTGGATTCGAGTTTAACGGCTATTACTGTTCCAACAAAAATTCACGAAACTTTGATAAAAATTTAAGTTGGTGGTGGGTGGAGAAAGAGAAATACCTGGTTGCTTTAGGCCCGCTTCATGGATACCGGGTAGTTGAGACATTCCCGTTCTCGCGCTCCATCGGTAATGATGGTGCCATTCATATTCTTAAACCAAACGATAAGTAAGTGATCTCACCAACGAAAAAAATTATTGTCGTTATGCCCGCCTATAACGCGGAAAAGACGCTTGCAAGAACCATCGATGATATACCGCGCTCGGTTGTGGACCAGATCATTGTTGTTGATGACAACAGCATGGACAGAACCGTTGAAATCGCAGAAAGTCTTGGCGTGACTGTGTACAGACAGCCGAAGAATATGGGCTATGGGGCCAACCAGAAACGATGCTACTCAGAAGCCTTGAAACTGGAATGTGACATTATCGTCATGGTTCATCCCGATTACCAATATGACTCCCGCCTGATACCGCATGCAGCAGGGATTATCGATACTGGTATCTGCGACATTGTTCTGGGCTGCAGAATAAGGTCCCGTGCCGAGGCCCTGGACAGCGGAATGCCTCCTTATAAATACATTGCCAATCGGGTACTGACTATCACTGAAAATATTGTTCTGGGCCAGAACCTCGGTGATTTTCATTCCGGTTTCCGGGCCTACTCAAGAAAAGTTTTACAAACTATCCCGTATCAGAACAATTCGGACGATTTTGTTTTTGACTCTGAATTTCTTGCTCAGGCCGCCTATTTTGATTTTCGAATAGGAGATATCCCTGTTCCCTGCAGATATTTTCCGGAGGCATCATCAATCAACTTTTACCGATCACTGAAGTATGGATGTCAGACACTCCAGGTTCTGGTAAAGTACCTTCTCCAGAAAATCAACCTGATGAAATTCAAGCTCTTTACACCTCTGTCGAAATCATAACGATCTCATGTCCCGGCACCATACAGACAAAGAGGCTGAAGCTGGCCACAGCGACCCCCGGCTGCGGGACAAGACTGTGCTATTTCTCTTCTACGAGCCCTTTAGAAGCGGTATCTGTCAACATATCAGAACCCTTGTACAGGCTCTAGAGTCGGAAGAGATAACATTCTTTATTATCTGCTCCAGTGACGATGAGAAGATTCCTCCATTCTTTGAGGATGTCATTCCAGCCGAGAATATTATCATGGTGCCGGTTAACCTTGTTTTCTCGCTGAAAGGGTTCATGGCAACCTGGAAAACCATTCGGAACAAAGGTGTCGATATTGTCCATATCCATAACATCGGCACTATGATCTGGAGTTATCTTGGCGCGGTATTGGCCGGCAGTTCAAAGATCGTCTTCACACCTCATATTGACATGACTCCTGCGGGCCGCTTTCAGTGGTTTTTCAGACGAATGTGGCGGCTGTTTGGTCCCTTCACTTCATCGGTTATTGCCCTCACCCAGCAACAGAAAAAGTGGTTGGTCAACTGGAAAATTATCGATGAAAAAAAGATAACCGTTATCGAGAACCATCTTCTGGAGAGCGATATTAAAAAAAGCTCGGCCCTTTCCCCACCATCGCTTCCGGTTCCTTATAATCTTCCGGCAAACGTTTTTTTTGTGACCCAGATCGGGCGGCTTGACAGGCAGAAGAACCCGCTCTTCCTCGTAGAAGTTGCCCGGCTGCTGAAACAACAATGTCCCAACATCCTTTTTCTCCTTGTCGGTGAAGGTCCGCTGCAGCAAATTCTGAAGGACAAAATAACCGAATATCACCTTCAAGATACTGTGTTCCTGGCCGGTCACCAGACCAACATCAGCTGGCTGCTTGAAAAATCGCACATTGTTACTCTTACCTCCCGTTGGGAAGGGATGCCATTTGCCCTTCTGGAAGCCATCTATTTTAAAAAACCAATAATCGCCACCGACATTCCCGGCAATCGTCACCTGATCCGAGAGGCAGAGACAGGCTATCTTGTCCGGAATGAAGAACAGTTCGCTGAGAAGATACAGCACCTTTATCATTCTCGAAAACTGGCCGCTGAGATGGGTAAGCGCGGTTACAGATTGAACCAGCACCTCTTTGATCTGAACAGAATGAAAGGGTTGATACGTGATGTCTATTGCGAGGTTGCCGATGGTTAGACAACCGCCATACATCTCGGTTATTGTGCCAGCGTATAACTGTTCCGATACCATCACTAAATGTATCGAGTCACTCCTGGCCCAGGATTATCCAAATTATGAGATCATCATTGTTGATGACGGTTCAACAGATGACACCCATGATATCTGCCGATCATACGATGATCGGATCAAATTGATACAAACCAGCAATGGCGGGCCTTCGCGAGCCAGAAATATCGGTGTCAGGGAGGCGCGGGGGGACATCGTCGCATTTACGGACAGTGATTGTCTAGCGCATGAACAGTGGTTAAACCAGTTGAACAGGGGATTTGACAAGGGCCTGGTTGCCGGTGTGGGTGGCAACCAGGTCAGCCCATCGGATGAAAGCCATTTCGGTAAAACAATCCAGGATACCCTTTCCATTCTCGGCTTCGCGACATCTTATATGAAACCCCACTCGTCGATAACTAAGACCCAACATAATCCGAGCTGTAACTCTGCCTACAGAAAAAAGTGTTTTGAGGAAATTGGTGGATTTGATGAGTCCATGTGGCCGGGTGAGGACGTCGATCTCGATTATCGTTTGATGCAGCGTGGCTATACCCTGATCCGTAATCCAGAGGCCATTGTCAGCCACTATAGACCTCAGTCGATTCCTGAACTCTCGGGGATGATGCGCCGTTATGGTGTTTCGGCGTATAACCTTTTAATCCGTTACGGCTTTTTCAGATTACTTCATTATATGCCGTTTGTCTTTCTCATCGGCCTTGTCGGCAGTATTATGCTGCTTGTATACAATCCAGTGCCATTACTTGCCGCCATATCGGTCGTGATTGTTTTTTACATGATTTTTATCACTTCAAAAGGATTGTTGAAAAAATCACCGCTTATATTCTCTCTTTCTGTTGTCATAGTGGTCAGTTGGCACCTGGGGTTTTTCGGCCAGCCCCTCAATAGCCTGTTACGAACGGAGAACTCGAAATCGGTTGGTGGCTCTTTGAAATAGACTATAGTTTTTGCAATAATCAGAGCGTACTCAATGAAGATACTATTTGTCATACATGACTTTCTCCCCAATCACCAAGCTGGGGCGGAAATTTACACTTATCTCCTTGCCAGGGAGATGTCGAAAAAACATGAAGTCTGTATTTTCTATACGGAAATCAGTGCTTTGACTTTTTTCTACAACATTACCAAACAGACCTACAACAACTTACAGTGTATTCAAATCACCCGGCCGCTGACAACAGACTTGTTAGGAGAACCTTATAATAATCGGAAAATGGAAGATATCTTTCAGGATATTATAGATGATTTCCAGCCCGATATTATCCACCTGCAGCACCTTCTCTATCACTCATTTAACTATCCGAAGATTGCGCGGATAAACGCCATCCCAACCCTGTTCACTCTTCATGATTACTGGCTGACCTGTCCGCTATGGGGACAGAGGATGCGGAGAAATCTTGAGTTGTGTCATTCCGTTGAGCTGATAAACTGTGCGGATTGCCTCTATGAGAAGCCGACAAACACCCGTTTTTTTTCCCTGACCTATTTTCATTTTCTCCTGCGTAGATGGATCACCAAGGCGCGCAGCGTTGAAGCCAGGATTCAATCACTTCGAAAAAGAAAAGAGCTGGCTCGTTCTGTAATGGAGGATGTCGATCTCTTTATTGCGCCATCTCCTTTCCTCCGCAATGAGTTCATACGCTTTTTCGGTATACCTGAACAAAAAATCATCCTGTCTGATTATGGATTTGACACAAAACCGTTTACCAAAACCAAGAGGCAGAATCATTCGAAAATTCGTTTTGGTTTTATCGGAACACTCAGTGAACATAAAGGGGTTCACGTTCTCGTTGAAGCCTTTAACAGTATTGATCGGGAAAAAGCGGAACTGCATATCTATGGTGACGCTACCTGGTTTCCGGATTACTTCACAACTCTTGAAAAAATGGCCAACCCTGATACCGTTTTTTTCAAAGGTCCGGTACCGAACAATACAGTTGCAGAGCTGTTAACCCGAATTGATGTTTTTGTGGTCCCTTCGATCTGGTTTGAAAATTCACCATTAACCATTCATGAAGCATTCATGGCAGGTGTCCCCGTTATCACATCCAATCTTGGCGGGATGGCTGATCTGGTTACAGACAGGGTGAGCGGTCTACTTTTTGAGGTCGGCGATTCTCGAGATCTTGCCAGAGCGATTGAAGAGCTCATCCAATCGGACACCTTGCTGGGTGACCTGCGGCAGGGAATACCCGCTGTGAAATCAATAGAGGAAAACAGCCGGGAAATAGAACAATTATACCATCAACTCCTTGACAAAAAGGTAGCGTAACAACGATGTCAACGGTCAATCAGAACCCCTGGTTAAAGTTGTTTGCAGCGCTTTTTGTGCTCAAATTTCTTCTCTACCTGGTTGATCCGCAAGTTATGTTTTTCCTGGGAGATTCCCATAGCTACCTCAATACTGCAGTCAATGGCGGGGCGCCACCCGACCGTTCCTACTATTATGGTCTGTTTATACGGGTTGTGACTCTCCTGGGCGGTTCACTGAATGCAGTTGTCATTGTCCAGGTATTGTTATCAACTTTAAGCGCGTTTTTTTCAGCTATTATCCTCGTCCAAATTTTCAATGTTCGATTCGCGATAGGAGCGATGACCGCTCTACTGACAAGTGTGGAGCCGATCCAGCTTCTATACGAAAGATATGTGATGACCGAGGCTGTAAGTCTTTTTTTATTCGTTCTCTTTCTCTACTTTTTTCTTAGCACAACTCTCAAAAAGGACAGGAAGCTCGATCTTCTATGCTGTGTTGTCTTAGGCTTTCTTTTGCTCAAGTTCCGAACAGCCTATCTACCGGGAGTTTTATTTTGTTTCCTGGTTGTCGCTGCTGTTCCCTTCCTCTCATCTCCAAAGCCGAAAACGAACAGCAATGGTCCAATCTCTTCCTCTTCAATTATACGGAAACTCACACCAGCTGTTTTCATTTTTATCTTATTTTTTCTTTTGCATAGTGCGACTAAACTGATCCAGACACGATACGAACAACTGCCTTCTCACTCCGAAACGGGTTTTTTTATCCTTTCTTCATGGTCGCCACTGCTGAAGAACAATATCATCCCCTTTGGCCCTGATCTCAATACATTGTTGGATAGAATGCCCTGCGATCTTGCTAATATTAACCATAGAAATGCACAACGATGGCTTGATGACTGTCTGATTGATCGGCTACGGAAATCTTTTAATGACGATAATCAGACTAATGGTTACACCGTTAAAGCTTCAGGCTATCTCCTGCTCCATGATCCTCTTGGTGTGATTGGATTGGGTGTGAAGACTTACGGCCAGTTCTTTGATCTCAACAGACTGGATATTACTGCCACTGGGGATAGAGGCTATGAGAGAGAACTCTCGATCGATTTTAGATTATTTCTCAAGGACAACTTTGGCCTCAACACCACAGAGTATCAGAAAGAAACAACGCTCACAGGACGCTACTATCAGAAGGCCAAATTATGGTACATATTTATCTTGATTTTTCCGCTTCTGCTCTTGGGATTACTCATTGGCCTGAAACGTCATCGGTTTCCCTTGCTGTTACTTACGACCATCTATTGTATTCAGCTTGCCATTGTTATTTTCCTTGCCACTATCACCTGCATACGTCATCTCCAACCGATGGCCTGGCTGGTTCTGCTGTTTTGTGGTCTCACAGCTGATCATTTTTTTCTTATTTACAAAAAAGCAGAAACAGAACCTGAGTAAAAAACCACAGTTAAAATGTGTGGGGTTTTCTTGCCGCCAAAGCCGGTCTGAATCAACGGCAAGTTGCAGTTTCTTAGCTCGGATCAGGTTGCAAGGCCCTTGGCAATGGGGGAATATCCGCCCTATCCGGCAGCCTGGCTCCACCGAGTCTTAGGTCAATCTCTATCGGATTTGTCAGCTCACGAATATGCATACAGCCCCGACACACCGGGACAGGATCCTTGAGGACCATTCTCTGCCGCAGAATGCGGTAGTTCTCATTATTCCACAGTTTATCAAAA
>CAZLGM010000038.1:0-18598 GCA_964558875.1 uncultured Desulfocapsaceae bacterium
GCGGCACAACGGAAAACCCAAGGGTGGAACGGGTGGGTTTGTGGCTTCTCACCTTATAGTACTTCTTCTTTTCAGCACATCCCGCAAACAGGAAAACCCCTAAAATCAGAGTAAGCAGTGTTGTTTTAGGGATAGAGTTCATTGCAGTTTTAGTTGTTCTGTTGTTATTTTTTGTTCCGGGAATCGGTTAATCTATTTCCTTAAGTTGTTGTTGCAATAAACACGCCATAAACAGATGATATGACAGGCGGGAGAATATCCCTCTTAGTTGCCGTTATCATTGAGCAAAAGCTTTAAAGAGCGATTGCTCAATGTGTGTTTTGAATCGGTGAGTGACAAATTAAGTCGTTTGCACTGACATTATTTGTCACTGTTTTGCCGGCATAATTGAGCTTTTCGCTTTTTTGTACTCTGATCTTATGGAGCGATTGTATTACCCGGGAATACCGTTATACGCCTGAGTGTAGACGGAAATGACATCTTCAAGATTTGGTTTTCTGGGGTTGTTTTCAACCGGACGGGTAACGGTTAAGGCGATTTCAGCCATTTCCGGGATAGCGTCGGCTGGTATATCCAGATCCTGTAATGTCATAGGAATTCCAACCTCGATGTTGAGGTCGAATAATGCCTCAACACAGAGAGTTGATGCTTCACGCAGCGTCAGATCTTCGGTTGCTTCTCCCATAACGGTAGCCAGATGAGCAAATTTTTCCATGTTGCCGATCAGGTTGAAATCAACAACATAGGGCAGCAGAACAGCATTGGCCAAACCATGAGGAATACCGAACATGCCTCCCATGGGATATGCCATGGCATGAACCAGGCCAACACCGGCAATGGCCAAAGCTTTGCCGCCAAGAAGGCTGCCAAGCAGCATGGCCGAACGGGCCTCCATGTTATCTCCATTGGCGTAAGCTTTTGGCAGATTGTCGCTGATCAGCTTGACCGCTTCAAGGGAGTACATTTCTGAAACAACATGGGCCTGGGTTGAGGTATAGGCCTCCAAGGCATGGGTCAGTGCATCGATGCCGGTGTACGCGGTAACCTGCGGCGGCAGACTGGTTGTAAGCTTTGGGTCGAGGATAGCGGCATCGGGATAAAGGGGGTCGCCGTTCATTCCTGCTTTTGAGCCGGTCTCCTCGTTGATGAATACAGCTGTAAAGGTCACTTCGGCCCCAGTTCCGGACGAAGTGGGGACCATTATTTTAGGCACACCCGGTTTAGCTATTTTTCCAAGACCAATATAGTCAATAGCTTTTCCCCCGTTGGTCAGAAGGATACCGATGGCTTTGGCAGTATCCATGGCAGAACCGCCGCCGACACCGACAACGCAATCGCAGCCATTGGCTTTGGCAAGCTCGCAACCATTGTCCGCAAGCTTGAGTCCAGGCTCGGGGTCTATTTTGTCATAGATTGTGTAGTCAATAGAGGATGAAGCCAGGGGAGCGGTGATGGTTTCTATTAATCCCGCTTTTTCAAGACCCGGGTCAACGACTAGTAATACATTTGATCCACCAAAATCGGTTACTGTCTGGCCAAGACGATTAATGGTATCAACACCAAAGTGAATCTGCGTGGGCTGGGTTACTGTAAATTGTGTCATGATTTCCTTTGCATGAATTGCTTATCAGAATAAGGTTAATATGTTTTGAAGTTATTAAGCGAAAACGCAAACAGCTTCTTATCATTTAGCGTAAACGTTACTAATATAATCTATTTCAAAACAATAACGAAGAAAATATTGCGTCTGGATAACGGTTCGGAGTAAACAACTCACCAGTTATGGCTAAATCCATATCACATAGGATGAGAGCCTACAGTTATGAAGATGATCTTGAGGGGATTGTCGGATACAAACAACCATACTTTTTTAAACAGCAATGTTGTTTATATCTACGGGTCCCTGATTGTAGATTAGCAAAAAATCTATGTAACCGTGATGCTAACGGTTGTTTACACGGATTCCTGAACAAAGAAGGTCGATCCTATGAAAAAAACAATTATTCTTGCCTCTCCCAGGGGGTTTTGTGCCGGTGTTGTCAGGGCGATTGAAACCGTGCAACTGACTTTAAAGAAATTTGGTGCTCCTGTGTATGTTTTGCACGAGATTGTCCATAATAAACATGTCATTAATGAATTAAAGAGCAGAGGTGCCATATTCGTGAACGAACTGGATCAGGTGCCCAAAGGTGAGGTGTGCATTTTTTCCGCACATGGGGTTTCGGTAAAAACAGAACAAAGGGCTAAAAGGCTAGGCTTAAAAACCATTGATGCCACCTGTCCTCTTGTAAACTCAATACACAAGATGGTGGAAAAGTATGGCAATCAAGGTTATGACATTATTATCATTGGCCACCATGGACATCCGGAGGTGGAAGGGACAGCCGGCAGGATAGAAGAAAATGGTCATATCCATATTGTTGCGTCTGAAGAAGAGGCAAACAGAATCACTATTCGTAATGATAAAAAAGTCTCCTACGTGACTCAGACCACGCTTAGTCAAACTGACGTCGAAGGGATACGAAAAATACTGCAAAAAAGGTTTCCGTCGATCAAAGGACCCTCGTCCAATACCTGTTATGCAACCCGCAACCGTCAGGATGCTGTGAAAAAAATGGCCGACAACACCGAACTGCTTTTGGTGGTTGGCTCAAAAAACAGTTCGAATTCAAACAGGCTTCGCGAAGTTGGGGTGGAGGAAGGCATACAGGGTTACCTTATCGATGACAAAGATGATATCGACCCGGACTGGCTTATAGGGAAAAACAGAATAGGGGTGACTGCAGGGGCGTCGGCACCGGAGAGGCTCGTCAATGAAGTAATCGACTATCTCAACTCGTATGGTTACTCAGAGCTGGAAGAAATGGACGGTAGAGACGAAAAAGTCCATTTCAAACCTGCTGAACTTCGTCAGTAGTGGAAGAAGAGAGCATAACCCTTCAACTACCCGGTTGAAGAGTACAATTGTTATAGTTGCCGCAATATATAGTGACCTACTGCGGCAACTATTGTTTTAGCCAATATGAAATATTGAGTAACCTTGAGTGGTTAAGGATTATGGAGATTGACAATCGGTTACGATTTCAGGGTCGCTTCGATTCTTTCCATGGCTTTTTGGACATTCTCATACGAGTTGAAAGCTGAAATCCTGATGTACCCCTCGCCGCATTTACCAAAACCTGCACCCGGTGTACAGACGACGCCGGTTTCATTCAACAGCATATCAAAAAAGTCCCAGGAATCCTGTCCTCCGTCGATCCAGATATAAGGGGAGTTCTCGCCTCCCACATAATCATATCCAAGCTTGTTCACTTCTTCACGCACCAGGTCGGCGTTCCGCAGGTAGTAGTTGACCAACTCCTTCACCTGAGTCTTACCTTCTTCACTGTAAACAGCTTCGGCAGCACGCTGAACAGGGTAGGAGACACCGTTGAATTTTGTGCAATGACGCCTGTTCCACATGGGGTGAAGTAACTTGGCCTCACCGTTGCCATCAAATCCACGGCACTCTTTCGGAACAACCGTAAAGGCACAACGGGTACCGGTAAAGCCAGCATTTTTTGAAAATGATCTGAACTCAATGGCCACCTCTTTGGCGCCTTCTATTTCATAAATAGATTTGGGCAGCGATTCATCTCGGATAAAGGCCTCATAGGCAGCATCAAACAAGATGAGGCTGTTGTTTTCCTTCGCATAATCAACCCATGTCTTCAGCTCTTGTTTTGAGATGGTAGAACCGGTCGGGTTATTGGGAAAACAGAGATAGATAAGATCAACTTTTTCTGTCGGCAGTTCGGGAACATAGTGATTTTCCTTGGTCGAATCGAGATAATAAATGCCTTCATACCTGCCGTCAGTATATTCGCCGGTTCGTCCTGCCATCACATTGGTATCGAGATATACTGGGTAAACCGGATCTGGAATGGCCACTTTCGCATCCTGGGTGAACAGCTCCTGGATGTTGCCGGTATCGCACTTGGCTCCGTCGCTGATGAAAATCTCATCGGCAGAAATGTCGGCTCCACGACTCTGGAAATCGTTTCTGGCAATGGCTTCACGCAGAAATTCATATCCCTGCTCAGGACCGTATCCTCTGAAGCTCGAGTCTGCGGCCATTTCATCAACACCTTTATGAAATGCCTTAATGCAGGCTTGAGGTAACGCTCTGGTCACATCTCCGATACCCAGCCTGATGATCTCACGATCAGGATTAGCGTCCTGGAAGGCGGCAACCTTCTGGGCAATATTTGAGAAAAGATAAGAGGCCTGAAGTTTAAAATAATGTTCGTTTACAGTAATCATATGATACTATCTCGCAGGTTAAAGATTATATTATCCATATCGTCAATTGGACGTGTAGTTGTGTTCATTTCATGATACGGCTTCAAACGTGCAAGGAATATACTGAAGGTGTTTTTGGGTGTCAACAGCCAAAAAAACAAGAATTTTCAACAGATGAATATAAACAGATGACTAAGCCCAAGCCGCAAACTATTTACCGAAAAGATTATCAACCGTCTCCTTTTCTCATCGAGACAATCGATCTCTGCTTTCGGTTGAATAAGGAAAAGACAACAGTAATCGCTAAAATCAGGTTTTTTAAGAATCCCTTAAACAAATCGGAACCGGACACTCTTGTTTTGAACGGTGAACAACTGGAACTGAAATCAGTCAAAGTAAACGGCAAAGAGTTACATTCCAGCGACTATACAGTAACAGATCACAGTCTTGAAATACGACAAATAGGTGAGAGGTTTGAAACTGAAATAACAACCATAATCGATCCGAAAAACAACAGTTCACTGGAAGGATTGTATCGTTCTTCCGGCAATTACTGCACCCAATGCGAGGCGGAAGGGTTTCGAAGAATTACTTATAGTATTGACCGTCCTGATGTGCTGGCCAGATATACGACCAGAATAGAAGGGAACAGGAAGAGCTGTCCTGTTCTTCTTTCTAACGGGAACTTAATCGAAAAGGGGGAGATCTCCGCGGACTGCCACTATGCTGTCTGGCAGGACCCTCATCCCAAACCATGCTACCTGTTTGCCTTGGTCGCCGGTGATCTTGTCCGCCTCGAAGATCAATTCATTACTCATTCAGGCAGAGCAATCGATCTGCACTTTTATGTTGAGAAACGCAACAGAAAAAAATGTGATCATGCCATCCGTTCGCTCAAAAAGGCGATGAAATGGGATGAACAGGTGTTCGGCCTGGAATATGACCTGGACTGCTATATGATCGTGGCTGTTGATGATTTTAATATGGGGGCCATGGAGAACAAAGGATTGAACATATTCAATTCAAAGTACGTGCTGGCCACACCTGAAACTGCCACCGATCAGGACTACTTAGGCATAGAAGGGGTTATTGCCCATGAGTATTTCCATAACTGGACAGGCAACAGGGTCACCTGCCGAGACTGGTTTCAGCTTTCCCTCAAAGAGGGTCTCACCGTTTTTAGAGATCAACAGTTTTCAGGTGATATGAATTCCACTACCGTCCAACGGATTGAAGATGTCCAGGTTCTTCGTGGCTATCAGTTTAAAGAAGATAGCGGCCCAATGGCTCATCCGGTTCGGCCGGACTCCTATGTGGAGATCAATAACTTCTATACCGTTACAGTCTATAATAAAGGTGCTGAAGTGATACGGATGATGCACACTCTGCTTGGGCGGCAGAGGTTCAGAAAGGGGATGGACATCTATTTTGATCGTCACGATGGCCAGGCTGTTACCTGTGAGGATTTTGTCCTGGCCATGGAGGCGGGTTCAGGTATCGACCTGCAGCAGTTTCGGCGATGGTACTCACAGGCGGGAACCCCGGTCCTTCAAATTGAAGAAACCTTTTCTCAGAAAGAAATGACCTATACAGTTACCATTCAACAGTCAAACAGAAGAGATGAGGCCCATTATCAAAAGCCGTTTCACATCCCAATCGGTCTGGGCCTTCTTGATCAGGATGGAAAAGAACTGGAGTGCAGTGTCAAAATGGATGGACAGCCTGTAACGAACAATAATCTGATTGAGTTGAAAAAAAGCTCCCATACCCTTGTCTTTCAAACCGTACAGGAAAAACCTGTTCTTTCAATCTTGCGTCATTTTTCCGCCCCGGTAACAATACAGGAGTTTCAGACAAGGGAAGAATTGGCCTTTTTGATGAAGCATGACTCTGATCTGTTTAACAGGTGGGATGCCTCCCAAAAGTTGTCACAGTCTATCATCCTGGAAAATGTACTCAGACTTCAAAAAGGAGATCAACCTGAAATTGATCCACTTTTTGTCGATAGTTTTTTATCGAACTTAAAAAATGATCATAAGGACCAGTCACTGACCGCCTTATCTCTGGGCCTACCGTCTGAAATCTATTTGGCCCAGCAGATGAATGTTATTGATCCGGTTGCGCTGCACAAGGCCCGCCAATCCGTACGATTACATATCTGCAACAGGCTCAAAGATGAGTTGGTCCGAGTATATCAACACAATCGTGAGGACGAGTACTCCATTGATACCAGGAGTATAGGCAAAAGAAGCTTGAAAAATATCTGTCTCTACTATCTCATGGCGTCTGAAAGTGAGGATTCCTCAATTATCGATCTCTGTATTAACCAATATTACCGAAGTGCAAATATGACCGATATCTTTGGTGCCTTTAAACTGATCGTCCATTCAGACTGCAAAGAAAAACAACCAATTCTTGACGATTTTTATACTCGCTACAGCAGCGATCCGTTGGTGGTTGATAAATGGTTGACGGCACAGTCTACCTCACCACAGGAGAATTGCTTGCAAACGGTTAAAGAACTGCTTGAGCATAGTAGTTTTTCCATTAAGAATCCCAACAAAGTACGCGCACTCATCGGCAGTTTTAGCTCAATGAACCATTACCGTTTCCACGCTAGCGGAGAAGATGGCTATTGTTTTCTGGCTGACAGAATTCATGAGATCGATTCGTTCAACCCCCAGATCGCGGCACGGTTGGCAACTCCGCTTGTCGGTTGGAAGAGATATGAGAGCAGGAATCAGAAATTGATGAAAGCTCAGTTGCAGCGATTAATTGACACGGAAACACTCTCAAAAGATGTGTATGAAATTGTGAGCAAAAGCCTGAATCTCAAACAATAACAGGATCTGCTCACCGTGGTTGCATGACCATGGGGTGTCCCAATCTCATTTATCCTTTTAAGATTGCATTCCCGTTAAACATCATACAATGACTGACACAGCCATCTACAACGAAGGAAAACACAGTAATCGCAACGATCTTGGCAACTGCTATCAATAGTCCCTTTTATGACAGAACAGGCAGCGGTATTTCGGCGGATGGTCTTCAGAAAGCGGGGCATCGCCTTCTGGTGAGTGGCACTCGGTACAATATTTCTCCGCCTCTTTTTTTGATTTGATTTCAAAAAATCGTTGGTGGTCCTCATCTTTAGGAAGAAAAGAGGTCGTTTCCTCCGGAGCTCGAAGGAGAAAGACCAGCAGTCCTCCGCAGATCAGCAGAAAGAGTATGTTGAGAAGAAGTGCGTTTTTCTTTTTGGGTTGTTGCTTAGTCATAAAAATTCAATTTGGATTTGTTTGGTTTGCTTTTACTGAGGCTGATTTGCTGTTTAATGATAGACAGCCATTTCCAGATGATGGATTTTTATCAGACCCAGACGGAGGCCTAAACTGCCAAGTTCTGAAGCAAGAAGGTGCACAAAAGGTGACCGGCCGCTTTTTAGAAAAACGTTATAATAAAAACGGTGTTTGGTAGCCAATTTATTGATTGTTGTTTCCTCATGATCCGGGTTGATAATGAGCTTGGCAACACTTTCCGCCGAAAGGATTGCCGGGTGAATACCCTCGCCGGTGAGGGGAGAGGCCAGCCCAGCAGCATCGCCAATAAGAAATTTGTTGCCAAAGCGGTACCCTTTATAATCGAAATTGATCAACTCTGCACGGGGTTGATGATTGTGTAAATCATAACCTAATGTTGAGGCCCATAGGAGCAGGTTCTGTTTCAGCTCTCTTGAAGAGATCACATCCCTGTCGCCGTATGCTCCGATTGAGACAGACTCTTTATGCGGGAATATCCAACCATACCCATTTTGAAAGTAGCGGGGCTCATAGTGCCACTCCATTTTTTCTACATTGCCGGGAATCTGATAGTTGATACCAATGGCCATTCGGTCCGGGCCTAAATTGCAGCTACGTCTAACCATTGAAGCGGAACCGTCGGCTCCGACAACATAATCAAATGATACATCAAAGGTGTTGCCGCTTTCTTTATTCTTGATGAGTAACCGGTTCCCTTCAATGGATAATACATGATGGGAAGTGAGAATTTCAGCCCCGGCTGCCATAGCCTGCTTTGCCATATATTGACCGAGCGCTTTCCTGTTGATAGTGGCAATGATCGGTTTTGAAGAGGTGAGAGAAAAATCCTGAAAGCGGGTTTTAATAAACTGGGTTCGAAAGGATTTCTCAATAAGCTCCTTGGGTACTTTTTTCATAAAGCCGTGCATGGTAATTCCACCAGCACATACCTTTGGCCCGATTTCTTTTTTATGTTCAATAACCAGGCATCTGAATCCAGCCTGTGCCAGAATTTTGGCACAGGTCAAGCCCCCAGGCCCGGCACCAATGATAATAACTGGATAAAACATCAGCCTCTGTCAATTCCAGGTTGGGTATTGTGAAGCTGGACCGGATTGTGAACCTTGCGCAGCTTCATGTTAAGCAGTTCGACAAATACTGAAAAAGCCATAGCAAAGTAGATATACCCTTTAGGGATATGAAGATTGAACCCCTCTCCGATAAGGGCCATTCCTACCAACATCAAGAAGCTTAAGGCCAGGATTTTAACTGTAGGGTGTTTTTCGACAAATTCGGAAATAGAACCGGCAAGAAAGATCATGACTATGACTGATATGACTATGGCCGCCACCATGATAACGAGTTGATCGGAAAGACCGACAGCGGTAATGACCGAATCAAGGGAAAAGACGATATCAAGCAGCATGATTTGCATAATCACAGAGGCAAACGAAGCTAGTTTTTTGGGTGTACCACCTTCTTTAACTTCAGGTCCTTCAAGGCTGTCATGGATTTCCAGTGTTGCTTTGCCGAGCAGGAACAACCCGCCTCCGACGAGGATGATATCTCTTCCTGAAATGCCTTTATCAAAAAGAGTAATAAAGGGTTCAGTCAGCTTCATGATCAGAGTAATGGAAAACAACAAGGCCACCCTTGTGATCATTGCCATAGCAAGACCGATGTTCCGGCCCTTTCCCTGTAGATTTTCCGGTAATCTGGCCGCCAGAATGGCAATGAAAATTATATTATCAATACCAAGGACAATCTCAAGTGCGGTGAGCGTCAGAAAGGCCATCCAGGCGTCTGGTGAGTAAAGTAGTTCCATTTTTTTCAGTCTAAGGTTCGGTTGAAATGAAAACAAATTGAATCATTTTCATTACTCCATTCGGCATAATTCTTCCAGGACAAATATAAGCAAAGCTGGATAGACGAAAGAGAATAAGAGATCGCCACGGTCGCTTCGCATCGTCGCGATGACAGGAACGGTTTTACCGTACTTAAGAGAAGCAATAAAGCAACTGTTGTCGCTACCAAGAATGAAACGACGAAGCAGTCTCAAGAATAGGACACAAAAAAAAGATAACTATTGGCTGTGATTGTATAGACAGAATCAGAGGTTAGTATTAATCGCCAGTTAATGCCGCCTTGATAAATTCCCGGTTCATCCTGGCAATATTGGATATAGAAATTCCTTTTGGACAGACTGCCTCGCATTCTTTCTCATTGGTGCAGTTGCCGAAACCCTCTTTATCCATGGTAGTGACCATGGCTAAAGCGCGGGTCTTGCGTTCGGGTTGGCCTTGGGGAAGCAGGGCAAGTTGAGAGATCTTGGCGCTGGTAAACAGCATGGCGGCACTGTTGGGGCAGCTGGCAACGCAGGCGCCGCAACCAATACAGGCTGCAGCATCCATGGATTTTTCAGCAATATCGGATGGGATCGGGGTAGCGTTGCCATCGGGTGCGCCGCCGGTATTGACTGAAACATAGCCGCCGGCCTGGATGATCCGATCAAGGGCTGAACGATCGACAATCAAGTCCTTGAGAATGGGGAAAGCACGGGAGCGAAAGGGTTCAATGTAGATGGTATCCCCGTCTTTAAAATGACGCATATGGAGTTGACAGAGGGTAGTCTCCTTTTCAGGGCCATGGGCAACACCATTGACAACGGCACCGCACATACCGCATATACCTTCTCTGCAATCATGATCAAAGGCAACGGGATCGACTCCCTCAACGGTTAATTTTTCGTTGAGCACATCAAGCATTTCTAAAAATGACATATCCGTGGAAATGGAATCCACAGAATATTCTTCCATTTTTCCAGGTGAGTCGGCGGCCTGTTGTCTCCAGATCAGAAGGTGTAGATTGATCGTTTTCATATCGTTTCTATTTATATGATCGTTGGGTTAATGTAACATTTTCAAACTGTAAATCTTCTTTATGCATAATCGGGTCTTTATCCTGTCCGTTATACTGCCAAACGGAAACATGGGAGTAGTTATCGTCATCCCGTTTGGCTTCCTGTTCCTCGGTCTGGCTTTCTTCGCGTAAATGGCAGCCACACGATTCCTTGCGTTCAAGGGCGTCGCGGATCATTATTTCACCAAATTCGATAAAGTCTGCAACCCGACCGGCACGTTCAAGAGATTGATTGAGTTCCGGCCCGGTTCCGGGAACATGCACCCTGGACCAAAATTTTTCCTTTATTTCTGGAATCCTGGCAAGAGCTTCTTCTAAGCCCTGTTGATTCCTTGCCATTCCACAATTATCCCATAACAATTGGCCAAGTTCCTTATGCACCTGGTCAATGGTCAGGCTGCCTGATGATTTTGTTTGTATCGTCAACAGCCTTTCAATTCTATTCTGAGCTGATTGTAATCCATCGGTAAAAGCAGCGTCGGACTCGCTGACCGGTTCGAGCGTATTGGAGCCAAGATAGTTGCCAATGGAATACGGGGCAACGAAGTAACCGTCGGCCAGACCCTGCATGAGTGCAGAGGCACCAAGGCGGTTGGCACCATGATCGGAGAAATTGGATTCGCCAAGTGCAAAGAGGCCGGGAATGGTGGTCATCAAATTATAGTCGACCCAGAGGCCACCCATGGTGTAATGCACAGCAGGGTAGATGGTCATCGGTTCCTTCATTGGGTCCACATCGGTAATCTTCTCATACATCTGAAACAGATTGCCGTATTTCTTCAGGATAGTCTCTTCTCCATCCCTGTCTATTGCTTCTTCAAAATCCAGGTAAACAGCCAGACCTGTATGACCAACACCTTTACCCTGATCGCACTGTTCCTTGGCATTCCGTGAGGCTACATCACGGGGGACCAGATTACCGAAACTGGGATATTTATTTTCCAGATAATAATCGCGCTCACTTTCCGGAATGTCTGCAGGCTTTCTTTTATCCCCCGGCTGCTTGGGTACCCATACTCTGCCGTCGTTGCGCAGACTTTCACTCATCAGGGTGAGTTTTGACTGAAAATTACCATGAACCGGGATACAGGTGGGATGGATCTGAACAAAACATGGATTGGCAAAACAGCTGCCTTTTTTATAAGCACGCCAGGCTGCGGTCACATTTGATGCCATGGCGTTGGTTGACAGAAAGTAAACATTACCGTATCCACCGGTGGCAAGCATAACAGCATCAGCACAATGGGCCTCGAGTTTGCCGGTAACAAGATCGCGGGTAATTATTCCCCTGGCCCGACCGTTCACAACAATCAAGTCCATCATTTCCTTGCGGCTGTACTGTTTGACCCGACCACTGTTGACCTGCCTCATCAGGGCGGAATATGCTCCAAGGAGAAGTTGCTGGCCAGTCTGGCCGCGAGCGTAAAAAGTTCGGGATACCTGGGCTCCACCAAATGAACGGTTGGCAAGAGAGCCGCCATATTCTCTGGCAAAGGGCACACCTTGAGCGACACATTGGTCAATTATATTGGTTGACAGTTGGGCCAACCGGTACACATTGGCCTCCCTGGAACGAAAATCCCCACCCTTGATAGTATCGTAAAACAACCGATGTACGGAATCACCGTCATTCTGGTAATTCTTGGCAGCATTTATTCCTCCCTGAGCGGCAATGGAATGACCTCGTCGGGGACTGTCGGAGATACAGAAAGAAGCGACATTGTAACCTTGTTCACCCAGGGATGCGGAAGCCGAAGCACCGGCAAGTCCGGTACCAACCACAATGATCTTGTATTTTCTTCTATTGGCAGGATTGACCAGTTTGTTTTGAAAACGGTGGACATCCCATTTCCGGCTAAGTTCTCCCTCGGGAACGAATGATTGAAGGTTCATGGTGATCAGTAGGTAAAATGAATAATGGTGGTAGCCATTGAGTTTGAAATTATTTCAGCTTTTCTTTATCACAATAAGGTTGAGTCCTTTGGTCAACTCAGTAGAAATAAAATTGGAATTCCTCCAAACAGAACAAACAGCAAAACAGCAATTACATAGGTGATCCTTGTAATGCAGTCATTATATCGAGGATGGTTAACCCCAAAGGTCTGCAGCATGCTGAATATTCCATGACTGAGATGGATGGATAGAACAACAAAAGAGATCAGATAAAACAAAGCGATTGGAAACTGGCTCAACTTGAGATCAACCAATTGAGAAATCGGGGTTTCTCCTTTGGTGATAGTGAAGGCCCAGACATGGATAAGAACAAAGATCAGAACAAAAGCTCCACTGTATATCATTGTCCTTGATGCAAAGGAATTAGTGACAACCCTTTTAGATACTTGATATTTGGAACTTCTGGCTGAATTGTTCTGGAAAAAGAGAATAATTCCGGTTGATACATGAAGCACAAAGAGGATAAGTATGGAAATACTAAATACGCCGACAATGATTGGATGGCTGTGCAGGGTGTCGGCGTATTGCTGAAAGTTCTTTTTACTCAGATACAGGGTGGCATTACCAGCTGCATGGCTGAACAGAAAGAGAAGCAGCAGGCTGCCGCTTACGGCCATTATGAGTTTTTTACCGATTGATGAAGAAAAAATTGGGTATTTTTTCATGATCGATTCCCGATTGATTGTGATTGATTCGGTCCGGCTTATCCGGTTTCTAATAACAAAGTGAGGTAACTAATATTCTATTTTTAGTTGAAGTGAAAGTAAATTGAATAAAAGAAAATTATAAGGAAAGATTATGCTATTTAAGGGGTTAATATTCGATCTTGACGGCACCTTGTTGGACAGTCTTGAGGACCTGGCAAATGCTGGAAATAGCGTGTTGAAAGGAAACGGACTAAAAACGCACCCGATAAAGAGTTATCAATATTTCGTCGGTAACGGTCTACAAAAACTGATTGAGAGGATAGCTCCGCAATATCAGAATAATCACCATAAGATTGTTGAATTGATGGCCGAATTCAAGCAGATATACAGCAACAGTTGGAAAGAAAAAAGCAGGCTATACGCCGGTATACCTGAATTGATACGTGTTCTAAAAGAACGGGGTGCTCAACTTGCTGTTTTTTCAAATAAGCCTCATGATTTCACCCAACTGATTATAGATGAGTTCTTTGAAAAGTCCATGTTTTCTATTGTTCGCGGTCAAAAAGAGAGAGTGGCTAAAAAACCCGATCCGACCGGTGTGTTTCTTATATGTGAAAGTCTTGGGCTGGCAGTAGATGACGTGGCTTTTGTCGGAGATTCAGCCACTGATATACAAACTGCAAAAAATGCCGGAATGAAGAGTATAGGCGTAGAGTGGGGCTTTAGAGACAGACAGGAACTACAGGAAAATGGGGCGGACTGGATTGTTGGACAACCTAAAGATATAGCGCAAATAGTGCTTGTTTGAAACAGACTTCGCAATACTTCTGATATTTCGTTATTTTGCAGATACTTGCTGTTTTACATAGGTGTCAATACAAAAAAGAAAACAGGATGATTTCTACATATATGACAGCAGAAACCTATAATACCATTCATCCAATAATGGTCACAGGTCACTCTCAAATTTGATCTAAACCGGTTTGGTCTGATCTTTTACCAAACACTACTCATTAGTGTCCTGAATGTTGAATGGTCGGTTCCATCGTTCCCATGACCTGCTGTTCTTTTGCTTGGCCCTGGACGATATGTTTTTCCAGAAGTGAATAGGCGCTTTTCCACTGATACCACTGCTCTGGATATTTCAGTATATACCTCTCCAGTTGTTTCCAGGCATTTATTGCCAGTGAAACGTTTGGTGACTGTCCATCGGCAATGGGGTCTATGACCATTCGGTAGTTTCCGTTTTCACGTTTCATGAGGCAGAGATAGGCTGGAACGTTTGCTTTTTTATAGAAGAAATCAAGTGTACGGTCAGCCTGGTATCTCTTTCCAAAAACTGATAAAGAAAGTTTTTTATTGGGGTGCCATTTCGAGAATTCGTCACATTCCGTAATGAGCACTCGTCCGTCTTGAATTGCCTGCATTGCTTTTTTAATGACATTTGGTTTATCGGCATCAATCACATACACGTCATAGTGATCGGCTTTTTTTTGCAGCGCCCTTCGAAGTTCTTCTGTCTTAAATCGGACAATCATGGCGATTTTAATATTTAACATTCCGGAGGCAAGGGGCAGGAATTCCACTGCGCCAAAGTGACCGGTGACAAGAATGCACCCCTGACGATTGTTGATTCGTTCTTTAAAACAGTCTGGGAAACTGGACACAAGTCTTTTGCCCAGATAATTTGAAATAGTTCGGATGGACTTGTAACCCAGCAGCAATTTTTCATAGTAGTGCTCAAAAACACCTCCATAGGTTTTGATGAATTGAAGATAGGTGGATGGTCGTTTGAGATTTGGTTGGAAAACATAGTTAAAACTTCTACTTATTCGAATCGTCTGTTGATAGGCGACAACAAAATACAAAACACCTAAAATATACATATAGATTCGAATAATGGAGAATGGAAGTATTTTCACCAATGCGACATTGAATGGCAATTGGAAAAAGTTGGAAATACCGATGGTAGGTTTTAAGGCTTTTCTGTTTTTCATTTTGATCCTCCTTGGCTAAATAAAAAGATTTGTCTCAGAAAACAGTAGTAGGTTAAGTGAAGCCATTTTTTGTCTTTTGTGGTCGCAACATACTGATATTGTTTGATATGTTTGGTTGGTAGGATTTTTACTATTTCTCACATATACTATATTACAATGCTCATATGACAGCGAGATGACGAAATCCAGAAAAATTAAAAAAAAATTAAAAAAAAATAGTTACGAATGGAAGTTATGAATAATATTTGATATTTTCAACACTTATGTGATAATGTTATATCGTTTTCTAAGAATACTGTTGAAATGTTGGTGTGACATTTCTAATGAACTTCTTGAGTGGGAAGCTTCGAACGGTGTTGTTTCAAATGGAATTTGGTATTAGGACCAATTCGGAAGGGATGGAAAAGCATGTCAGTTGCATCAATGTACGTCCTGTCATTCAGTATGTTGAGCACAACGCACCTAACAGAGTAAGTGACCTTCTCGGTGATCTGGGTGAGGAACTTGAAGGTATTCCAGATCCTAAAAGTTATCTGTCTGATGAGAATAATTGGGTCTCTTCAACTCTTTTTTTGACCCTGATCGAAAAAGCCAAATCAATTTTTTGCGATGAAGATCTGGCCTACAAGATTGGTTTGTCTACGGTCGAAAACAGAGATCTTGGATATCTCCAACGGGTTTTTATCCGTGCGTTTGGCTCTCCTTACCGGGGTTTGAAACAGAGTCAGAAAGTCAATGATCAGTTTAACCGAACCAAAAAAATTGAAATTGTCTCCCTTGCTAAAGACAGCGGTGTGCTGAGGTTGAGGTGGTTTAAAAACCTCAAGCTCAGCATCGATTTCTGCAAGCTGAACAAGGGAATATATCGCGCAATTCCAGGAATTTGGAGCTTGCCCTATGCAGAGCTCCAAGAGAAAAAATGTTTTTTTAAGGGTGATGAGTATTGTGAATACCATTTACAATGGAAGAGCAGGGGACAATTACGCTATCTGCTGAGGCGGGTTTTCCTTCCCTGGAGCCTTATTAAATCAAGTACGGCTGAGCTTGAACATGACAAAGCTGTTCTGAAAAAAAAATACGACCAGATTTACCATTTGAATCGTAACCTGCATCAGCGAATTTCCCAACTGGAAATCCTCCATGACACTTCCAATGCTATCCTTTCCACTATGGATATTGATGAGCTGTTGGATCTTATTCTGAAAAAACTCCTTAAAGTTGCAAATTTGGATCGTGCTGCCATTTTCCTGCTCAACAAAACAAACGATATTCTTGTTCCAATTCATGCTGTCGGAGTTGAAGATGAACTATTCTATGAGATTCAGAACTACACCATCCCAGTCTCTAAAGAAGACAATATTATCGCTCGTTCGATCCGGGCGGAAAGACCGATTGTCATAAAAGATATTGAAAAAATATCACTGAATCCAAAAAATGTTCTGCTGCAGAAATTTAATCCAAAGGCATTTGTACTGGTTCCAATTTCTGTGAAGGGAAAAGTCATTGGTATTATGGTTGGTGACAATAGTACCAAACAGCACGCTCTTGCTGAAATTGATACTAATTTTCTTGCCAGTTTCGCAAATCACATTGCCATGACTATGGAGAACGCTAATCTCTACAGGAAGCTGCAGGAATCTGAAAAGAAATACAGACAGATTGTTGAGAATGCCAATGAAGGGATTATTCTCATTCAGCCTGACGGTAGAATTCTTTTTTCGAACCGGTATTTTAAAGAACTTCTTGGTTATGACAGTTTTGACAATATGAAATTATATGATCTGGTAGAAGAAAAAAACCAGCATATCATTCTGTCAATACTGGAAAACAGTCTCCAGCACCAGACAACCGATTGTGAGGTTGTACTGAAAGGTAATAATAACTCCAAGCCGCATGTACATCTATCGAATGTGCCAATGGTTTCTGAGAAAGAATTTCGAGGAACCCTCTCCATCGTCACCGATCTAACAGAAAAGAAACAGATGGAACGGCGATTATTGTTGAGTCAGAAGATGGAGTCGATTGGGACGATGGCTGGTGGGATTGCACATGATTTCAATAACTTGTTGACAGGTATTCTTGGTTTCACACAACTGCTGAGAGACGAGACAGATGATAACGATAAAACACGAAGTTACTTTGAGATCATAGATACTTCAGGCGAAAAAGCCATTAAACTTATCAAGAAGTTACTCGAGTTCAGTACAGGAAGTGAAGCTAATGAGGAGCAGAAGGCAGACCTGAGTGATGTCGTTATAGAGACGGTGGAATTATTCGATCAATCAGAGCCCAAGGATATCGAGTGTGTTGTCGATATTCCTGGCGATTTATCGCCCCTCTATTGCGAACCGATGCAGCTCCAAAGGGTCTTTCATAACTTGTTGATTAACGCTGGAGATGTCCTGGAGGATGGTGGCAAGATCACTGTTACAGCAGAAACTCTTGATCCTAATAGATATGGGCAGGTTTTTGGAACCAACGGTAATTACTCACAGTTTCAATGCGTTCATATCATTGTAGCCGATAATGGCCCAGGCATGACTCCCGAGGTGAAAGAGAGAATTTTTGATCCGTTTTTCACAACAAAAGTAGTGGGCAAGGGGACCGGGCTTGGTTTATCGGTTGTTTATGGAATCGTTAAAAAGTGCAACGGTGTCATAGATGTGGACTCAAAGCCGGGAGAGGGCGCTACCTTTCATATTTATCTTCCCTTTGTTGATTCCGATCAAAAGGAAACAGATGAAAATGATTTTGAAAGCCTTTCAGGTTCAACACCCGAATTAGAAACGATCCTGGTTGTTGATGATGATAAGTTGATTCTGGAACTTGCAAAAAAAATGCTCGAAGGTCTTGGGTATTCGGTAATAATTGCTGAAAACGGGTTCAAAGCCATTGAATTGTACCGGCATATGAAAGAGAAGATCGATCTAGTCATTGTGGATGTCCAAATGCCGGGTATGGGGGGAGTGAAAACCACAGCACTGCTCAAAGAAATCGATCCTTCAGTCAAGCTGATCATGTGCAGTGGGCAGGGAGAATATACATTTGATGATGCCTGTCAGTCAGACAGATTAATAACAAAGCCGTTTCAATTAATGAAGATGACCAATACAATTCGTGAGGTTTTAGACAGCTGAAGTGAAAATAGACCGAATCAGCCTTTGGGAAATACAGATCCCGTTTAAACTTAAAGTTGAACATGGCGCAGCAAGCCGCATGTTTTCCGACTCAATTATTATTTCAATTGAGAGCGGGGGATATTATGGATACGGCGAGATTATTATTCGGGATTATGTCTCCGGTCAACTGGACCAAGGTGAACAACGGTTGTCGATTGTTCAACAACATATCGATCGATTAATCTCTCCAGTGCAAAACAACCTATTTGATTATGATGAAATAGCTGAATATTTTATTTCAATCAAGTGCCAGAAAAATGAATTGCCCCTGGTTTGCGGCATTGAAACAGCCCTGCACGACCTTATCTGTCGGAAAGAGGGTCTTG
>CAZLGM010000039.1:0-18590 GCA_964558875.1 uncultured Desulfocapsaceae bacterium
GCACAGCCTCGATTGCCTTTGGGGATGGCCCCCAGGGATTTTCATTTGATGCCAGTTTAATTGAGTTGGTTACTCCATATTCCCGTTCCAGTTCCTCAATTGGTTTTCCGGGAGGATAGGGAGTGATTGAACGGATATTCTCTGGTGGCTGTATTTTCATTATTTCTTTTCAAGATTGAAACATCCGCCTCTCAGGCGGACAACTTTTAAATCGGCTGTGTAAGCCTGCTGCTATTGCCGGACTTCCAGTCCGTGAATTCCAAACCCACCCACTTAATAGGTAGTTGTTTGGTTTCAATTAGAGTTTTGCAAATTTCGGTGTTACAGCTATTTCCTTCTCCAGATGATACCCGGCCTGTAGCAGGGTCGCCTCCGAAAAGTGTGGTCCCTGCAGTTGAACGCCGATCGGCAGGCCGTCACTGGAAAAACCGCCAGGTACCGACAATCCTGGAATACCTGCAAGGTTGGCCGACAGGGTCATGATATCGGAGAGATACAGGGACAGCGGGTCATCCGAATTCTCACCTATTTTCCAGGCCGGAGTCGGAACAACTGGTGAAACCAGAAGGTCACACATCTCAAAAGCACTTTGATAATCACCAAGAATCAATGTTCTGACCTGTGACGCTTTTTTGTAATAAGCATCATAGTACCCGGAGGAAAGAGCATAGGTTCCAATCAGTATCCTTCTTTTCACCTCATCACCAAAACCGGCCGACCGGCTCTTTTTGTACATCTCAAGAAGATCATCAGCATCTTCATGTCGGTAGCCGTACTTAACGCCGTCATACCGGGCCAGATTTGAGCTGGCTTCCGCTGGCGCAATAAGATAGTACACGGCCACGCAATAGTCTGTGTGGGGAAGGGTCACATCAACTATTGTCGCCCCGCTCTTTCGCAGGCAATCAATGGCCTCAAGAACGACACGTTCAACATCAGCATTCAGCCCTTCTCCAAAATATTCCTTAGGAACACCAACTCTTAGACCATCAACACCATCGATCAGGGTCGCGGAAAGATCGGGGTAGTTTCTTTTCACCGATGTTGAATCCCGAGGGTCATAACCAACAACAGCCTGAGCCAACAGCGCGCAATCGGTCACATTTTTTGCAATGGGGCCGATCTGATCAAGGGAAGAGGCAAAGGCAACCAGTCCGTATCTGGACACAGAGCCGTAAGTAGGTTTCAAGCCGACAACCCCGCATAGGGATGCCGGCTGTCGAATCGAACCGCCGGTGTCGGAACCCAGAGATCCCAGACACTGCTGCGCGGCAACAGAGGTTGCCGATCCACCCGATGATCCACCGCAGACATACCCTTCTCTCCAGGGATTCTGTGGTGTTTGAAAGGCGCAGGTTTCAGATGTTGATCCCATGGCAAATTCATCCATCGACACTTTGCCTAGAACAACACTCCCCAGGTCTTTTAATCTCTGAATTACTGTCGCATCATAGGGAGGAATGAAATCGGCAAGGACTTTCGAACCACAGGTTGTTTTTATTCCCTGGGTACAGATCAAATCCTTTATGGACAATGGAATACCGCACAACGGTCCACCGCCGCCGTCAGCAAGAAGTTTGTCGGCCGCTTCCGCCTGGGCCAACGCTTCATCACCGCAGATGTTGAGATAGGAACCAATCCGGCCATCCGTCTGCTCAATTCGGTTAAGACAACTATCTGTTAGCTCCCGGGCAGTTAAACTTCCCGCACGTAACTCTTCGGCTGCCTGGGAGATTGTCATTTCATAGGGATTCATGCAAACCTCATAGGGTATGGATCCATACCCTGCTCGAATTTCATTTCCCAGGTTAGGATCGTTTACCTGTGGAAACAGGTCCAACACCGCTAGCTGGAAAAGTAAAAACCTCTCCTCTGAATAGTTTCCTGCTTCTCAAATCAACAGTTATTAAATGATCCGCGGAACCACGAACATTTCGTCTTTCTGCTGGGGACTGTTGGCCAGCGCTTTTTGCTGGTCCAGTGATTCGGTTACCGTATCCTCGCGAAAGGCATTGGTGATGGAAAAAGCATGGGTTGTCGGAGCAACATCGTGTGTGTCGAGCTCTTCGAGCTTTTCCACATAATTCAGGATCGTATCGATCTGGGATGTAATCGTTTCAAGTTCCTTTTCATCCAGGTTAAGCCTGGCGAGATGGGCAACATATCTAACTTCTTCAGGCGATATTTTCATCGTACTGTTCCGCTTGGTTTCTTGGGATGTCTAAAAAGACATCAATATTTTCTGTAAGAACCCGTATGATTGCATCATCAAATTGGGTTCCCGCACATCGCTGGAGTTCAGACATGGTTTCCTTTGGGGTGAATTTTTTACTGTACTCCCTGCCGGAAATCATGGTGTCGTAGCTATCGGCCACCGTCAAAATTTTTGTTAACGGGTCAAGTTGATCACCCTTTAAACCATCCGGATACCCCTTGCCGTCAATCCGCTCATGGTGTTGCCGGATTATCCCCTGCTCCCGTTTTAAAAACCCAAGCGGCTGTATGATATTCGCCCCCACGATGGGGTGCTTTTTCATAAGTAACCATTCCTCCCGGGTCAGCTTGCCTGGCTTACGGATCGACGACAGGTCGATCACCAATTTACCGATATCGTGGAAGCGGGCTGCCCGCCTCAACACCAGCAGTTCTTTTTTTGAAATTCCCAGAGCCTTCCCAAGTGCCACTGAATAATCCGTCACCCGCCTGGAATGTCCGGCTGTATTCTGGTCTTTTTCTTCCATGGCATTTTGCAGACTCAGCATGATCTGAAGGGCCGCCGTTTCCAGGTTGGTGCTGTATTTCACCAACAGTTTGTTCTGCTCTTCAAGTTGACGGGTTTTTTCCTGAACGTCATTTTCCAGATCAGCTTTGTATCTGTGTTCATTGAGGACATACATCCTCTTTTCAACAGCCCTGCAAATTTTCACATTGAACAGATCAATATCATCGATGGGCTTATTGATGAAATCGTAGGCGCCAAGATTTATTGCCCTTACCGCATAATCCATCGATCCATCACCCGTTAAAAATAATACCGGTATTTCCAGGTTCAATTTATTGAGAATCTCAAGTGTTGTGAAACCGTCAAGCTGCGGCATATTGATGTCGAGAATAACGGCATCAAATGACTCGTTAATGGCCTGCACAACTTCGGTTCCATCGGCTACCGAAATAACAGTATGTCCAAAGGCTTTTAGAATGTTGGAAATAGTGTCCCGGACATAGCGATCATCATCCGCCACCAGAATTTTGGATTTCTTATTCTCCAAAACATTCTCTCCAATCAGTATAGAGTCATTCCAATTTGATTCAAACAAACACGGACACGTATCCTGAGTCTAATATGTCATATCGACCAGTACCGCTGAGCCATCTGTTTCGCTGACTCAATGGCCCTGTCTTCGGAACGATTGCTTTCAAAACTGTCTGCCGACTGCTCTGAGAGATTACTGTTAAAGCCAGTCGGTAATTGGGTTGAGGCCAACTCACTTAACACCGCAAAAGAACCATCCCGCATCCCTGTTAAATTATATCCCCCCTCCAGGGTTACCAGCAATCGGCCGTCACACACCTTTTCAGCTAGACGGGTAAGAACCCTGGTCATATAACCGAACCCTTCATGTGTCACCCGCATTGACCCCAGCGGATCTCCATGAAAAATATCAAACCCTGCCGATAACAGAACCAGTTGCGGTTTATACTCCAAACCAATCGGTTCGACAATCTCTTTAAACAGAGTGGCATACTCAAGATCTCCCTGACCCCCTCCCATAGGGATATTGACCGTATACCCCTCCCCTGCGCCGCGACCAACCTCTGCCAAAGAACCTGTCCCTGGGTAGTGTGGGTATTGGTGAGAGGAGAGATATAGCACCTTATCTGTTTCGTAAAACACATTCTGGGTTCCATTGCCATGGTGGAGGTCCCAGTCGATAATCATTATCCGTTCGAGGCCGTGACGTACCATCGCGTGTCTGGCTGCTATGGCAACATTATTGAACAGGCAGAACCCCATGGCCCTGTCTTTTTCAGCATGGTGTCCCGGCGGGCGAACCAGCGCGAAACCGTTATCGATCTCACCCTCCATAAGCAGATCAACGCCTGTAACGACGGCTCCGACAGCAAGGCAGGCAGCATCGTACGAGTCTGCCGAGGTCGTGGTATCTGCATCAAGGGCACTATAACTTCTGCCGGCCGTTGATGCCACACGGTCAATCAGCGAAGAAGAGTGATTCATAGAAATTGTTTCATGTGAAACTGTGGAAAACTTGGGGAAAACCAGATCTGAATGAAACGAATCCGCATCCAGAACATCGTAAATAACTCGTAATCTCTGGGAGGATTCAGGATGTGATGGTCCTGTATCGTGCTGTAAAAACAGATCATTTCTAAAAACAGCTGTTTTTTTCATTGTTTTTCCCCTGCTTTTTATCTGTTGGTGTTAATCAACCGTGTCTCGGTCACAATATAGTCCATCATTTCATCATGCGGCTCAAGAGGGATTTGTTTTTGAAGCTGCAGATCAAAACAAAGACCGATCCGAATCGCTCCTGGAGCCTCATTTGACACAAAACGGTCATAGTAGCCCCCGCCATAACCCATGCGGCCGCCCTGTTCATCAAAAACGGATCCCGGCAGAATAATGGAATCAATCGTATGGGGATCAATCCTGTTTTTTTCTGTAAAATCCGTTCCTGGTTCAGGTATCCCACAATACCCGGGTTGCAGATCCTTTTCCAGCGACGAGATCGAAACAGGAATGAGCTGTTTTTCCTCAACGCGGGTCAGGGGCACGGCAACTGTTTTTTTCTGCTGGAGTAGATATGTGATCAGAGATTGTGTCTCAACCTCGGTTTTAAAGTCAACATAGCAGAAAATAACACGGCTTGCCCTTACCTGATCAAGTGTCAACAATGTCTGTTGTATCCGCTCACTTTTCTCTTTCAGCTCTTTTTCGGTAAGTTTTTCCCGTGATGTTAATATTCTTTTTCTCAGTTCTTGTGACCGATTCATTCTCTCCCACCCTCTTCTGTTTCCCTCCCCCCCCAAAAAAAAAACGCAGGATCCCCAAAAGGATCCTGCGTTTCTTATACCATAATTTACCTTATTTTTACATTGGGACCATCAGTTTATTTGTCTCCTCATTCCAGGTGACAACGAGATACCATATCAACATGGCTCCAATGACAACTAACAAGGTTGGACCGTACCCCATCACATCCGGAAGATAGATTGCTTTACCGAAAACACCATCGGCCTCGAAATCATTATCTTTAAACCAGGAGGTAAAGATAGAGTTGGCCACCGCAAAAAACGGGACGACCATGATCAATTTCACCTGACCTTCGCCAACCCTCCAGAGGGTTCCGGTACCGCAACCACCGGCGAACATAGCGCCAAGACCAAAGAGAAAACCGCCAAGAACACCACCCCAGCCAAATGTACCGCGGACGTAGTTTACGGTTGCCAGAACTGCCTCCCCTTCGGCTCTCATTGGTACTGAGTATTTCAATACAGCAGCACCGAGTGCAACAAGACAAATGGACAGCATGACAGAACGCGCCATGGTGGTATCACCTGTCATATGTGGTTCCCTGAAACCCTGAACCATACACCAGCGGCCTCGCTGCATTGCGTAACCCAGCCCTGCTGAAATAATCAGAATTCCGGACAGGGAATTCTTATAATCAGAATCTTCAGCTCCAGCGTAGCAGTAAGCTCCGACGATAATAAACAGGATGGCACCGGCCCCAAGAAGGTACACCAGAGGCTTGGGGAGTTCGAGGGTTTTTGATCCGCCCGATCCCCACATGACATGCTCCATTTCCAGATACAACATTTTCATACCAAGGACAACCCCGATCACCAGGCCAAGCCACATGGCAAAACCGTGGGCCGACAGGTTACCCAGAGCATTATAGAACCCACCGACATTACAACCACCGGCAAGGGCTGCACCGATGCCCATAAGCACACCGGCAATCACAGCTTTCACCATTTCCCGATAAGGTGGAATCCTGAAGGCGAAATTTTTTCCAAGACAGGCTGAAATAAAGGCACCTAAGACAAACCCAACCCCGATAACAGAACCAGATGCTGTCAGTATTCCCTTGGGAGCCTCATCGTAAAAGCCAAAAACACCAGCTTCGGTATTGAACAGGGTAGCCAGCCCATACATGATCCAGTCACCCCAGTTTCTAACAGCTCCAACAGCTCCCCATGGTCTCCACCATGCCATAATCAGAACCGAAAGAAAGGCGACAACCACACCTGTGACAACGGGATTCCATTCATCCTCGCACAGAGCTTTATAAAGACCCTTCACCTTCGACATCAACACATTTTCTTCGCTCATAACTCCTCCTTTAAAATATAAAAAAATGTTGATCTCACATAACCCCCAATTGAATACCTCATCTAAGACGTATTTGTCAAGCACTGATAATACTACATTGTGGTGGTCTTTTTGCTTTTTTCCACGTTTTTTCAGTATCTTTTGTGATGGTTAACAGGAGTAAACACTGTATCTGCCGCCATTTAGAGCTTGACAGTTTTTATAGCCTAAAGTATAGATTTTATGTTCATTAAAGACAGTTTATGCACATTGGTGGCTGCGCCTCAACCGGTTGCAGCACTATTTTTTTCAGTGAAACCATGCAGGAGGAATTCATGAGTGACTTTAAACAAGTAGATGACAGCGTAACACCCACCACCGTACTTGATGCAAAAGGATTAAGTTGTCCGATGCCTCTGCTTCGTACTAAGAAAGAGATGAACAAACTCAACTCAGGAGACGTTCTCCAGGTGGATGGAACAGATCCGGGTTCCCGAAACGATATTCCGGGATGGTGCTCCCGTTCCGGTCACGAGTATCTTGGGGAAAAAGAAGAGTCCGGTTATTTCAGCTTTTTTATTAAAAAGGGCTAAACCGGTTTTTCATTTATGTTCAAAGTGTCGGGGGAGGTATTTTCGAATATCCTCCCCTTTTTTACCTTTCTTCTCCCGCCTCACACACTTTGAAAGCAATATTCTAATATTAAATGGAGGAAAAGATGGCAAAAAGTCTTGGTATTTTTGTTACAAATCCCGATAACTGGAACCACGTTATGGGGATCACCAAAGCTGCTAAAGCAAAAGGTTCAAAAGTAAAAGTTTTCTTTACATGGGAAGGAACACGAAACGCCAAACTTCCTGAATTTCCCGAACTGTGTTCCCTGGCTGACGATGTGTCAATCTGTGCCGACAGCTACAAAAAAATGGGATTTGATGTTGAAGATGTTCCGGCCGGCCTTGACGCAAAGGATATGGCTACCCAGGCGCAACACGGAATTATCATTGAAGATTACGACTGCTATATCAGCTTATAAGGAGGAACCATACCATGGAATATAAAAAAGTCTGTTTCATGTACCGAAACAAGGGTTATGCTGTTGACGGTATGCGCTCTGCTCTCGGTCTCGCCGTTGAAAACATGTATTCATACGGTGTTGTAATGGATGTGGAAATCGATAAGCTTGATGAAAACAATGTTGAATCCATTGAGATGTTGCGGGATATGGAAGGTGATATTTTTTCTACCGAGCAGGTTAACGTGGATAAAAACGGTCTGGAGCCGATAACTCTTGAAGAGTTAGGGGAGAAACTGCGCGATATGACTAATATCATTCCTTACGGATTAAAATAACCTTCCAGGAGATAAACAGATGAAGATTTTAAATGTATACCGATCGGAACCGGATGAAGCTGTCAAAAAGCTTGTTGAAATTGTTACCAGAGATCGAGAAGAAGATACCTTTGACTTAGGTGTTGATTCTCCTGATTACGATGCGTTAGTTGACAAAATATTCGATGCTGACCAGACAATCTGCTGGTGGTAGAATAGTATTCTAGTTTTAAAAAAAGGGTCTTCCAGCCTTGGTTGGAAGACCCTTTTTTAATTACAGGATACCGCTACCGTTCAGCTTATGGCCAGTCGCCCACTCCTGCCGCCCATTTGCTGAGTTTGGAGATAAGCAGGTTTTTATTTGCCCAAAACAGTTTGATGAACAGTCCGCCTGAAAGTGTTAATTCTCTCTTTCGGGGCATCAAACAGAATTCTATTGGTTAAAATAACAACCGAAATCCTCCTTTCCATATCCATCCACAGGGATGTTCCTGTATAACCCAGATGACCGAAGCTCTTTTGTGAAAAAACATTGCCGGTTACCGGGCCGTTCACAGACGGTGTATCAAAGCCGCAGGTCCAGGTGGAGTCCCCTTTTGTTAACGCTTTTTGTAGAAGTGAATTTGAAAAAACATCTATCTTTTCTTTTCCAAGGAAAACCTTCATCAATTTTTCACAAAAAAGAAGAACACAATCCAGGTTACCAAACAGCCCGGCATGACCGGCCACTCCTCCCATCACACGGCAGTTATTATCATTAACTACCCCGCAGACCGGTTTATTTGATCGAGGATACCAGGCAGTAGCGACACACTTTTGCGGTCCCCTTTCGACATTTTTGGAATAAAAAAGTCCTTTTTTTATCCCAAATGATTCGGCTATCCGGTTTTGCCAGAAATCATCGAGATTCATTCCTGTTTTTTTCTCAATGATGCTTCCTAGAAGAATATACCCCAGGTCGCTGTATTCGGTAATTGACCCTGGAGGTCCATGTAATTTTTCCTGTAGGATATGATTCAGAACCGCTTCTTTCATCTGTTTACCATTGTCTAAATCAAACAGTTTATCGTAGGCTCTGTGGGCCGGCAACCCTGAACTGTGTGATAACAGATGCAAAAGTTTAATATTTTCCTGCTCTTTATTACTATGAATCGATAACAGTGAACCGAGTCTTTCCTGCCAACCGACCATATTCGTATGGATAAGATGTAAAATGGATGTTGCCGTCACTATCGGTTTTGTCAACGAGGCTAAATCAAAGAGTGTTTTTTCATGGATAGTATATTTTTTTTCATTCGGTTCTGTATAACCATCATATTGAACTGTTCGTTCGGTCTTTCCCGAATGATCCAAGGAGCAAACCCCAACAGCCGCACCTGAGAAGAGTTTGTTCCTCAACCCTTCTCCAATATGTCTCTTTATCTCATCTTTGTATTGAACATCCATTTTTATCATTACCTATTCAATAAAAAGAACATTACATGTAAATGTTTGAATCGTTTTTCTCATTCTCGAATATTCTCAATAAAACTGTTCAAGTCCCTGCGAAATCATCGGCTGACCGCCTATCCAGGCTTTTATCGTTAACAGAAAATCTCAACCCATTGTTTTTATACAAACTTTTTTTATTAGTTTCCAGATAGTATTTTCACCTCGTCTTCATCTTAGAAGAATACCAATCATCTTTATTTGATTATTAGGTTTCAATTTCTGACAATCAGGTGATTCCTCAAGTGTTTTTTTATGGTGTGTCAAGCTCTTTCCAAACAGCTCTTTTTATCTATCTTTTTTATCAACAAAACATATTGAAAATAAAGAGAAATTTATAAGGAATATCCGTACAGGAGAACCTGTCTTGAACCTTATAATTATATTGAATTTTTTTAATATTTTTACTACACTTGAAGATCATTTTTCATTAGTTATATCTTTGTTTTTCCGAAAAAATTTTAAATTGTTTCCCTTTTTTAAAACCTTTTCAACAACTTTTCAGCAGCAAATGTTATTTGTTTTTTTAAACCCTGTTCGAAACGGTGTTGAAAACTGTTTTTGCCCAGAAAAACAATTCTGTTCAACATGATATTTCTAAGAAAAAGTTATATACTTTCAGTTAGTTACTACTACTATTCACATTTAGACAGCCTTAATAAAAATAATAAAAACATATTTATAAAGAACAGCTAAGGAAAAAAACATGGGACTCAATTGCACACTATTGAAGTCAGATATATTGGATGGACTGGGTAGTTTACAGAATGTGACAAACAAACGAGGAACTATTGCCATCCTGTCAAATATCCTTATTGAATCGACAAATAACTCTTTGATTCTTACCGGAACAGATCTTGAGGTTGGAATACGACTGACGGTTGAAGCCCAAGTGCATGAGCAGGGATCGATCACCCTTCCCTCTAAAAAGCTATTTGAAATAGTTAGAGAATCGGGTTCGAATTCTATCAAGTTAAGGGAAAAAGAAAATAACTGGGTGGAAATTGTTTCCGGAAAAAGTACCTATAATTTAGCCGGTATGACCAGTAGCGATTTCCCTGAATTTCCTGTTTTTGACGAGGATAAACTTGTAGAACTTGAGAGCTTCAATGTTCTGGAACTGATCGATAAAACCATTCACTCTGTTGCGGGTGATCAGGAGAACATTTATTCGTTAACATCAGTTCTCTTTGAAAAAGAGGTAAAGGATGCCACCCATTATATTCGAATGATTTCTTCAGATGGCCACAGATTGTCAATCATGGAGAAAGATGTTGCTTTTGATACCGATCAGCTCAATCTCAATGAAGTAACATTAGTACCGAAAAAAGGTGTTCAGGAACTGAGAAAATTTTGTGAGAGAAAAGATACCATTCAAATAAGTTTTGAAGAAAAGCAGATGGTTGTCACAGACAAGGATGAGGTAATGGTGATTCGTCTGAGACAGGGAGAATTTCCTAAATACAATGCCATCGTTGATGCAGTCAAATTTGAAAATCCTATTGAGATTGACAGAGTTCCATTTCTTGAATCATTAAAAAGGATAAACCTTTTCACTGAAGATCTTTTTCATACGATTCATTTACGTATTGAAAATAATATGATGGTCCTCTCTTCACAGAATGCCGATATTGGAAACGCTAAAGATGAACAGAGCGTATCGTATAATGGTGAACCGCTCAGTTTAGGTTTCAATTGCAGATATTTTATTGAAACGCTCCAAGTGATGGATTGTGAGAAACTCAACGCTTATATCAACTCAAACGAAAGTCCCTGTCTTATACAATCCCCTGATGATCCAGGATTTGTCTCTATTATTATGCCGATGCAGCTGTAATGAAAAAGAATAACCAAACAGAAGTTTATTAAAAACGAGTGAAAAAAGGAAAAAAGTGAGTGAAGAAATAAACAACTACGGTGCCGATCAGATCAAAGTACTTGACGGTTTAGAGGCGGTTCGAAAAAGACCGGCCATGTACATTGGCAACACGGCTGTTGAAGGACTGCACCATCTTATATGGGAAGTCGTAGATAACAGTATCGATGAAGCCCTGGCCGGCCACTGTGATAATATTCATGTTACCGTTCATGAGGACAACTCGGTTTCGGTTGAAGACGATGGTCGCGGTATTCCAGTAGATATTCATTCGGAAGAAAATATCTCAGCCCTGGAACTTGTCATGACAACCCTCCATGCTGGAGGGAAATTTGACCACAGCACCTATAAAGTATCCGGTGGTTTACACGGAGTTGGTGTTTCAGTAGTAAACGCCCTTTCAGTCTGGGCAAAAGCTGAAGTCAAACGGAATGGAAAAATATATAGGCAATCATATAAATATGGAGAAAAACAAGGCGAACTTGAAGTAGTTGGAAAAAGTGAAAAGTCTGGAACAAAAATAACCTTTCTTGCCGACCCAGGCATTTTCACTGAAATAACAACATACGATTACGAAACGATTAAAAATCGATTGAGGGAACTCGCCTTTCTCAATAAAAATGTTCGGATTTTTCTAAAAGATGAACGGAGCGGAGCTGAAGATAAGTTTCGTGCCAAAGGCGGCATCATATCATATGTGGAGTATCTTAATAGAAAAAGGACATCAGTTCATGTTGAACCGATCTTTCTCAGTGGATCGAAAGATTTGGTTGAGGTTGAGATTTCTTTCCAATACTTCGATGGCTACGCCGAAAGACTATTCTCTTTTGTTAACAACATCAATACCCGTGAAGGCGGCACCCATGTGGCCGGATTCAGGTCAGCTTTGACCAAGTGCATCAATCGCTATGCCAGCGATGACATCATTCCCAAAAAGTTGAAGGAAAAAATGGGTGGTGATGATGTGAGAGAAGGCTTGACCTGTGTTATTTCCGTCCATGTACCCAATCCTCAGTTTGAAGGCCAGACAAAAACCAAACTCGGCAATTCGGAAGTTAAATCGATCGTTGAATCGATCTGCGCCAATCAATTAACCATTTTTCTTGAGCAGAACCCTCAGATAGCAAAAAAAATACTGATTAAAGTTGTCGAGGCTGCAAGAGCACGAGATGCTGCCCGAAGAGCAAGAGATCTATCGAGAAAAAAGGGATCCACCAGTCTGCTAATGGCAGGAAAACTTGCCGAATGTCAGGAAAAGGACCCATCAAAAAGAGAAATCTTCATTGTTGAGGGTGATTCGGCTGGCGGTTCAGCCAAACAGGGCCGGGATCGTTCAATCCAGGCTATTCTCCCATTGCGGGGAAAAATAATGAATGTTGAGAAAGCCCGATTTGATAAGATTCTTGGAAGTGAAGAGATAAAACAGTTGATAGGGGCTCTTGGTTGCGGAATCGGGAAGGATGAGTTTGATCTTGAAAAGCTCCGATACCACAAGGTCATTATTATGACAGACGCCGATGTCGATGGCGCTCATATCCGCACCCTGCTGCTGACTTTTTTCTACAGGCAGATGCTGCCGCTTGTTCAAGGCGGTTATGTCTATATTGGCCAGCCCCCCCTGTACAGGCTTGGTAAAGGGAAGAAGGAAAAGTATTTCCTTCACGAAGATAATCTCAACGAACACCTTTTTGCAGAGGCATCTAAAAAAACACGACTTATTATCCATGGCGAGCAAGATGTAGAGCTGAGTGGAGAACAGTTTGCTGTGAAACTTAAACAACTGTCTATCTTTAAACAGATCATTACTTTTCTCACTAGAATGAATATCTGGGAAGAAATGGTGCTGTTTCTTCTTGAAAACAACATCAAGTCAGCAGATCAATTTACCGATAAAGATTTTGTCCAGAATTTAGTCAGCCGGCTTCCTCAGAAAAAACTGATCATTGGTCATATCCGGTCTTGCCGGTGGCGTCCCGACTGTTATGAGGTTGATGTTGCCATCAAAGGAAAGGTGCAGGTCATGCTCACACTAGGACCAAGTATTCCTCTTATTAAGGAGTATCGAACCGCCCTTGCTCTTTTCCCCCATATTAAAAACTTGCTGTACGCCAACTTCACAATTTCTTCAACAGTGGGAAAAGAGGAAAAAGAAAAACAAGTTGATTGTTCGCGTTGGGATGAGATGGTGACCCTCGTTAAAAGCGAGACCTTTAAAGGAAGCCACCTTCAACGATATAAAGGGCTTGGAGAAATGAACCCCGACCAGCTCTGGGAAACCACAATGAACCCGGAAAACAGATCACTTGTTAAGGTGTCCATCGAAAGCGCGGAAAAGGCGGATGATATGTTCACAACCCTGATGGGTGATAAAGTTGAACCGAGAAGAGAGTTCATTCAAAATCACGCACTGGAAGTAACCGAACTCGACATTTAACGGTTATCAACAAACAACATACCGGAAGTAGTTTATGAATGAAGAAATAACAGAACAAAGAAGTTATCAGCATATTTCAATCGAAAAAGAGCTGAAACGGTCATATATCGACTACGCCATGAGCGTCATAATCGGTCGAGCCTTGCCCGATGTCCGTGATGGTCTCAAACCTGTACACAGGCGAGCCCTATATGCCATGCGGGAACTGAGTGTTTTTCATAACCGGCCCTATGTCAAATCCGCTCGGATTGTCGGTGACGTGATCGGTAAATTTCATCCCCATGGTGATAGTGCGGCATACGACACCATTGTACGTATGGCCCAGGATTTCTCCTTGAGATATCCTTTGGTAGACGGTCAGGGCAACTTTGGTTCAATGGACGGTGATTCCCCTGCAGCAATGCGATACACCGAAGCGAGAATGACCCGCATTGATCGGGAAATCGTCGATGATCTGGAAAAAGACACCGTTGATTTTGTTCCTAACTATGACAACTCCTTAAAGGAACCGGCAGTCATGCCATCTAAAATACCGAACCTTCTTGTAAATGGTTCTTCCGGTATTGCGGTTGGTATGGCAACCAACATTCCTCCTCACAACTTGACCGAGGTGATAAACGGACTGGTTGGTCTTATAGACGACCCAAACTTAACGGTTCACCAGCTTATTTCCATTATTACCGGCCCGGACTTTCCAACCGGAGGACAGATAAATGGACGTGCCGGTATTCGTGAGGCTTATGAAACCGGAAGAGGGGTCGTTGTTATCCGATCGAAAACCCATATTGAGAAAATAGCCGGAGGAAAGCGGGAAGCCATTGTTATTACCGAAATCCCTTATCAGCAAAACAAAGCACAGTTGGTAGAAAAGATTGCCCTGCTGGTTAAGGACAAGAAAATAACCTCAATCTCCGAAGTTCGGGATGAATCCGACAGGCATGGTTTGAGGGTCGTCATAGAGTTGAAAAAAGATGAAATTGCCGACGTTGTCACCAACCAGCTGTTTAAGATGACACCGATGCAAAAATCTTTCGGTATTATCTTTTTGGCTATTGTCAACAACAAGCCTGAAGTTCTTAATATCAAAGAAATCCTTGAACACTTCATTCTGCACCGTAAAGTCGTTGTCTATCGGCGCACAGCGTTTGAATTGAATAAGGCCGAAGAAAAGGCCCACATTCTGGAAGGATTGAAGATCGCCATACTTAATATCGATGAGGTCGTTCAACTTATACGAGAATCTAAAAATCCGGCTATCGCCAGGGCAGAGTTAATCAAACGCTTCGATCTCTCCGAAAAACAGGCACAGACCATTCTTGATATGCGGTTGCAACGACTCACCGGGCTCGAGAGAGAAAAGATCATCGAGGATTATGAGAAAATCCTTCTTGAAATCAAACGGTTACGGGGCATTCTTGCCGATGAAGGGCTGGTCATGCAGGTCATCAAGGACGAGTTTGGGCAGATCAAGGACAAATACGGTGACGAAAGACGAACAGAGATTATCGACGCTGTTGATGAAATTCTCCCGGAAGATCTGATCACTCCAGAAGAAATGGCAGTCACAGTAACCCATGCTGGATATATCAAGAGAAATCCAGTCAGTTTATATCGTTCGCAACAACGTGGAGGGAAGGGGGTTAAGGGAGTTGTCAGTCATGTTGAGGAGGATTTTGTCTCCAACCTCTATGTAGCCTCTACCCACGACACATTTCTATTTTTCACAAACCAGGGAAAGGTGTTCTGGCGCAAAGTCTATCAACTGCCTATGGTTGGCCGTACAGCTCGTGGAAAAGCAATCGTCAACCTGCTCCACCTGGAAGAAGATGAAAAGGTTGCTGCTATCCTTCCCATTTCCGACTTTTCCGATGAATCAAGTTCCAAGACGGTTCTAATGGTCACCAAATTCGGACGAATTAAAAAGACCAGTCTGCAGGAGTTCAACAGGCCATTGAGAAAAGGAAAAATAGCACTGACCATCAGGGAGGGTGACGAAATCATAGGTGCCTATCTCCTTGGCGGCGATGACTCGGTTTTTCTTATCTCCCAAAACGGAATTTGTATCCATTTCCACGAATCCGATGTTCGCACCATGGGCCGCACCGCTTCTGGAGTAATAGGTATCAGGCTGGACAAAGACGACCAGGTTATCGGTGCTATCGTTATTTCAAAAGAAACTTCAATTTTAACTGTTACCGAAAACGGTTTTGGTAAACGGAGTTCGGTGGATGAGTATCGGTTGCAACGCCGTGGCGGCAAGGGCATTATTGCCATTAAAAAAAGCAAACGAAATGGAAAGGTCATTGGCGCTATGCAGGTCTCCGATGAAGACGAGGTGATGCTTATCGCTGATTCTGGAAAAATGATCAGAATCGACCTGAAAAACGTGCGAGTGATTGGCCGAACCACGCAAGGCGTAAAACTGATCAACCTCGAAAAAGGTGAAAAAGTCGTGGCCATGGATTCGCTGCAACCAGTCGATTCGGAAAAAGAGGACGACGACGTATGAAAGTAGACCAGCAAGGTGTTTTTGTCATTGGCGCGGGTTCCTGGGGAACCGCAATTGCCTCGGTTCTTTCCTCGAAGGAGATCACCACCTATTTATGGGATATTGATGCTGAACATATAACCAACCTTAAAAAAGACAGGGAGAACAGGAAATATTTGCCGGGATACCTCTTCAACGACCATGTTCACCCCCAAAAGGATTTTACTCAAACTATTGGTGAATTTTCTACAATCTGCATGGTTGTGCCTTCTCATGGTTTTCGTGCTGTTTTTCAGAAGATCGTACCACTGCTATCAGATGGAACAAAAATTGTTTCCGCGGTGAAGGGGATTGAGAACGACACCTGTATGACCATGTCTCAGGTTATGAAACAGGAGCTTGAGGGGTCAGGTAAAAAGAATATCAGTCTTGCCGTTTTATCCGGGCCGTCGTTTGCCCGGGAGGTTGCTGACCGCGTACCAACAGCGGTTACCATAGGTTGCGAGGATATTGATGTCGCCAAGCAGCTTCAAGAACTGTTTTTTACCGATGTTTTCCGGGTGTATGCTGCTCAGGACCTGATCGGTCTTGAAATAAGTGCCGCCTTAAAGAATATCGTTGCCATTGGAGCCGGAATCTGCGATGGACTTGGTTATGGGCTCAATACCAGAGCGGCCCTTATCACAAGGGGGTTGGCGGAAATAAAACGGCTGGGTATTCATCTGGGAGGAAAAGAAGCCACTTTTTACGGGTTGAGTGGAATGGGAGATCTGGTGCTCACTTGTACAGGCGACCTGAGTAGGAACAGGACGGTCGGCCTCAAGCTTGGTCAGGGGAAAAAACTACAGGCCATACTCAAAGAGATGAAAATGGTTGCCGAAGGGGTGAAAACCACAAAATCGGTTTATGATATGGTCGCAACAATGGATGTGGAGATGCCTATCCTTGAGCAGGTGTACCAGGTGCTATACAAGGATAAGGAGTGCACCACCGCAGTTAAAGATCTGCTCACACGGGAGTTGCGGATGGAATAAACTCTTTTGGCTGTAAATCTACTCCCTCAAAACCGGGGGTGGGTTTCTGTTTGGGCACAATAACCCCATCATCTTATCGGTCGGCCCGACTCACTCAGACCAGTCGTTGTCCATAAACTCACTATGATCAGGTTTTTCCGGTTTTTCTTCCCAGAGCCGTTGTTCAAGCCATTTAATTATCATAGCAGCCTCTTGCTTTACTTCGGCAAGCGCCTTTCCACGATGACTGACCTTGTTCTTTTCAGAGGAACTTAGTTCGGCAAAGGTTTTGCCAAACGGTTCATAATAAAAAACAGGGTCATAGCCAAATCCACTTTCACCAAACCGTTTTTCAGTTATTATACCCTCACAGGTTCCTTCGTAAGTGAGTGCCGGTCCGGAAGGGACAGCAATCGATATCACACAGGTAAAAGAAGCTTTTCGGTTATTTACCCCCTCCATCTCCTCGAGTAATTTTTCACAGTTTTCATCATCTGTAGCGTTTTCTCCGGCGTAGCGTGCGGAATAAACACCAGGAGCGCCTCCAAGCGCGTCTACCACGAGACCGGAATCGTCGGCAATTGCAGGCAGGCCAAGGACTTTAGCTGTGTGGAAGGCCTTTTTGTAGGCATTGTCATCAAAGGTTTCCCCATCTTCAATCACTTCGGGGATAGGGCCAAAGTCACTAAGAGAACGGATCTCAACGTTAAAATCACCAAGAATTTCTTTGAATTCCCGAACTTTATTTTTATTGGTTGTGGCTAAAACAAGTATTTTAATCATTGGATCTGTTTGCTTTGTTTTAAACGTTTTTTAAGTCTCTTTTTCAAACGATTATCATATCGTTCCTGTTCACTGTAGATACAACCGCAATACGGCTGACGGTATACTCCATGTTTGATAGATTGGTCAATACCGTATTGCCAGCCTTCCCGGAAATCGGTGTAAAAAAAACGAATGCCATATTTCTCTCCCCAACTCTCCCCCTTATTTTTCAGAGCCGTATGATCCTGGTAGCGACTATAGAGCAGGGTGGTTGAAAAGCCATCGAAACCTGAAGTAGCTGCTATCCGGGCGGCCTGTTCCAACCTCATATCGTAGCAGATCGAGCAGCGGTTCTCTTCATGAAAGACAACACGCCTCAGGTAATCGGTTAAGCCATATTCCCTGTCAACCTCAACAGGGACATTAAAACGATCGGCAACCTGAAGCGTCGATTCAATCCTCCGCTTAAATTCACGGTATGGGTGGATGTTGGGGTTATAAAAAAAACCGGTAACGTCTATCCGGTTGTCGATCAACCTGCTGAGAGGATAGATTGAACACGGACCGCAACACATATGGAGTAAAAGTTTCATAGAGTTATTTCTGTGATCGTACTGCTATACATGAAATGTTTCGATAAATAAAAAAAACATTAAGCGTTCCACGAACAAGGGAACCAAATTAATATTGATAGCGGGAAAAACGGACAATTGAGAGAACAACAACACCTTTTGTTGACAGAATTTCGCTCAAATGGTACAAGAACCTCACGCTTGCGGAGGGATGGCCGAGTGGTTTAAGGCGGCGGTCTTGAAAACCGTTGTACGAAAGTACCGTGGGTTCGAATCCTACTCCCTCCGCCA
>CAZLGM010000040.1:0-3901 GCA_964558875.1 uncultured Desulfocapsaceae bacterium
GCCGATGACGGTGCCATGCCCCAGACCCGTGAGCATATCCTTCTTGCCCGTCAGGTAGGTGTTCCCGCCATCGTTGTATTTTTAAACAAATGTGACATGGTGGACGACGAAGAGCTGATCGAGCTGGTCGAGATGGAGCTTCGCGAGCTGCTGGATAAATACGAGTTTCCTGGTGATGACACCCCGATTGTCCAGGGTTCTGCCTTGAAGGCCCTTGAGAATCCTGAAGATGCGGATGCCACCAAATGTATCTGGGATCTGATGGAAGCTATTGACTCCTTCATTCCTGAGCCCGAGCGTGATGTAGATCAGCCGTTTCTGATGCCGATTGAGGATGTATTCTCCATTTCCGGTCGAGGAACGGTAGCCACCGGTCGAGTTGAGCGCGGCATTATCAAGGTTGGTGAAGAGGTAGAGATTGTCGGCATTAAGGATACCGAGAAGACGACGGTAACCGGAGTTGAGATGTTTCGTAAGCTTCTTGACGAAGGTCAGGCCGGAGATAACATCGGCGCGCTTCTTCGCGGAGTCAAGCGTGATGAGATTGAGCGTGGTCAGGTATTGGCTGCTCCCGGTTCCATTACCCCTCACCTGAAGTTCAAGGCTGAGTGCTATATTTTGAGCAAGGACGAGGGCGGTCGTCATACACCGTTTTTCAACGGTTATCGTCCGCAGTTCTACTTCCGGACCACGGACGTGACCGGAGTAGTAAGTCTTCCTGAAGGCGTTGAGATGGTTATGCCTGGTGACAATGTGTCCATTGATGCCGAGCTGATCACCCCGATTGCCATGGATGTCGGTCTGCGTTTTGCTATCCGTGAGGGTGGCCGCACAGTAGGTGCCGGCGTTGTCAGTGAAATAACTGAGTAAGGTGAGTCAATGATACCCACAGATAAGATACGTATTCGCTTAAAGGCGTACGATCATAAGTTGCTGGATCAATCCACTTCGGAAATTGTTGAGACAGCAAGAAGAACGGGCGCGGCAGTAGCGGGTCCCATTCCGCTACCCACATCCATAAAGAAATTTTGTGTTCTGCGTTCTCCCCATGTCGACAAAAAGTCGCGGGAACAGTTTGAAATGAGAACACACAGGCGGTTGCTCGATATCCTTGAGCCGACCCAGCAGACCATTGATCTGTTGATGAAATTGGAATTATCCGCCGGTGTTGATGTTGAGATTAAACTGCCGTAAAGGCAGTCTTGGTGCGCTTCATACGTGAGGTGCAACCGCTGTCTCTATAGGTTTGTAACTAATATGATGTGACAGGTAACGTTATGCCAAAGACAATGGGATTATTAGGGAAAAAGATCGGTATGACCCGGATCTACAGTGAGTTGGGTCAGGCGACTCCAATTACGGTTGTAGAGGCCGGTCCCTGTACCGTGGTTCAGATCAAGACCAAAGACAAGGAAGGCTATAACGCCATTCAGATCGGTTTTGGCGAGAAGAAGGATTCCAAAGTGAATAAGCCCCTTACCGGACATTTCAAAAAAGCCGGCAAGGGTGGTTTTAATCATATCAAAGAATTCCGGGTAGATAATCCGGATGATTATTCTCTTGGCCAGGAGATCGGTATCGATACGGTATTTACTATCGGTGACAAGGTCGATGTACAGGGGAAAAGCAAAGGACGGGGCTTCCAGGGTGTCATGAAGCGTCACGGATTCGGTGGCGGTGGAGCCGGACACGGTTCAGGATTTCATCGGGCGCCCGGTTCAATTGGCTGTTCCGCTTATCCGGGCAAAGTCATTAAGGGAAAAAAGATGCCTGGCCGTATGGGCAATGACACAGTACTTCGCAAGAATGTGATTGTGCTGGATATTCGCCCGGAAGATAATCTGATCCTATTGAAAGGGCCGTTGCCCGGGGCTAAAAATAGCCTTTTGAAGATTTACAGCAAATAGCGGATAAGGATTTGTACCTTTCAGGGAGTTAAACATGTCAACTGTTACTGTATACAATGTAAAAAATGAGGCTGTCGGTGAGACAGACCTTAATGATCAGGTGTTTAATTGTGAAGTTAAAGAACACCTGATCCACGACGTGGTTCGAATGCAGCGTGCGGCAAAACGGGCCGGAACCGCTTCGACCAAGACCCGTGTGGAAGTACGCGGAGGTGGAGCGAAACCCTGGCGTCAGAAGGGAACAGGCCGTGCAAGGGCTGGTACCAGAAACTCGCCACTCTGGCGGGGCGGCGGAGTTACTTTTGGACCCAAACCGCGTGATTACAGCTTCAAATTGAATCGTAAAGTTAAAAAACAGGCCGTTGCCATGGCGATGAGCGCCAGAAATCAGGAAGGCAATCTGCTTGTCCTTGACGGATTCGATATGGATGCTATCAAAACCAAGGAATTTGTCAAAACCATGGGACTCTTCGATATCGATAACGGCCTGATCGTGATTGATGGAGAAAATGAGAACCTGAAGAAATCATCACGGAATGTAGCCGGCTTTAAGGTTATGGCCAGTGAAGGGGTGAATGTGTACGATATCCTGCTTCACAAAAAGCTGATTCTGGTTCAACCGGTTATTGAAAACCTTGAAAAGAGGTTCATGTAATGAAAAATCAATACGATATCCTGAAAGGACCGTGTCTGACCGAGAAAGCTGCGCTCAAGCAGGAGCTCGAGGGCAAGATCGTCTTCAAGGTTCATCCGAAAGCCAATAAGATCGAAATCAAGCGTGAAGTTGAACGGATGTTTGACGTCAAAGTCAAAGATGTGAAGACTGCCAACGTGAAAGGCAAGCGCAAGCGAGCCGGACAGTTTTTCGGTATGACCGATGACTGGAAGAAAGCCTATGTGACTTTATCGGAAGGCGAGATCAATTTTACCGATGAGCTGTAAGCAGACCGCACCGGTTGGAGACTGATAATTTTCTTATTCGGTACCCTGTCTGTTGAAATAAATAAGATGGAGCGATTGAAAAATCATGACAATTAAAACATACAAACCGACATCGGCGGGTAAGCGACATCATGTGTCGATTAAGAACCCCGACCTGGCGAAAAAGAGGCCTGAAAAGAGTCTGACCGCACCGCTTTCAAAAAGCGGCGGCAGAAACAACTATGGCCGTATTACCTCCCGGCATATCGGCGGAGGTCATAAGCGCAAATATAGAGTCATTGATTTTAAACGAAACAAGGTTGGTATTGCTGCCAAAGTGACAGCCATTGAGTATGATCCAAACCGCTCAGCCAACATTGCGCTGCTCAGCTATTCCGATGGCGACAAGAAATATATTCTGGCTCCTGAAGGGATTGCCGTTGGCGATACCGTGGAGGCTGGAGATAATGTTGATATTCAGCCCGGAAACTGTCTGCCAATGATTAATATTCCTCTTGGTACCATTATTCACAATATTGAGATGAAGATCGGCAAAGGTGCCCAGATGGTTCGCAGTGCCGGTTCCTCTGCTCAGTTGATGGCCAAAGAAGGAAAATATGTCCTGGTAAGATTGCCGTCCGGTGAAGTGAGAAAATTCAATAAACAGTGTAGAGCCTGCGTCGGTCAGGTTGGAAACCGGGAGCATGAGAGTCAGAAGTTGGGTAAAGCTGGTCGGACCCGCTGGAAAGGAAAGCGCCCCCATGTTCGCGGTGTTGCCATGAACCCTGTTGATCACCCGATGGGTGGTGGTGAAGGAAAGAGTTCCGGTGGTCGACATCCATGTACACCGTGGGGTTACCCGACCAAAGGATATAAAACCAGAAGAGCGAAAGCTTCTGATAAGTATATCATTAAGAAGAGATCTTAACAGACAAGGAGCATATCGGTATGTCCCGTTCAGTAAAAAAAGGGCCTTTTGTTGATGACCATCTTATGAAAAAGGTTGAGATGGCTAATGAAACCGGTTCCCGTAAGGTTATTCAGACCTGGTCCAGGCGTTCGGATATCATTCC
>CAZLGM010000040.1:4001-7622 GCA_964558875.1 uncultured Desulfocapsaceae bacterium
TTGATAACCTCTACATCAAGAAATTGACAGTGGATGATGGACCATCCCTGAAACGAATTCGCCCCCGGGCTATGGGTCGTGCAACCCGGATTATCAAGCGAACAAGTCATATCACTGTGATCTTGGATGAAGCGTAACTGTCAAAATCAGATTTAACCACCACATTAGTAGGTGAAACCATTTTTTTTGGAGGACTGTTTTGGGCCAGAAGGTTAATCCGTTAGGACTGAGATTGAATATCACCCGTACTTGGGATTCGATTTGGTATGCCGACAAGGATTTTGCAGCTAATCTTGTCGAAGACCAGAAAATAAGGAAATTCCTGAAGAAACGATTAAACCATGCCGGTTTGGCGAAGGTGATCATTGAGCGGACGGGAAAAAAGGTCAGGGTTCGGCTGTTCACAGCCAGGCCCGGCATCGTTATCGGAAAGAAAGGATCCGAGATAGAGATACTGAAGAAGGATCTTGAAAGACTGGTCCAGAAAAAGGTAGTTGTTGATATTCAGGAGATTCGCCGCCCTGAAGCCGATGCCCAGCTGGTTGCCGAAAATATAGCCTCCCAGCTCGAACGACGCGTCGCCTTTCGCCGGGCCATGAAGAAGGCTGTCAATTCCGCCTTGCGTTTTGGTGTCAAGGGAATTAAAATCGCTTGCTCCGGCCGGCTCGGTGGCGCTGAAATGTCACGTTGCGAGTGGGTTCGTGAAGGCAGGGTTCCTCTGCACACGCTTCGTGCCGACGTTGATTATGCCCTGGCGGAGGCGAAAACGACTTACGGTATCATCGGGGTCAAGGTCTGGATATTTAAAGGTGAAGTACTGGACGATCAGGAAATGGTTGGAGAGAAGTAATCAACCGCTGTTTTGGATCTCAGACAGATACATGATGGAGTAAATAATGTTAAGTCCCAGAAAGGTTAAACATAGAAAGGTATTTAAGGGAAGATCGAAAGGAACCGCCTATCGCGGCTCATCCATCTCCTTTGGCGAATACGGGTTGAAAGCGGTTGAGTGTGGAAAGATGACCGCCCAGCAGATCGAGGCTGCTCGAATTGCCATTAACAGAAAGATCAAGCGTGGCGGTCGGGTATGGATCAGGGTTTTCCCGGATAAACCGATTACCAAGAAACCGGCTGAAACACGTATGGGTAAAGGTAAGGGTAGCCCTGAATACTGGGTCGCTCCCATTAAGCCCGGAAAGATTCTCTATGAATTGGCCGGTGTTGATGAGGAACTCGCTGTCCGGGCACTGACACTTGCCGGCAATAAACTGCCGTTTGCAACAAAAGTTGTTGTTCGGGAGAAGATGATATGAAGGCTTCAGATATTCGCAACTTGTCGGCTGAAGAGCTGGATAAAAACGAGAACGACTTACGGGATGAGCTGGCCAAGCTCTCCTTCCAGCATGGGATCAGACCCCTGGAAAATACAGCCAGGCTCGGTCAGATTAAAAAGGATATTGCCAGAATTCAGACAATAAGAGCTGAAAAGGCTGACTAGCAGACGCAGGATGGCCTGACTCGTGGGCAGTCGTCTCCGTTAATCTTATGAATAAAGTTATTCGTTATGAGTGAATTGAAAAAAAATAAAAAGACCAGGACAGGTTCCGTTGTTTCCAACGGCATGGATAAATCGATCGTTGTGTTGGTTGAAAGAAAGGTTCGTCATAAGCTGTATGGCAAATATGTAAAAAAGAGTCAGAAGTATGTCGCTCATGACGAGGAAAACAGATGCAATGTCGGTGATGTGGTCCTCATAGAGGAATGTCGCCCACTGAGTAAAAGGAAGCGATGGCGGCTGAAGAATGTTTTGGAGCAGGCGATTTAGGCTTCTACTGTTAAGGAAAGGACAGAACTCGATTTATTTGTCGATTCCGGTTTATTGCAACCGCTGAACGATCAGGTGAAATTATGATACAAAGTGAAACAATGCTCGATGTAGCCGACAACTCGGGGGCCAAGAAAGTGTTGTGCATTCGGGTTCTTGGCGGTTCGAGAAAACGATATGCCACCATTGGCGATGTTATCGTCGTAACCGTCAAAGAGGCTATGCCGAACGCCAAGGTAAAAAAGGGCGATGTGATGAAGGCGGTGGTTGTCCGAACAAAGAAAGAGATGAAACGGATGGACGACACCTGGGTCAAATTTGATGAGAACGCGGCTGTAATGCTTTCAGGGACAGGTGAACCCATCGGCACCCGTATTTTCGGACCGGTGGCTCGGGAGTTGAGAAACCAGGGTTTTATGAAGATTATCTCTCTGGCACCCGAGGCCCTGTAAAACCGGTTGTCCAATGCTGAGTGAATTGATCAGTTGGCTAGTGAATACAGAATTAAGGTACGGAAAATGAGACAGGGTAGAACATACCTGAAAAAAGACGATCAGGTAGAAGTAATAGCTGGCAAGGATAAAGGACAGGCAGGAAAGATTCTGCGAGTACTTCCTGCTACCAACCAGGCAGTGGTTGAACGACGTAATATGATTAAGCGTCACCAGAAGGCTACTGAAGCCGGCCAGCAGGGTCAGATTGTAGAAAAAGAGGCACCGATCCATGTATCGAACCTCCAATTGATCTGTCCTGAATGTACGAAAACGGGTCGTATTGGCAGGAAAATTCTCGATGATGGAACAAAGGTTCGCTACTGTAAGAGCTGTGGTGAATCAATCGAGAGCAAATCATAGGACCTAAAAGCGCTTTGATCAGGAGTTACCAATGGGTGAGCTGATAGATTATTATAAAAGTAATTGTGTACCGGAATTGATGGAGGAATTTAAATACAAGTCCATCATGCAGGTACCGAAGATTGAGAAAATCATTCTCAATATGGGGCTTGGGGAAGCGGTTCAGAATCCGAAAATTCTAGATGGTGCCGCTCAGGAGTTGACCAGAATTGCCGGTCAGAAAGCAGTTGTGACCCGAGCTAAAAAGTCGATTGCGACATTTAAGCTGCGTGAAGGAATGCCGATCGGATGCCGGGTGACACTTCGCGGTGAAAGGATGTACGGCTTTTTTTCAAAACTGGTGAATATTGCACTTCCCCGTGTGCGTGACTTCAGGGGCTTGTCGCCGAAAACATTCGACGGACGGGGTAATTTCTCCATGGGTATCAAGGAGCAGATTATTTTCCCGGAAATTGATTACGATAAGATCGATAAGATCAAAGGGCTCAATATCACCATCGTGACATCGGCTAAAAATGATGAAGAAGGACGCTCTTTGCTGATGAAAATGGGTATGCCCTTTAAAAAATAGACGTATTATAACGATAAAAACAGAGAGTACCGGAGGTTGGTTTGGCTAAGAAATCGATAATTGCAAAGGCAAAACGCAAGCCAAAGTATAAAGTGCGAGAATATAACAGGTGCCCGTTATGTGGGCGTCCGCGGGCTTTTATCAGGAAGTTCGGGATCTGCAGGATCTGCTTCAGAACCCTGGCCTCCCGCGGCGAGATCACCGGAGTGATAAAATCGAGCTGGTAACAGAGTTCATTGCAAGTCGATTAAAGAAACTATTAATCAAAGGAGTGTCGCTATGTCAATGAGCGATCCCCTGGCAGATATGCTGACCAGGATACGAAACGGCGTAATGGCGAAATTCGACAGTGTTTCAATGCCGAAATCGAA
>CAZLGM010000040.1:7722-18295 GCA_964558875.1 uncultured Desulfocapsaceae bacterium
GGATACGAAACGGCGTAATGGCGAAATTCGACAGTGTTTCAATGCCGAAATCGAATGTCAAGACGAATATCGCCAAGGTCCTTGAGGCTGAAGGATACATAGAGAGCTATGCGGTAAGTGATGAAGGACCGCAGGGTACCTTAACGATCAATCTGAAATACTCTGACGATGGCCAGTCCGTCATCACCGGTATTAAAAGGGTCAGCAAGCCCGGATTGAGGCGGTATGCCAAGGCCGATGCCATCCCTTCCGTTTTAAATGGACTTGGTGTGGCTATTATTTCGACATCCAAGGGCATCACGGACGACAGGACCGCCAGGGCCCAGAATACGGGTGGCGAGATTCTTTGTGAGGTTTGGTAATACCGTTATTGGAGGAAGTAAGCTATGTCCCGAATTGGAAAACAGCCGATCGTGGTACCAGCCGGCGTTACAATAAATATTAAAGACCAGAAGATCACCGTCAAAGGTTCCAAGGGGGAACTCTCCCGTGAAATCCATCGTGATATCGATGTGGCGCTGGAAGATGGTCAAATGCTGATAAGCAATAAAATAGAGACTAAAAAAGTTAATGCCTTACGAGGCCTGACCCGCAGTCTTATTAACAATATGGTTGTCGGCGTCTCGGATGGATTCCAAAAAAGCCTGATCATTGAAGGTGTTGGATACAAGGCCAATCTTGCCGGATCAAAGCTGACACTTAATGTGGGCTACTCGAATCCGGTTGAGTTTGATCTGCCGAAAACAGTATCCGCTGAGGTTGATGGCAATAATAAAATCACTCTGCAGTCCGTCGACAAGGAATTGCTTGGATTAACGGCGGCAAAGATCCGTGCCGTCAGAAAGCCTGAACCATACAAGGGAAAAGGTATCCGCTACGAGGATGAACACATTGTCCGTAAAGTGGGTAAGGCAGGCGGAGCTGCAGCGTAAAGCAAATTAATAACCGTCCTGGTCCTACTGTTTGGGTCATACAATCAGAGGTTGCAGGACTGGAATAAAATTTATGTGACGTAACAAATTGGCGTCACTAACTTTAATGGAACAGAAAAATGGCGAAGACAAATCCAAGGATGATTGCCAGAGCAAAACGGGTTAAGCGGATTCGGAAGAAGATCTCCGGAACGCCCCAACGACCAAGACTTTGCGTATTCAAGAGCGCAAAGCATATCTATGCTCAGGTAATTGATGATGTGTCCGGCACCACCGTTGCCAGTATGTCAACGGTTAATAAAGGCTTTACCAAGGGTGAAGAAAAGGGAAAGATCGGTGCAGCCAAGCAGGTTGGTACACTCATTGCCGAGAAAGCAAAAGCTGCCGGTATTAATGAGGTTATCTTTGACCGTGGCGGCTATATCTATCATGGCCGGGTAAAAGCCCTTTCCGAAGGTGCTCGAGAAGGTGGTCTGAAATTCTAATGTATTTGCAAATTATGGGGGTGGGCTTTGTCTACTTTTAAACGTCCCAAAAATGAGAACAGCGAAGAGCTGATCGAAAAGATTGTCTATATCAACCGGGTTGCCAAAGTTGTTAAAGGTGGCCGCAGGTTCAGTTTCAGTGCCATTGTCGTTGTCGGCGATGGAAAAGGAAAGGTCGGTTACGGTCTTGGAAAAGCCAATCAGGTTCCTGACGCCATTCGTAAAGGGGTTGAGAAGGCAAAAAGAGATATGAAGGGTGTATCGCTCACATCCCACTCGATTCCCCATGAAATCATCGGGAAATATGGTGCCGGCTCTGTACTTCTTAAACCTGCCTCCGAGGGTACCGGTGTGATTGCCGGTGGACCTGTTCGTTCGGTTCTTGAGGCAGCCGGAGTTTCCAACATTCTGACCAAATGTCTCGGGTCGCATAATCCCCATAACATGGTCAAGGCGACTCTGGACGGTTTGAGAAGGCTGCGGACAGCCGCTGATATTGCCCAACTGAGGGGAAAAAGTGTAGAGGAAATCATCGCGTAATCTGCGGGACTGGTGAAGCGGCTGTTTACATACAGTCCGGTCCCAACAACCGGGAATACGGTTGTTGAGGGACATCAGTTGAATATTGGTGTGAAGTGATTCCCAAGCAACAGGAAACCACACATCCGCACTAGAAAGAAAAAGGTAGAGAGATGGCTGAGACAATTACATTTACTCTGGTGAAGAGCGGTATTGGCAGTACCAAGAAGATAAAAGCCACCCTGACCGGTCTGGGTTTGACCAAGATGAATAAAACCGTTACCAGAAAAGATACACCCGAGATTAGAGGCATGCTTGGAAAAGTAAGTCATCTTGTTCGAGTAGAGGAGAATTAGCATGTTGAGTTTATCAAACCTTTCACCGAAGAAGGGTGCCACTAAACAGCGTAAACGTATCGGTCGCGGTCCTGGTTCAGGACATGGTAAAACCGCAGGCCGCGGACACAAGGGTGCTAAATCGCGTTCCGGATACGGTTCCCGGCCCGGGTTCGAGGGTGGCCAGATGCCGCTGCAGAGACGGGTTCCAAAGCGCGGATTTACCAATACATTCTCAAAGGAATATGTCATTGTTTCACTTTCACAGCTTGAAGCACTGGCGGACAGCGGGGATGTAACTCCCGCCGGCCTGGCTGAAGCCGGTGTCATAAAAACGGGACAGCTTGTGAAGGTGTTGGCCAATGGTAAAATCACCAAATCGGTGAACATCACCGTGGACAAAATATCCAAACAGGCCCAGGAGCTGATCGAGAAGGCCGGCGGCAGTGTCAAGTTGACCAGCGAAGGATAAAACCTTTCCCAGTTTGTTAAATACTCAGTATCGCTGTAACTCCTTTCACTTGCTGTACGGATAACAGCAGCTTACCAATAAAAAGAAACAGGACTATCTGATGAGCGGATTGCACAGCGCTGCCAATATACCGGAATTACGAAAAAGACTGTTCTTTACTCTTTTTATGCTTGCCGTCTACCGGATGGGCGTACAGATCCCGACCCCCGGTATCAACGGTGAAGCGTTGGCCGCCTTTTTCCAGAAAAATGCCGGTTCACTGTTTGGCATGTTCAATATGTTCTCCGGTGGAGCGCTGGAGAATTTTTCTATTTTTGCTCTGGGCATTATGCCCTATATCAGCGCCTCAATTATCATTCAGCTGCTTACTGTCGTCATTCCCCAACTTGAAACTCTGAAAAAGGAGGGGGAAGCGGGCAGAAGAAAGATCACCCAATATACCCGTTACGGTACCATCGGCCTGAGTCTGATTCAGGCCACCTTTATCAGCGCCGGTCTTGAGGGTATGACAGGGCCCAATGGAGAAGCCATTGTCTTGCATGGCGGGCTTCAGTTTAAACTGATGACTATTATTACATTGACTTCCGGGACCGCTTTTATCATGTGGCTCGGTGAACAGATGACCGAAAGGGGAATAGGCAACGGCATCTCAATGATCATTTTCGCAGGTATTGTCGCCCGTGGTCCGGCAGCGGTGGCCAATTCCCTGCAACTGGTCAAAGCTGGTGAGATCGCCATTTTCTTCATTCCTTTCCTGTTGATTTTCATGTTTGGAATTATCGCGCTCATCGTTTTCTTTGAGACATCTCAACGGAAGATTCCCATTCAGTATGCCAAAAGGGTTATCGGCCGACAGGTCTATGGTGGGCAGAGTTCCCATCTGCCTTTGAAAATTAATGTGTCCGGAGTAATTCCGCCGATTTTTGCCTCATCAATAATGATGTTTCCTGCAACCATTGGCTCATTTATCAAGATTGACTGGGTACAAATGGTTTCCGCCGCCATGTCTCCTGGAACCGTCTATTATTACATTCTGTATGTGGCAATGATCGTCTTTTTCTGCTTTTTTTATACGGCAGTGACCTTCAAGCCCGACGATGTGGCAGATAACTTGAAGAAAAACGGTGGATTTATTCCTGGAATCAGACCGGGTAAGAAAACGGCTCAGTTTATCGATAAAGCCCTGACCCGTTTAACCGTTGTCGGTGCTATTTACCTCAGTGCGGTCTGCGTACTGCCGACTATTTTAATCAGCAAATTTAATATTCCCTTCTACTTTGGGGGAACCGCCTTGCTGATTATTGTCGGTGTTGCCATAGATACGATTTCGCAGGTCGAATCCCACCTGGTCATGCGGAATTACGAAGGATTCTTGAAGCAGGGAAAAATCCGCGGTCGCAGGTAAAAGGTGTATTCCCGCAAACAACGCAGAGAAAAAGCAGTGATTATTAAAACGGTCGATGAAATTGCTCTCATGCGGGAGGCCAATCAGATCGTTGCCGAAACACTGGCCAAGCTGGAGAAGGCTGTTGAGCCGGGAATTTCAACCTGGGAACTTGACAGGATTGCTCAAGATCATTGTCTGAAAAGAAATGGAAAGCCCGCTTTTAAGGGATACCGTGGTTTTCCTGCCAGTCTATGCGCGTCGATCAACGAGGAAGTTGTTCACGGGATACCGTCGCGCAAGAGAAAGCTCAAAGAAGGCGATGTGATCTCTGTTGATTTTGGCGTCCAATACAAGGGGTATTTTGGTGATTCTGCCATTACCATTCCCGTGGGCAGAATCGATAAACGATGTAACAAACTGCTGGAGGTCACTCGGCAGTCACTTGATCTTGCCATTGAGCAGGTTCAGGTTGGCAACAGAATCTCCGATATATCAAAAGCTGTTCAGGACCATGTTGAGAGCAACAATTATTCTGTGGTCAGGCAGTTTGTAGGCCATGGGATTGGAGCATCTTTGCATGAAGGGCCGGAAATACCGAATTTTGTTCAATCCGGTTCATCGCCAAGGATATTAGAAGGAATGGTTCTGGCCATCGAACCGATGGTCAATATGGGGACTCATAAGGTCAAGGTTTTGAGGGACGGCTGGACAGTTATTACGGCGGATAAAAAAACATCTGCCCATTTTGAACACTCGGTTGCCGCCACCAAAGACGGACCGGTAATTTTAAGTTCCAGGGAAAATATAACCCAATAAAAAAACACTTCTATTTTTTAGTGAAGTGTATTAATATATACCGTTTAGTCTGCGTAACTCGATTTAAGGAGTGGAGATGGCCAAGGAAGAAGCCATAGAAGTTGAAGGAACGATTATTGAGCCACTGCCCAATGCCATGTTCAGGGTAGAACTGGACAATGGCCATAAGGTGTTGGCCCATATATCCGGTAAGATGAGAATGCACTTTATAAAAATTCTTCCCGGGGACCGTGTGACGGTAGAGCTGTCACCATACGATCTCACCAGGGGCCGGGTAACGTTCAGAGCGAAAAACGCCAAAAAGAAGAAATAGTGAGGTACCGGCATGAAAGTACGCGCTTCGGTAAAAAAAATGTGCAGTGACTGCAAGGTTTACAAGAGAAAAGGTGTAATCCGGGTATCCTGCAAGATTAAAAAACATAAGCAGAGACAAGGTTGAACTGTTTATTGGAAACCGGTTTGTAAAGGAGACAGGATTTGGCACGTATAGCTGGAGTAGATCTTCCAAAAAATAAACATATGGATCGAGCGCTTACCTATATCCACGGGATTGGGTTGAGTTCTGCTCGGAAAATTCTTGATGCGGTCGATCTGCCGTATGAGATGAATAGTGATGACCTTGATGGTGAAGATGTCACCCGTATTCGAAAAGTGATTGAAAACGACTATGTCGTTGAAGGTGACCGAAGACGGGAAGTATCCATGGATATCAAGCGTCTTATGGATCTTGGATGTTATCGTGGCAGGCGCCATCGGATGGGGCTGCCGTGTCGCGGTCAGAAGACCAAGACCAATGCACGAACAAGGAAGGGTCCGCGCCGCGGAGCTGCCCGCCGTAAATAATTTCAAACAACAGGTGTAAAGATGGCTGGAAGAAAAGGCGTTGGAGCCCGGTCCAAAAGAAAAGTTAAAAAGAATGTACCTGAAGGAATAGTGTTCATCTATTCCACTTTCAATAATACCATTGTGACGATCTCGGATAAACAGGGCAATGTGATCTCCTGGTGTAGCGCCGGAGTTCTCGGTTTCAAAGGATCTCGAAAATCAACCCCGTTTGCCGCCCAGAAGGCTGTGGCGGAAGCCACCCGAATGGCCGCTGAACAGGGGATGAAAAAGGTTGAAGTGAAAGTGAAGGGGCCCGGCCCGGGACGGGAATCCGCATTACGGGCACTGATCAACACCGATTTTGAGGTGACCCGAATAAGCGATGTAACACCGATTCCCCACAACGGATGCAAACCGCCGAAACGGCGCCGGGTATAACTGGCACAACAGGTATGGTACTATCAGGTTAATTAATTGAATGGAGAACAACGTTGGCTAGAAATATAGGTGCAGCATGTCGTCGATGCAGGCGTGAGAATCTGAAGATGTATCTGAAGGGCGACAGGTGTTATTCTGATAAATGCTCTTTTGAACGTAGAGCCTTTGGGCCTGGTCAGCACGGTCAGGCAAGGTTTAGAAAAGTTTCCGACTATGCTGTTCAGCTTCGGGAAAAGCAAAAAGTCAAAGCCATGTATGGCATGCTTGAGGGCCAGTTCCGCCTCTACTTCAAGAAGGCAGACAGGCAGAAAGGTGTCACAGGTGAGAATCTCCTGGTGTTGCTGGAAAGGCGCCTGGATAATACGGTTTTTCGCCTTGGTCTGGCTTCTTCGAGGAATCAGGCTCGACAGCTTGTTCGACATAAACACATTCTTGTCAACGGCAAGAAGGTGGATATTCCATCCTTCCAGGTTTCACCTGGTGATGAAATCAGCCTGAAAGAGAAATCCAGGGCCAACAGTTTCATCGTCGAAAGTCTCGAAGCAGTCGAACGAAGGGGAGTACCCACCTGGCTTGAACTGGATAAGGATAGCTTCAAGGCCGTGGTCAAGGCGATGCCCAATCGCGAAGAGATCACCATGCCTATCCAGGAACAGCTTATTGTCGAATTGTATTCGAAATAATAATTTGCTCGAAGAATAATCGTAACGAGACATCCCAATCCCTTGCCCAAGAGACAGCCGGTACCAGAACTTCGGTGGTATAAATTAACCCGCCTGGTTGAAGTTTTTGGATCGGCTTCTCCTGGTTGAACAAGATAAAATAAAAACGCAGAGTAGGTAATCCCATGACCCAAACTGCAGAAGAAAACATCCCTTTTTACCGGAACTGGAGTGAGCTGATCAAACCAGAAAAGGTTGAGATTGATCTGGACAAGCACAGTGACACCTATGGCAAGTTTGTTTGTCAGCCGCTTGAAAGGGGATTTGCCACAACAATTGGCAACTCGCTCAGACGAATTTTACTCTCATCCCTTCAAGGAGTGGCAATCACCAGTGTAAAGATCGAAGGTGCCCTCCATGAGTTTACCTCGATGAAGGACATTGTAGAGGATGTTGCGGAAATAATATTAAATCTCAAACAGGTGCGACTGAAGCTCAATTCCGGAGATCCTCAGACAGTCACCATTGAGAAAAAAGGACCTGGAAACGTAACTGCCGGAGATATCAGTGGTTCGTCTTTTGTCGAGGTGATGAATGAGGACCAGCATATCTGCACGATAACCGGAAAGGCCACGTTTTCCGCCCAACTTACTGTTGAATGGGGAAAAGGATACCAGTCCGCTGAAGAGCAGTCAAAAGAGGAGTTGGCTATCGGCCAGATACCCATTGATGCCATCTTTACCCCGATCAAGAAGGTACAGTATGTGGTTTCCCAGGCACGGGTCGGCCAGCAGACCGACTATGATAAACTGACCATGGAAATTGAAACGGATGGTTCGGTAAAGCCTGAGAATGCATTGGCCTACGCTGGAAAGATCTTAAAAGATCAGATGTCGATCTTTATTAATTTTGATGAACAGGCGGCTGTTCCGGAAATTGAAGAGGTCGATGAGGAAGAAACCGAACCGTTGAATCCCTATCTGGATAAACCGGTCGAAGATCTTGAGCTTTCCGTCCGGTCAGCCAATTGCCTGAGAAATGCCGAAATTCATTTTATCGGAGATTTGGCCCAGAAAACTGATCAGGAGATGTTGAAAACCAAAAACTTCGGTCGTAAGTCACTCAACGAAATCAAATCGTTGCTTGCTGAGATGGATTTGACCCTTGGAATGAAATTTGAAAACTGGACTCCGCCGGATCTCTCTGAAAAGAAAGAGTAATGTGAGTTAAAAATACTAGAGCTAATTTGTACAAGCAGATAATTTGAGGATCAGTCAATGAGACATAGAAAGGCCCATAGAAAACTCGGTCGAACTTCGGCTCATCGCGATGCCATGTTCAGAAATATGGTAACATCCCTTTTCGAGCATGAGCGCATTGTGACCACGGTTCAGAAGGCAAAAGAGCTTCGTCCCATCGCCGAAAAGATGATTACCCTGGCCAAAAAGGGTGACCTGCATGCCAGAAGACAAGCGCTGTCATATATCCGTTCCAAGGATATTGTTGCCAAGCTCTTTGATGAAATAAGTGAGCAGTACAGCGATCGCCAGGGCGGTTATACCAGGATTATTAAAACCGGTGCTCGTCAGGGAGACGCGGCGCCCATGGCCATCATTGAGCTGGTCGGTTATGAAGAAGACCTCGGTGAGGAAGAAGCTGACAACTAACAGTCATTTCTGAGTTCAACTGATTAAGCTGGCGTGAATAGTGTGTACACCTATCCATGCCAGCTTTTTTTTTACCTGGATAGACAAACATCCGCTAGCACTGCATCTTTATCCAATTGAATAAAGCTACAGCACTATCGAATGTTCACTGGGTTCGAGGTTAGAGTAGAAAGACAAACAAATAAAGAGTCTGGCAGATGTTCATAAAGTTTCTAGTGATTGCAGAATGAATGAGAAGAAAGAATTTCCGGAAAATATGAAGCCACTCGGAAACGAGCCGTTTCCATTTTCGTGCCACTCAGGTCTGGACTGTTATATGACCTGTTGCCGGAATGTTGACATGTATCTCTTCCCCTACGACATTCTCAGGATGAAACAGTGTATTGGCATTGATTCGGAACAGTTCATGAGACAGTACACTCGGTTTGGTCAGGGGCCCCATCCTTACTTTCCCGCAATAATGCTCAAACTTGACGAACAGTCAAAAGCGTGCCCCTTTTTGGGTGAAGATGGCTGTACAATCTATAAGGACCGACCTTCTTCATGCAGAACCTACCCGCTGGAAAGAGCTGTTGACAGGGACCAGTCTTCCGCCTCCAAAGGGGAATTTTATTTTCTCACCAACCATAGCTACTGCCATGGGCATCAGGCAGAGACTACATTCACGGTAAAAGAATGGGTAAGGAACCAATGGATCCATGACTATAATACGATGAATGATCTGTGGGCCCAGGTGGACACCTTTTTTGCAACCAATCCATGGAAAGGCGAAGGCGCGGGAGGCCCGAAACAGCAGATGGCTTTTATGGTCTGTTATAATATCGATGGTTTCAGAAGGTTTTCTGAGCAGCACAATCTTCTTGCTCAGTATCGTCTTGCCAAGGACTGGAAGCGCAGAATTGCAAATGAAGATAGTGAACTGCTGAAATTTGGCTTTGAGTGGTTGAAATTGATGATGGGCGGCCGCTCATCGCTATCTCCCCGGTAATAGAGACCACCGGTAGAACACAGAACCGGTATACCGGTAACCTGCAACACCTTCTTATTGACGACTCAACGGGAAACCTTGCAATGGTGACTGGTACATGGTAAAAAGAAATATTTTGTAGGACGTAGTGGGTCTGTCGTGGACCCGAGTTTAATCACAATACACACACTCCCGTAACAACTGGTGTTGCCGATTGGGAAATAAGGAAAACAAAGCCAATCAGGTGATCGAAGAGGAGTGGAGGAAAAACCAGAACATGGAGATGAGTATGACAGCTGCAACTGTACGAGAAATGCTTCAGGCGGGCCTTCATTTCGGGCATCAGACCCGACGCTGGAACCCAAAGATGAAACCGTTTATTTATGGACCTCGAAACGGCATCTATATTATCAACCTGGATATTACCAAACAACTGTTTGACAAAGCCTGTAATTTTGTAATGGATGAGGTCGCAGCAGGCGGATCTGTGCTGTTTGTGGGAACAAAACGACAGGCCCAGCAGATCATCAGGGAAGAAGCTCAGCGCTGCAACATGTATTATGTTGATCATAGATGGCTTGGTGGTATGTTGACCAACTTTCAAACTATCAAGAAGTCCATAGAGCGCTTAAAAGAGATCGAGTCCATGCAGGCCGACGGTTCCATCAACCGTTTCCCCAAAAAAGAGATTCTGCTGATGGAAAAAGAACGGGTTAAGCTTGAACGCAACGTGGGCGGTATTAAGGACATGCGTTCTATCCCATCTGTAATTTTTATCATTGATCCGCGTAAAGAAGCGATCGCAGTCAACGAAGCCCACAAGCTGAATATTCCGATTGTTGCTATCACTGATACCAACTGTGATCCCGACGGCATCGATTATATTATTCCGGGCAACGATGATGCTATTAAATCAATACGGTTGATCAGCAATTGTCTGGCCGAATCTGTGCTGGCCGGACAGGCTAAGCGGGACGGTGACGAGGCCTCTGAGGAGGCCCTGGCTGCAGCCGTTGGAGACGGAGGCCAGGAGGCTGAAGAGAGTTCCAAAGAGAACTCCGAAGAGAA
>CAZLGM010000041.1:0-4903 GCA_964558875.1 uncultured Desulfocapsaceae bacterium
CGACATCCAGAAATTGCAGTTCGATTGGTGCGCCCGTACCGGGGACACCGTCAATGGTCGTATCACCGCTATAAATGACCCGGCCATCGGGAGTCTGCACCTTGGCTATTATTCGTGCCCCGGTATTTACGGCACGAATATTTATTAGAGTGGTGGTTTTGGTTGGAGTGATCAACCCCATTTCGATGGCTGCAGGCCCAACCCCGGCAAGGATATTACCGCAGGTGGGCCTGACATCGACCTGTCGGTCCTCGACACTGACCTGGGCAAAGAAATAGTCGATATCGGCCCAGTCATCATCGGAGGATGATAACACGGCAACTTTAGTTGTCACCGGATTTCCCCCGCCGATGCCGTCGATATTGAGCGGATGTCCCGAGCCAACCGCATGAACAAGCACTTCTGTGAGGGTCTCAAGGTCCTCGGGCAGGGATTCTTTCTTAAAATATGGTCCCCGGGAGGTTCCGCCCCGCATGAAGAGAAAACGAATACCGGTCTGATCCGTCATCATATGCCACCAAGCGGCCAAGGGAGTTCCACCAAGGCCTGGAGAAGTCCCGGTGGGAAGTCACGGTTGAGTATGCCGGCCATGAAGCACATCAGGCCAATACCGCAACCGGTTAGAATCAAGGTTTTTTTCCAGTTCTGTCCAGCCCGAACCCTGAGGAAGGCAACCATGAAGATGGCCAGCGCCAGAATAAAACCAAGCAGCGAACTCAATACCAGCAGAGTACCGAACCAGGCCAAGGTCCCCCACAACCCATGCGGCGCATCGGCATCATCTCCCTTTGCCTCACGGTCGGCGAAAACGGTGTCTGTTTGTGGCACGCGAAACATACGGATACAGACAACGAGACAGGAAATCGCTCCAATGAAAGACACGGTCATCGGAAAGATACGGTCGGTCTGGATATCAATTGCAGCAGCGTCAAAAAAGCTGACAATGAAGTAGATGGTTATAAACAGCAGAAAAATCAGCGGTGAACGTCTTGTGCCTACCGGAACATTGCCCTCGGACATGATCGTTTTTGCCTGCCGAATACCGACAATTACTGAAAACAGAGTGATGACGATAAGGGTTATCACGATGGGTGAAAAAATATATTCCAGGCCAACAGAACTCCCGAGGCGAAACTTGCTCATGGCAATCTGGTAGGCCTGAAAGGAGTAATTTTCCGCCTGGGTGCTCAATACGAAACCGATGAGAAAGGCGGGACGGGACCAGTCGAAGCGTCTCAGGAAGATACCGAGCAGGCCGATGGAAAAAAGGGCGACCAGATCTCCCAGCGACTGCCTCGATTGAAAGGCGGCAAAGGTGATCATCATGAACAGAAATGGCGCCAGCAGGGTGAAGCGAATGGTAGTCAACCTGGCAATAAACGGCGACAGAAAGATGCATAATCCAGCACCGACAACATTGGCTAAAGCCAGTGACCAGACAACGGTATAGGTAATATCCAGCTCGTTGGTAATCAGTTGGGGGCCAGCTTCGTAACCCAGCAGAGCCATACCGCCGATAAAGACCGCCATGGAGCCGGAGCCGGGAATACCAAAGATGAGTGTGGGAACGAGCCCGCCGCCCTCCTTGGCGTTATTGGATGATTCCGGCCCAATGATGCCCCGGATTTCCCCGGAGCCGAAGGTTGTTTTATCTTTGGTGGTCTGCACTGTGTGTCCATAGGCGATCCAATCGACAACCGAGCCTCCGAGTCCCGGAATGACGCCGACAACAACACCGATCAAAGAGCAGCGAATGGATAACAGGATGTTTTTTGCCCAGTCCTTCACACCCTGCAGCCAGCCGGCGCCCAGCTTGGCATCTTTTGAAATGGCCCGGTCCTGGCGAAGAAGAGAAACAATCTCCGGAATGGCAAAAACACCCATACCGACGACAACAAGCTTCAGGCCATCGGTCAGGTATGGAATATCATAGGTGGCCATTCGGAGCGAACCGCCGGCATCCGCTTCGCCAATGGTGCCGACCATCAACCCCAGACAGGCGGCGGCAACTCCTTTGAGCGGTATGCGACCGGCCAGGATAGCAACCATGCTCAAACCCAGGATGGTGATCATCAGCATCTCCGGCAATCCGAAGGCCAGTACGATGGGTCTGGCAACCAGGATAAAAAATGTGAGAAAACTGGCCCCCAGCAGCCCGCCAAAGAGCGATGAGGTAAAGGCGGCTGAGAGCCCCCGGGCCGCTTCACCTTTTTTTGACAGGGGAAAGCCGTCAAGAACGGTGGCCTGGGAGGCCGAAGATCCCGGAATGCCCATCAACACCGAGGTGAAGGTATCCGAAGTGGGGATGACAGCCACCAACCCAACCATAAGGGCCAGACCCGAAACAGGCTCCATACCGTAAACAAAAGGCAGAACCAGTGACAGGCCGGCAATGCCGCCCAAACCGGGAAAGACGCCGACCGAGAGTCCCAACAGCACTCCCAGCACAAGAAACAGGACCTGCTGGGGTTGAAAGATCAGGGTAAGCGCTTCTTGTAACGATGGCAGGGCGTTTAAAAAGGTCTCCATAAACTCACATTAAGTAATTTTTCGGCTGGATGTCCATCCGTTATCGGGAGGAAATACGTAGGACGGACATCCAGGTTTTTGTTTTTAACCTGAATCCGTGAGCATTCGATAGTGCTGCATCTTTACTTGATTTACCTGATCGATAATAGTGAACTATATCGGTCAGGTAAATCAAGTAAAGATGCAGTGCTAGCGGATGCCCCGAAGGGCGAATTACTTTTTTAGGTGAAAATAGTATGATAAAATAATAGCTTATCATATCAAGCTATTATCACCTTAAACAACAAACTTCGTCACGGATTCAGGTTTAACTCTAGCTATTTCTTGAGCTTGACGCCGTATCTTTCTTTGAGCCAGTTGATGACAAAGGCTTTGGCTTCAGCCGGTACGTTTGTCGCGCTGTTTAAGGCTTTTTTAGCTGTGTCGCCAGTCATCTGGGGGTACTTGCCTAAACGTTTTGCAGAGATTTTTGCAAAGTCGGCACGGGCATGAACGGCGCGAAAGGCTTTGGTGTAGGTGGCAATCGCTGCCGCCGGAGCGCCTTTAGGCAGAAAGACCATCTTCTGGGCCGGGAACCCAGCAATAAAGAAGGCTTTCCAGGCTTCCCATTTCTCGCCCTTGGTTTCACATCCTTTGGTCTTCTCACACACTTCCTTAAATGTCGGCATATCCGGGAAGGTCGGGTCGCGAACGATATTACTGTCAGCGTCCAGAGCGCCCCAGCACATCATCGGTACAGCTTTGCCTTCCTTGACCAGCGGGGTAACACCTTTGAGGTAACTCGAAGAGGTCTGATAATCGATATTCGCTTCACCACGCTCAAACATCAATCGGCCGTCGCCACGTCCCTTGATGCCGAAAACCGGCTCCACTTTCAGACCCAGCATTTCCCAGGCAAGAAGAGGAACGAGATCGAGACGGGTGGCTCCCTGAGAACCGTAGATGAAATTAACGTCTTTAATGTTATCCACATTGCCATTATATTTCTTGGCAAGATCGGGCGGCAGATAAGCAACCCCACCGGTTCCCGAAGCCATGACCACGTTCCAGTCTTTATATTCATACTTTACACGCGGGTCGCTCAACAGGTAGGGAAACTGGGTTGATCCGGATGAACCGAAAATTGTGGTACCGTCTTTGTATTTCTTTTTCTGGAACCAGTTGGCGCCTTTGGTTGAACCTGCACCGGGCATGAACTTAACAACAACAGTAGGCTTTCCGGGGAGCGCTTCACTCAGCAGGGGAGCATAAAAATTGGCCCATTTAGCCGAGCCTCCCGACTCTGAGAACGGGATAACCCATTCAACGGTTTTACCTTTCAGATCAATCCCGCCATGACTATCGGCCATCACAGTGGCCGCACAGAACATGCTGGTGGTAACGGCGGCACCGATTGCCAGCCAACGGCTTACTTTCGAGATTCCCATAGAATCCTCCTTTTTTTTAATGAACAGAATGATTTCGGTGAACGATAATCTACTCCACCGGTGTTTCAGACAACCTGTTACTTTCAAATATAAATAACTACAATATCACTTTAAAGTCGCATATCCAACGTAGTACTACCGGTTATACATGTTGGATTCGTAAAGTTCCCCACACGTCATCGCCAGCGAAGCGGTGGCGATCTGTTTTGCGAACCCAGCATTCATGGCTAATTCTCAAAATCGGACAATACTTATTCATCAGCAGCAACCCGCTGTTCCCGATTGTGCCTGACTAGTGCCAGATAACGATACACAGCATGCACAAACTTACCAAACGGCATGGTGATAAACAGCGCCAGCACAAAACCGATATGGGTGATCAGCAGAACACCCATCAACGATGTCTGACGAAAAACAAGCAGCAGCAGTCCGCTGATAACGGTTAATAACAGCAGAGCGAGAAAACCGATATCCATGCCGGAGGTATTCGATGTTGCCGGTCGCCTGTCCATGACCAGTTTCAGGTATAACAGGCCGACCAGACCGACAACCATCGACAGCCCGCCAATTGTGCCTAAGATCACGGGCAAGCTGAAAACCGGGTAGGGCGCCTGAATGTGCAGAATATGGTCGTAAATGGCAGCCACAGTTGTTGAGGCAAGGCAAAGCAGAAAACCGTAAAAGACAAAATGGTGCATGGTTCGCCGGATGGTGCTGAACTCATCATCAGGGTAATTGCAGCCAAACCCCCCGCCTTCGAGATATTTCAGTTTCAGAACATCGCTGATAGCACCCAGATAGGCGGAAATATTGGTATAGGTGCCGGGCTGAATGTCTGTTTTCCGGCAGTATCTGATCCCTCCATTGACAAGACTGATCAGAACCGCAATGCCAAGGAGGATAAAGGGAATCAGCATCAGCGAGTAGGGGATGACCTGGTAAAAGGA
>CAZLGM010000041.1:5003-11829 GCA_964558875.1 uncultured Desulfocapsaceae bacterium
CGCAGCTCCATGGCCGGGAAGACGGCGCAGAAGCCCTCGCAGTAGCGACAGGAGTTGCAGATGGTCATCACCCGATGGGCTTCCTTTACATTATCCGTTGACATGCTGGGCAGCCTCCCTGCCTGCCGCCCGGCCAAATACCGTGCCGATGGTCATACCGAAGCCGGCCATATAGCCTTGACCTAGGATATTGCCGGACATGATCTCTCCGGCAGCGAAAATGTTTCTTGCAACTGTCCCATCATCCATGATGACCTGGGCCTTGTCATTGACCTTGACCCCCATGTAGGTAAAGGTGATGCCGGGCCTGAGCGGATACCCGTAAAAGGGCGGCGTGTCGATGGGGCGGGCCCAATGACTTTTTTGCGGCTCAATATCCTTTGTATGGCAATCGTCGAGCTCATCGGGATTGAAGTTCCCGGCAACGGTGGAATCATTGAACCTGGTGATGGTTTTTTCAAGTTTAGCAGGGTCCAGTTCCAGCATGGTGGCCAACTCCTGGATCGAATCGGCCTGGAGCGGCGGAAAAACAGAAGGCATAAACAGATCAATTGATTTGGAATCAATGATTGAGTAAGCGATCTGGTCCGGCTGCTTGGCCACCAATCTCCCCCAGATGGCGTATCGCTTGGGCCAGAAATCCTCCCCTTCGTCGTAGAATCGCTCGGCCGACCTGTTGACGACAATACCGAACGAAACGCAATCAAGCCGGGTGACGATGCCGCCGTCATACTTAGGCGCTCTGGCGTCAATGGCCACCGCATGGCATTGGCGCGGGTTGCCTATCTGGGCAGCGCCGTTGTCCAGCAGGATGCGCAGCAGCCTCCCCTTGTTGAACGGTGAGCCGCGGACAATGAAGTTGTCGGCAATCTCGCCCCACTCCTCTTTCAGCCAGTCCAGATTGGCCTGAAAACCTCCCGAGGCAACAATCACACTTTTGGCCTTGATATGAAGGGTTTCACCCTTTCGATCCACAACCGCTTCAGAAAAGCAGCCGTCTTTTAAAATAAGGTCTTCGACCGCTGTCTCGTAGCTGATAACGACACCAAGCTTTTGAGCTGTGCGATAATACCCATTAAGCAGTGCTCGTCCTCCTCCCAGGAAAAAACCGTTGGTCCTGGCAAGGTGAAGGGTACCTCGCATGGCGGGCTGAAACATGCAGCCATGCTCCTGCATCCAATCGCCGATATCGTTTGACTGTCGGATTGTGAACCTGGCCAGCTTCTCATCGGTGTTGCCCGCCGTTACCCGCATCAGATCGTCAAAAAACTCGTCTTCAGGGTAAGGGCCGGTCAAAAAGTCATTACCGCTGTTGTGCATATAGCGAAGGTTGCGGGTGTGACGGCTGTTTCCACCGCGAACATCTTCAGGAGAGGCCTCCAGGACGAGCACTGAACATCCCGCTTCTCTGGCGGTCATTGCCGCGCACAGGGCCGCATTACCGCCCCCTATGACCAGCACGTCATAGAGCTGGGAAAGATCCGGTGTTGATCCGTTATTATTGGTCATAGTAGACGGTTACAGGTTATAGGTAAGTAATAAATACAATCTGTTTTTTTAAGTTCGATTTGCAAAGAGTCACTACAGGTCATCGCGAGCGAAGCGCGGCGATCTCCAAGCCTCTGATTTTACCTGAGTTTTGCGAACCCATTTTTCAACTGGCCTCAAGACGGTCGATTCATCACCACAATACGATTATCAACCTGTTCAATCCCTTCAACCTCCAATGCCAGCCTGGCGGCCAGTTTCCGTTTCTCTTCGTCAAAGACCACGCCGGATATGACAACCTGACCGGTTTCTCCCGGAGTGGCCTCTATCACCTGCCAGAAACCGGGTGTCAGTTCCTGTTTGATGGTCAACGCTACCTTTTTCACCGTAGCGCTCCAAGCGAGATCAGAAACCGTGCACTCGTCGTTTTTTGACTTGGCATTAATGGCTGTTGCCAGGATGTCCGCCGCATCTTCCGGTGTAAGTTCGGCAGTATTGAGTTGCAGGTCATACAGCTCCGGATCAGCAATCTTCACTTTAAAAATGGACTCAATGAGTTTACGGCGCAGCCGGCCATAGGAGCTGACAAAGTGTTCAGCCTCTTTTGGTGATATGCCCTGTTCTTCCTGGATACACCTGCAGCGCGTATCGAACGGAGCCACAATACGCACTCTGAAAACGGAAGGGCAATCCCGCAAAACAACCGGCGTGCCCCTGCCCAGCAGGATGATGTTGCCCTTGCTTGCCAGCTTGAATGTAAGCCACTCGAACAGGGCGGCATGCTCGGCGCTGTTAAAGAAGTGCCGTGCCCAGAACGACTTGGGAACCTCGTTCTCGTAGATGGTACAGATCTTGGCGAACTCAGGGTCACACTGGGCGGTCAGCTCATGAATACGCTCCCTGGTAAGCAGACCAAGACCCATTTTTTCAGCAACAAGCTCAGCTATTTTCTCCCCCTGGCTGCCAACCTGCCGGGAAATGGCAACAACGCTCATTATTTACTCCTTTTTGTTTGAATATCGAATGGCCAGTATGAAAAAACTTCCTGGCTACCTCTCTTATCGCAAAAAACATGCCTGGATACGATTCAGGGTAGGTTGGATAGAAATACCCTAGAGATGTATTTTGTCATTTTGGTGGCGGCTATTGTTTTTATAGGGTGTTGAAAAGAGAGGTTGGGCAAATGTGAGGTAGAAGAGATGAAAGTGAGAGCAGGATTCTTTGGCTTGTTTTCCATGGTAACCAGAAAAGAAGTGTTTCGCAAATGAAACGCCATGTTCAGTATTGTTGGCTTGTTGAACGAATTGTAACAGAAGTCATTCTCAGCTCAACAGCTTAATAAGCAAAGCAGATAACGCTCTAACAACTTACTGATTGATATTACAATAGGTTATTATTAAAATGGAGCTGCATTGAGATGCAAGAGGGATAAAGAGTTTCTCGATATCATTCAGATTTGAGTGATATCAAAGAACTAAAATATCTTGTTAATCAATCAATACATGAAATTTGAAAAACAGCGTAGTGGTTTCTTAAAATGTTTCAGAACACCAACTTGGAATGTAGGTAGCAGGGGACACGTTGACTATTTCCACTTGTTTTTTATCTGCAGGATGGAGAAAAAAGCATAGTAAACACCTAAACACGCTCATTCATTCTCTGCTCGATCAAGTTTTTACGGTTAACGAACTTAAGCAAGGAACAAAATATGGATATTTCACCGGACAAACAGAATATCGATCAGGTTTTTTCCAACACTGTGTACCGGATCGATTTTTACCAGCGTGATTATAAGTGGAATCAGGAGCCGGTGACGCGGTTGCTAAGCGATATCTTTTATAAGTTTGAAGAACAGTATCGTGAACATCCTAATCTGGATGCCAGCAAGGAAGCAGTTGCCGCGCATTACCCGTGGTATTACCTGAATACCTATGTCACTAACACTATTGACGGACGGGTTTATGTAGTTGATGGCCAACAGCGGCTCACCACTTTGACTCTTTTTCTCATTAAGATGAAGCACCTCGCGAAAAACTACGAGTCCAAAGCTGTAAACTGGCTGGAACAGAAGATTGCCGGGCATAGCGGATTTGAGTTGGACTTTTGGATGAACCATATGCGTCATATCAAAGTAATGGAAGCCCTCTACGAAGATGACAGAGACCTAAAGGGGATCGACACCACTAGCGGGATAACCGCTATAAATCTGGTCAGTAACTATCAGGTGATCAGCGATTATCTTGATAAAAGCCTCGACACCAAACACAAGTTCGAGACCTTTACCTTCTATTTTCTGTTGCGGCTGGTTTTGATAAATCTCTCTGTTGAGCAAACCGACGTGCCGATGGTATTTGAAGTAATCAACGACAGGGGCGTTCGCCTAAAGCCCTACGAAATACTCAAAGGAAAACTTCTCGGCCAAATCGATAAAGTCGAGATGGAGAAAGATGACTATAACGGAAAGTGGGAGGCTCAGGTAACCAAGGTAAACCAGTTCAGCGACGATGAGATCGATAACTTTTTTCGCTATTTCCTCAAGGCCAAATACAGTTCGACCCGTAAGGACGGCCAGCGTTTTGATGGCGATTACCATCGGGAGATGTTCAAGCAAGATATGCTTGCTCAACTTAATCTAGAGCACGACGCTACTTCGGTAAAAACGTTTTTGAAAAAGACCTTCCGCTACTATTCGGACCTGTACAGCAAAGTTTGGTTCTTGGCCACTAAACATGATGCCAATTCGCCATGGGTGTTTTACAATCGGCTCAACGAAATGGACAATCAGTTCTTGCTTATCCTTTCGTCCTGTAAGCTCGATGACGAGGAAGAAAATGAAAAGATACGGATTGATACTCGTGAGCTGGATCGCATAATTACTCTGCTCCAGCTTCAGAACAGTTATGACAGCAACGACTTTACTGTGAAGCTTTTCCATATTTCCAATGAAATAAGGGGAAAAAGCGCAGCTGATATTCGGCCGGTTTTCGATAAATTCCTACTCAAGATTCTCAGCGACCGCCGTTCGGTGCAAGTGGATCAACCCTTCAATTATTCCTATTTCAAAAACTCTTCAATCGAGCATCTAAACATACGCTTCATTCGCTATTTCTTCGCCCGCATAGATTCCTTCCTAGCAGACGGCATGAAGGTCGGTATGAAACACCCCATCGCCGATCTAGTAACAAAGAGAGGACATGTGACTGGATTTCATGTTGAGCACATTCTATCGCGTAATGATGATAACTTTGCGCTTTTCAATAACGATAAAGAGAAATTTGAGCAGGAGCGGAACCGCCTCGGCGGCATCTTGTTACTCAAGGGCAGGGATAACATTTCGAGCAGCAATGAAGTCTATCAACAGAAGCTGAAAACCTACGCCAACACCCTGTATTGGAACGAAACACTACGCGAGGACAGCTATAAAAGTAAACTGGATTTCAATGCGTTTAAGGACGAAAACAAGCTCGACTTTTACCATCTGCTGCAATTTGGGCCGGACGAACTTGAATATCGTCAAAGACTTTTGTTTGATATGTCTACTGTAATTTGGGGTCAGGAAGAAGAGGCATGACTTTAAGTTTTCAGCCATCAGTGAACAAAACAGCAAAAACGCCGAATGAGGCGCTGCACAGGGATTGCCAGCATTTACGTACTGCGACCTGTGAGCTTGAACGTTAGGCCAATATTATGATTTACCTTGAGATGTCCAGAGACGAGACCCATGGAGGTGGCGCGTGGGGATTTACGAACTGCGTGTGGGCTCCGACGGAAACTCGCAATGGCGGGTCATGGCCATTCTGGGAGAAGGTTCGGCAGGTTCGTGAAGGGGATATCATCATTCATTTGCGTGGTGTTCGCCCAAACGCGCATTTTGTGGGCTACTCTACTGCATCAGGTGACGGTTTTCGATCAACTCGCCGCCCTCCAGACCCAGGTGAGTGGGACTACGCATCGTCGTTTTACCGCGCCGACCTTTCTAGTTTCACGCAATTCCATCAGCCAATAAATCTTGATGATATCTTCGCTTCGCGAAACGTCCAGCTAGAGGATTATTTTGATTCCAATCGTAATCGTGGAGAAGAAAGAGCCAACATCTTCTTCGTCAGGCAGCGGGAACGTCTTCAATGTCTGAACGGTGCCTATCTTTCGGCTGTTGACGAGGATCTACTCACAGCTTTGTTTGGTGCCGACGGAGAGATTAGGGCATCCGAAACGGGAAATATTGTAGTCACAGTCGAAACAGGTTCTCAAATTTTGGCTGTTCGTTCTCGACTCGGCCAATCCCGCTTTTCTCAGGAGATAAAGCGGATTTACGGACACCAGTGCTGCTTTCCCGGATGCCCTGTTGCTGATACTAGATTTCTGATTGGCTCACACATAGCACGTTGGAGCGACAATGAGGAACTAAGGGGCCATCTTGGCAATGGGTTGTGTCTGTGCGTACTACACGATAAGGCGTTTGAGCTCGGTATTTACACGCTCGATGAAAACCACCGTGTGTTTATAAATCCGCGCGAGCGAGAATCCAACTCACAAGTGGTACAAGCTCTGCGTCCCCAACATGGAGAACAGATTAGACTAGCAGAGGTCCTCCCTTTGGATGATGCGCTTCTAGAGCACTGGATAAGGGTTGATATCGACACTATGAGCTAACAAAGTTGGGAGGGATGCAGGAACATTGTTGTTTTATTGCCTTAGTGGACAAAGAGGTTGTTCATGCAATTATTTGTTTCTTTTGTTTAAAGACTGATATTCCAACCAAAACAATCCGGACAAACCCCAGATGTTCACATTATATGATCAGAGAAAGGATCAACCATGCTGACAGGTATCCACATTCTTCTGACATACAGGTGCAACCTAGAATGTGACCACTGTTTCCTGTATGCAGGCCCGAAAGCAAAGGGGGTAATGACATTGCCCCAGATTCGCTATGTGCTGGATGAAGCACGGAAAATCGGCAGTGTGGAATGGATATACTTCGAAGGAGGGGAACCGTTTCTTTTTTATCCGTCAATGCTTGAAGGGATCAGGCTTGCTCGGGATATGGGATTTAAAGTCGGGGTAGTGACCAATGCTTACGGTACGGTTTCCGAAGAGGACGGTGAGGTCTGGTTGAGGCCTCTCGCGGACCTCGAAGTGGCACACATCAGCATCAGCGACGATTCATTCCACTATGGTGAGGGCAGCAGCCCGGCTAAACGGGGTCTGGCGGCGGCGCGCAAACTCGGCATCCCGACTGGTCCCATTTGTATTGAGAAGCCCTTTGTTGAGGCTGCGCCAGGTCAGGGCCAGGACAGGGGCACCCCTGTCGTAGGGGGCGGAGCCATGTTCAGGG
>CAZLGM010000041.1:11929-15248 GCA_964558875.1 uncultured Desulfocapsaceae bacterium
GGTCAGGGCCAGGACAGGGGCACCCCTGTCGTAGGGGGCGGAGCCATGTTCAGGGGCAGAGCTGTCGAAAAGCTGACAGAGGGGTTGCCTCGCAGGCCAGCTGGCGAACTTACAACATGCCCGCATGAGGATTTGCAGAACCCTTCAAGGGTACATGTGGACTGTTACGGGCATGTGCATCTGTGCCAGGGCTTGTCCATGGGCAACATGTGGCAGCGGCCGTTATCAAAGCTGGTATTCGAATACGAGGCCGATTCGCACCCGGTATGCGGTCCGCTTGCCAAAGGCGGCCCAGCTCTACTGGCAAAGCAATACGATGCTGACAGTGAGGAAGAATATGTTGATGAATGCCACTTCTGCTATCTTACCCGCCGCTCCCTCATAAACAGGCTTCCGGAATATCTTGCTCCGAGACAGGTTTATGGTCTGGAGGAGGAATGAAAAGCTTGGAGAATAGGGGATGCTGCTGACTTATTGATTTAACCGCATCCCCTTGCGTTCGAGATGAATGACATGGAGTCGAGCGAGCTTTTCAGGCTCGCTCGACTTTTTTTGTCCTATGCTGTTGCTTTTGATGCTGTTGTTTTTGCGCCCTTTGCCGGAATCATTTTTTTAGCCGGCGCCTTATCCGGGAACATAAGCGATACCGCTACCAGGGTGAAAAAGGCCAACGGAATTGAAATGATGGCCGGCTGTCCCAGGGTGATAGGGGCAGCTGTATCCAGATTGTACCGCTCCCACATAGACGGGGAGAGCAGGATAATAGTCAAGGCTGTAATCATACCCACCATAATAGAGCTTGCCACACCCTTGGCGGTGGTCTTTTTCCAGAAAAGTACCATGATGATGGCCGGAAGGTTGGCGGAGGCTGCCACAGCAAATGCCAGACCCACCAGGAATGAAACGTTCATCCCCTTAAACAGGATGCCAAGAACAATGGCAATGACACCAACGACGATGGAAGCCATCTTTCCGGCTTTGACCTGGCTTCTGTCGCTCATATCGATACCGGCAAAGTTTTTCATCAGGTCCCTGGCCACTGCGCCGGCAGCGGCAACAATCAGACCGCTGACCGTCCCCAGCACCGTGGCAAAAGCAATAGCGGAAATAATGGCAAATATGCCGATACCGAAGAATTTCGCCAGAAGGGGCGCCGACATATTACTGCTTTGCAGGTCAAGCACACCGTGGGTCATGGCGCCAAGCCCCATGAACAGGGTCAGGATATAAAAGAAGCCGATGGAACCGATGGCGACAATGGTGGATTTCCGGGCGTCTTTGGGCCTGGGCACTGTATAGTAGCGAATCAGGATGTGCGGTAGCGCGCTGGTTCCAAAAAACAGGGCAATCATCAGTGAGACAAAATTGAGCTTGTCCATGTAGGTTGAGCCTTCATCCACTTTAAACTTCACACCCGGTCTCATGAGATCTTTTCCCGGAGTCAGATTCTGTGACCAGATGGTGACACTGTTGTTACCATCCTTGATCTTTGTTTTTGTAAACCGGATAACCTCGCTTTTCTCAACGGTTTCAAGGAATTTAAGGGGGCCGATCGAGCCGGTCTGGTCAACTTCCTTGCCATCCACAATAATCTTACTCATGGCCCCTACCTGGAAGAACTTTCTGTTTTCCTGGGGTTCGCCGTTGTACAGCTGGAAGCCGTCTGCCATTACCGTATGGGACAAGGCTTCCATTAGATGGGTTTTATCTTCTGACAGCGTCCACCATCTGCTTACACCATCCCGGCTTAATTTAACGAAACCGTCCTGCTGTCCTGCCACCGTGTAATTTGAATCCGACACACTTGCCACAACATCTCCATCCATGGTCACAGGCATAGAGCTAAGCTGATGGTAGTCTTCACCCGGGGTGAGTTTGAAACCGTTTACAAAGAGGCAAATAGTCAGAACCGTCGAAAAGATAATCAACAGCCCGCCTTTTACAAATTGAACATAGGTGGTGGAGGCCATGCCTGCCGTTGCCACAATCACGATGACAATACTGCCCACAAGAATAACACCAACCCAGTGGGGCATACCCAAAAGCGGGGTCACCAGTGCGCCTGCTCCGACCATCTGGGGGATTAAATAGCAGATAGAGACCACAAGGGTACTCAATGCTGCAGTCAGTTGGATGGCTTTGGAGTTGAATCGGCTGTCCAGAGCATCTGTAAAGGTGTATTTACCCGCTCTTTTGAGTGGTTCGGCCACAATGAACAGCGCCACAACCCAACCGGCGAGATAGCCAATGGAATATAAGAATCCATCATAGCCATAATAGGCGATCATTCCACAGATTCCCAAAAATGAGGCGGCTGAGAGGTAGTCTCCGGCAAAGGCGATACCGTTCACCCCCCAGTGGATTTGGCCGCCGGCTGCAAAGTAGCCTGACGATGAAGTTGTTCTTGATGCAAAGTATTTGGAAATTCCCAAAACAAAGAAAACAAACAGAACAAACAGGACAATCGCAAGAATGGATGCTTCGTAAATCATAGGTTCCCTCCCTCTTTGCTGGGCTGGTTCAGTTTGAACCGGTTCAGTTTGTCTTCCGCCGCTGTACACATGGAGTTGTAAATAACCCCCATGATGATGGCCAGAATGATCAGGCCGAATCCGTATACACACGCCAGATTCAGCCCTGAGAAAATAATAACGCCCATGAGTTTGGGGTTGATAGTATTAATTAATACAAATCCTGCATACATCAGGGAGTATGCAACGAACAGCCGAAGCCCGAGACGAGCTTTATAAGCTGCTGCTTTGTCTTCTCCCCAGTCTGTTGCTGGTCCGTGTTCTGCCATTTGAGTTCCCTCCGTTACCTTGACCTAAATATGATTCATTAGGTTTTTTAACTTGGTTGACACTAACTATTCTTTATTAAATTGAAGCATCTGGGTAATCTGTAAGCAAACTCCGTACCGGCAAGCAATGTTTACAACCCGTTGAATTTATGGTATTTTTTATGAAATGCTGCTTTCTGAAACCTACAACGAAAGTTGTAGGAATGATAAGATAGGTATGGCAGGGTATTGAAGAGTGAGGAGGGGCGAAGAAGAGCGAACCGCTACTGGAAGTCTTACAACTTTTACTGTGGATACAACTTTTGTTGTGGGTAAATTCTTGATCGACTCGCAAAAAGCGACGCAAAGTACGATTTTGTCATTGCGAGGAGTGAAACGACGCGGCAATCTCGTATAAAAGCAGCTATTTGGGGATCGCCACGCTTCGCTCGCGACGACGGGTAGTAACTTTTTGCGAGCCCATCAATTATTTAATTCTTCTTTGATTTTTTTCAGGCGTTTACTAAGGGCCTGTTGAGA
>CAZLGM010000041.1:15348-18197 GCA_964558875.1 uncultured Desulfocapsaceae bacterium
AATTATTTAATTCTTCTTTGATTTTTTTCAGGCGTTTACTAAGGGCCTGTTGAGATATGCCTAAAATTACAGCTGCTGCAGACTGGTTACCACCTGTCTGTTCCATGGCCTGTTTGACAAGTTGTTTAGATGCCTCTTTTAGAGTTGGCAGGTGTTTTCTGGTGGGGTCACCGTTTTGTATATCTAACGGTAATGTATCTACATTTTGAAAAAGGTCGATGGTAAGAGTACTGTCTGTATGCCTTGATACCGCGTCATATACCATGGATTTAAGTTCTCTAACGTTACCCTTAAACGGGTATTTTTCTATCTGTTCGAGCACTGTTTTCGGAATATCCGGAACCGGTTTGTCAAGCTCATCTGCCGCCTCGCATACGAACCGATCCAACAGCAATGGCAGGTCAACGATTCGATCCCTTAAGGGAGGTAATGTGATGATGTGGGTAGACAATCGATAAATCAGGTCCTTTCTGAAAAGGCGCTTTTTTTCAAGTGCCCAGAGATCATGATTGGTTGACGCAATAATCCTGGCATCTGAAAACCGTATTTTATCAGAGCCCAATGGCAGATACTCTCCTTCCTGAAGGAGTCTCAACAGCTTTATCTGCGATGTCAGGGTAAGATCACCGATCTCATCAAGAAACAGTGTCCCGCCGGCTGCCTGTTCAATCAACCCCTGCCTTGGTTTGTCAGCGCCTGTAAATGCACCGACAACATGACCGAATAAGGTATCTGAAAAAACATTATCATCCAGGCCGGCCACATTTACCACAATGAGATTGCCTTTATTTCTGCTTAGTTCGTGAAGGGGTTGGACGATCAGTTCTTTTCCCACACCGGTTTCTCCCAAGACAAGCACCGGTTGAGAAGAGGGCGCCACAGCTTCAATATAATGAAAAATTGAATGCATTTTTTTGTCCTGGGTAATGATGTGCTCAAAAGCTGTTGGATTTTTAATCTGAGTATGCAATTCACTGGCCCTGGGCTTCTTTATTTCAGAATCAAAGTCAAAATTCGGATTTTCAAGAGCCTGTTTGACAGCGGCTACCAGACGATTTTCTTTCACCGGTTTAACAAGGTAGTCCAAGGCGCCGATTTTCATGCATTTTACAGCAATTTCCACATCGATTGCGCCGGTTAGAATAATGACCGGCATTTGCGGATAGGTCTTTTTTATTATTTTAAGCAGACGTTCTCCATTGATGTGCGGCATATTAAGATCCAGGATGATCAGGCGGGGAAGCCGGCGTTCCATCTGGGGCATGACATCTCTTGAATCACTAATGGTAATGATGTTATCCAGTCCGGCCATCCTGAGAGTTGTATCAATTGACAGCAGAATCTGAGGTTCATCGTCAACAACAAGAATGGGACGTTCCATTGTTTTTTTACTGGTCATTATCCTTGCCCGGGACCGTTTCCTGTTCTTTGGTTAAAAATGGAAGTAAAATTTTTACTGTAAGTCCGCTGCCTGGTTCAGATGAAAACTCCATCATCCCATTGTGATCATATATAATTTTCTCTGATATAGAAAGTCCGAGCCCGGTTCCGCCGTCATCTCTTTTGGTTGTAAAAAAAGGGTCCTTCAATTTCTTCAACCGATCAGGAGAAACACCCGGGCCGGTATCAATGACTTCTATAACAATAAATTGGGCTCCTATATCTTTTGATGTCTTAATATGGATGCTTTGCGTCCTGTCTTCAAGCGCCTGGCTGGCATTTACAATCAGATTTACCATGACTTGCTGAAGCTTCTGACCATTTCCTGAGACTTTGGGCAGATTTCCATCCGGGTTGAAAGACAGGTTTGCCGTCGCCTTTTTAGTAACGGAATGGGTCAGGTCCAATGATCTTTGAATGACATCATTGATATCGACTTCCTCTTCCGATTCTGCGGCTGCCGGTCTTGAAAAATCTTTTAATTCAGTGATGATAGCTTTTATTCGCGTTGCACTGTCTTCTATCCCGTCCAGCATCAGTTCTATCCGCTCGCTGAGCTGCTCATACTCCATATTGCAGATTAAAGCCTCCTTCCGGTTGGAAAAGTGTTCATCCATGATCGGTGTGAACTCTTTCCATACTTTTTTTAAATTAGGAGCATTAAGCATCAATGTAGTTGCCGGATTATTCACTTCATGGGCAACACCTGCCACCAGAATGCCCAGGGACGTCATTTTATCGGCCTGAACAAGCTGCTTTTCCCTCAAACCAGACTGTTCAATTGCTTTTTTGCGCTCCTTTTCCGCCTTTGCCCCCTGCCAGATGATATATCCCGACAGGATTAAAAACAGCAGCATAATTCCCGAACATGCCTGGATCATTTGCCTGGTGATGTTACGAATCTCCAGCTCAACATCATTGACATAAATACCGGTGCCAATCACCCATCCCCATGGTTTAAATTCTTTGACATAGGAGATTTTAGGCACAATCTTTTCGGGATTTCCTTTCCACTGCCATAGATAATCTACATATCCGGATCCATTTTCTTTAACGGTTTGTACAATCTCCAGGAACATTTTTTTTCCTGCTGAATCCTGGAAACCGGAAATATCTCTTCCTTCAAGGTCTGTTCGATATGGATGCATAATCATGTTGGGCGCCATATCATTTATCCAGAAATAATCTTCCTGTTCCAGTCCGTATCTCACTCTTTTAAAATGGGAAACCGCCATTTTCTGCGCCTCATCTTCTGAGAGTTCTTTATTTTGATACTTCTCATAGAACAGGTTCAAAGTACTCCAGGCGCTTTCTGTCAGGTGCTTGATTCCTTCACGCTTTACCTCCATCATATTTTTTTCGACAAATGGAATGACCACCATAAAAATGGTCAGTATAAATAAAGCAAA
>CAZLGM010000042.1:0-18024 GCA_964558875.1 uncultured Desulfocapsaceae bacterium
TATAAACTGATTATTTGTCCTGTCCATCCCTTGTTTTCATTTCCGAAATCAACCATTCTCCAAAGGACATCATAAAATAAAATAATCCCCTTTTCTCATGTTTATTTATTCGTTTGCGTGCTTTTTTTTTCAAGTCAGTTAATATTAATTGTTTATGCTGACCATTTAATGCGCTTATTCCACTTAAGGGAACCTTGAAGATAATCAGGCGATGGCCAAACAGATCGATCATAGCCGGCTGTTTTTAACACTGGACAGACTGAACCACGAAGAAAAAACACGGCTGTCCCCAGCGGCAACATTCAGTGACCAGGGGATCAGGCGGGTCCCCGAAGATGTTCAGGGGCACCGGCAATCCTTTGCCCTGGATGCGGACAGGATCCTGCATTCAAGAGCTTACACCAGGTATATTGATAAAACACAGGTCTTCTGTCTGATCGACAACGATCATATCACCCACCGGGTTCTTCATGTGCAGCTGGTTTCCAGAATTGCCAGGACCATTGGCCGCTTTCTCTATTGTAACGAGGACCTCATAGAAGCCATTGCTCTTGGTCATGATATCGGACACCCGCCATTTGGACACGATGGTGAACATATCCTGTCACGATTGTGCCTGGAGTATGGGCTTCCGCCTTTTCAACACAACATCCAATCGGTACGTTTTCTCGACCGGTTGGAACGGAAAGGCAGGGGGTGGAACCTGAATCTGCAGACCCTGGATGGTATCCTCTGCCACGATGGCGAGATCTATGAAAACGAACTGAGTCCGGAACTGCCCGGAGACTTTGAACGATTTGATGAAAAGCTGGCCGCAAAAGAAGAGAATCCGGCCATCAGACTGGTCCCTATGACCTTGGAAGCCTGTATTGTCAGGATATCTGATACCGTTGCCTACATTGGTAGAGATATTGAAGATGCTATTATTTTGGGAATGATTAAACGCAGTGATATTCCAGAATTATGCCGGCAAATCCTGGGCGACACCAATGGTAATATCGTCTACAACCTTGTGGCCGACATTATTTCTTCCAGCTCGATGCCACCACCTGGTTTACAGAATGAGTCTGCTCAAGGTGTCATTCGTTTCAGCGATCAGGTCGGAGAGGCCCTCAGACAGCTAAAACATTTCAACTATGAGCGAATTTATCATCATCCCCGAACGAAGAAACATTTAGCAGATATTACCAACTGCTTTACCACAATTTTTCAAGAATATGTTGACGAACTGAACAGGCATCAGGGGCCGATCGATCCGGAAATCGATCTGATGACCGATGTAGCACATACCTATTCCAAAAACGAGATCCCTGCGGCCATGGTGCGTGACTTTATCGGTGGCATGACCGATGATTTTTTTCTGAAGCAAGCTGCCAGGTTCGGCTGTAAAATCCCGGAGAGACAATGAAAGAGCGACTGCAAAAATTTATACCCGGTGAAAATACCCGTATGGTGACCATAGCAACTTTTATTGGTCTGACCGCGGGAGTCTGTAACATCATCTTTCGCGAGGTGGTCGAATTTGTTCACCATTTTTTCCTAGTAGGAGGTATCTCCTTCCTAGGTATTGACAAGGGAGGCTTTTACCTGCTTCTTCTGCCGCTTATTCCTATTTGTGGCATGGTGCTGCTTATCCCCTTTTCACTGAAATATCCTGGTGAAGTGAATGGCTACGGTTTCACCAAATTCCTGCGCAAGGTAAATCTTGAAGGCGGATACATCAAGGCACGAAACATTGTTTTAAAAATTATCTCAACGGCATTGACTATCGGCACCGGCAACTCTGCCGGAGTTGAGGGACCGATTGCCCAGATAGGCGGTGCCATGGGTTCCCAGGTTGGTCAATTTTTCCGGGTTTCCGGCAACCGTATGAAGGTTTACATTGCCGCAGGCTGTGCCGGCGGTATAGCCGGGATGTTCAACGCGCCCATTGCCGGGATCTTCTTTGCTTCGGAAATCGTCCTACTCGGCAGCTTCGAAATTTCATCTTTTGCCGCCCTGGTTGTTTCATCCGCCATCTCAACAGTTGTCACACGGGCATACTTTGGTGAAGACATTGTCTTTTCCATCCCGGATTACAACGTGGTTAATCCCTTTGTGGAGATTCCACTGTATGTGATTCTGGCCGTTATCGTCGGCCTGATCGCTGTTTTTCATATTCGTGTATTTTACATGATCCGGGATAAATACAGCAGTTTGAAGCTGCACCCTCAGCTCAAACCGATAACCGGTGCGCTGATCATCGGTATCATTGCTATCTTTTATCCGCAAATTATGGGAGACGGCTACCATTTCATCGAAAAAGTCCTGCACGGTGAAGGGGCTTTTATAATCATGTTTACACTGGTCTTTCTGAAAATCTTTGCCACCGCCATCACACTTGGCGCTGGTGGTTCCGGCGGTGTGTTTGCCCCGGCCCTTTTTATCGGTGCTATGATCGGCGGCTCTTTTGGGGCTGTTGCTAATAAATTTCTTCCGAATATGACGGCTGATCCGGGTGCTTACGCCACGGTCGGCATCGGCGCTTTTCTTGCTGCTTCCACCCATGCCCCTATGACGGCCATCTTCCTGCTTTTTGAGATGACCGGCAATTACCTGATCATTATTCCAATCATGCTCACCTCAATCATAGGTGTGATTGTTGCCAAACGATTTGATGACGACTCTATCGATACTGTTGATTTTTCACGGGAAGGTATCAATATCCATGAGGGAAGAGAGGCAGCCATCATGAAATCGATCCGGGTAGGTAAAGCCATTACTGAAGATGTGGATTTTATCAGTGAACGGGCCAATATCAACCATCTGCTGGAGATATTCCGGATGGCCAAAGACAGTTTCTATTTTCCGGTTGTCGACGACTCAGGCCATATGGTGGGTATGATTTCCATGCAGGATGTAAAAAATATTCTGCACAGAGCCGAAGAAGAGCGGGTCTGCTATCTGGTAGGCGCCATCTGTACCCGGGATGTCATCATGCTGACCCCTGACGACAATCTGTATACAGCCATGCAACTCTTCGATGTCAAGGGCATTGAAGAAATCCCTGTGGTTGAAAATCTGGATGAGAAGTGGGTCATCGGTATGCTGAAGCGCAGAGACGTCATTGCCGCCTATAACCATCAGGTCCTGAAAAAGGGTATCAGCGAAAAAGCGGAAACAATCCGGATTACCTGTGGTGGTTGATTTTCAACCCAACCTTTCGGAATCATTTGACCCACCGACCGTGTCGTGGTAAAAAATACGCACATCCGCGCGCCCGTAGCTCAGCTGGATAGAGCACCGGACTTCGGATCCGGGTGTCAGGGGTTCGAATCCTCTCGGGCGCGCCACCTTTCTCTATCTTTTCATTATTGATGCTCCCTGCAGAAACCATTATCCCTTTTATCGCGGCATCGTTCCTATTGGCACTGGCTCCAGGCCCGGATAATATCTTTGTTCTCACACAATCCGCCCTAAGCGGTAGAGGTGCTGGATTGATTATCATGCTTGGCCTGTTCACCGGGATTATCGGCCACACCCTGGCTGTGACATTTGGGGTCGCGTTAATTTTCAAAACATCCACCACAGCCTTTATCGCACTCAAATGCGCAGGAGCCGCTTATTTACTCTACCTGGCATGGCAGGTTTTTCATGCACCGGTCAACAGAATAGAAAAAGGTACCCGTCAAACACCCCAATACTGGCGACTGTATAGGCGTGGGATCATCATGAATATTACCAACCCAAAGGTTGCGCTCTTCTTCCTGGCTTTTCTTCCTCAATTTGCTGATCCCGAGAGAGGGGCTGTCGGTTTGCAACTGATCCTGCTGGGATGTCTCTTTGTGTTCGCAGCCACACCGGTTTTTGCAACCGTAGCAATTCTGGCTGGTACAATAGGCCAGTGGCTCAACCGTTCAGATAAAGCTCAGAGGCTGCTCAATCAAATGGCTGCTCTGATTTTCTTTGCACTAGCCGTGAAATTAATAACAACAGTACGGTAAACTGTTTATTAACGCCAAAGCCCTGCTATCTTTTCACCGCAACTGTGGCTATAAACTTTTTACAAGCGGTTGACGGACACCTGAAAAATGCCCGGCCTGTGGAGTAATTTGTGATTACAAAAATGTCACCTGTTATACTCCTGAACGTGGCGGCCCAGGAAATATTGACCTAAAACTTTGATAATCTTTTGGTGGTTAATTTTATCTGACCAACGCATCAACGTTAACGACAAAACATCGGGGCTTTGAATTGTACAGTCACAACGTATCAAGTCTGTTTATTTTCTCCTGTTCCTCTATTCGCAGTTTTTCTGCTGGTTATGCAAACATTCTATTTTGTAGATAATCAAAATCATTCATATGAACACTAAAGTAATCATAGTCGGAGCTGGTGTTGTCGGTGCATCTGTCGCATTGGCATTAGCTGAACAGGGATTCCATGTTACTGTCATTGACAAGGAACCAAGAATAGCATCAGGTGCATCAAATGCAAATGGCGCACAACTAAGCTACAGTTATTCTGACGCATTGGCATCTCCATCCACTCTAAAAACCATCCCAAAACTCTTACTTGGACTCGAGCCAGCGTTTAGACTGACAAAAAGAATGGACCCAGATTTTATGAAATGGGGAATAAAGTTTCTCCGTAATTGCACACCATCAAGAGCAGATAAAAATACATTAGCCACCCTCGAGATTGCTCTTAGATCCTGTGCTGTTATGAATAAGTGGCAACAGAAGTATAGTTTTGATTTTGATCATAAGTCCGCACAAAAACTTCACTTATACGAGTGCCGTGAAACACTGGAAAAACTTAAGCCTCGTGTAGCGCTTAAAAACCGTCTGGGCGCCAACCAGATAATCATTTCAAAAGAGAAATTGCTTGAGTTAGAGCCTTCGCTACAGGATATGAATGCTGACTTGGCTGGTGCTATTTACTCACCAAACGATGAAGTTGGTGACGCTGCAAAATTTACGCAAGCTTCGTTGAACAAAGCTATAGAATTGAGTAACGGACAAATTTTATTAGGAACCCGTTTGCAGGGTTTTATTCGTGATGGTGATGTTTACCGTGGTATAAAAACAAATAAAGGAGAGATTGTAGCAGATTGTATTGTGCTGTGCACTGGTTATCAAACAAACGAAATTACAAAAGAAATCAATCTTCTTGTGCCAATTTTCCCAATGGCTGGCTACGTCTTGTCTTATCCTGCTACAGCCTGTACACCCCAAATAAGCGTAACAGACACTCCAAACAGAATGGTGCTATGCAGTATTGGTTCCCTTCTGCGTGTTGCCGGTATGGCCGATATCGGACAAGTCTCGAAGAATCCACCGAAGGAGCGTATTCAAACATTTGAGACAACTCTAAAAAATCGTTTTCCTTTAGCAGGAAAATACAGTCACCCTTCTCAACCTTTAGCTGGTGTAAGGCCAATGACACCTGATGGCCGTCCTATCATTCAACAGTTTCAGTCATCGAATTTATTCTTAAATTGTGGGCATGGTATGTTGGGCTGGACGTTGGCTGCTGGTTCTGCTGATTTAATAAGTGCAAAGATCTGCGAAGAATTCACATAGATATAACCGTCGTTCGCGTTAATCAATCACATCCAAGTAGAACTATTAAAACTGATTGGAGATTTATTATGGTGAGGAATTCGATATTGGTCGTTTCTATAGGGTTATCTTTAACTGTTCTTTTTCTGTAGCAATACTTCTGCTACCAATGGATGCAGAAGCAAAGACAAAAGTCGCTACCATTGAAGGAGTAAGCTATAACGTCAGTTCTTTTTTATCAGACAACTTAAAATTACTTATCAGCAGGAGAGTTTCTGCTACCCTTAATTCAGATAAGACCTTCACCGGACTCGTTAAAGAAGCTGGAAACCATTTCCTGCATTTACAAAAGATAGAAAACTCTACTTTCAAAGTGTCTGCCAAACAGGAAAGCATACGATCTAAATGGAATCGATTCGACGGTTCGTTCTAAATCTGCAAACTGCCTATTCTGGGATTATTGAGAAAACTTTAAACCGAAACTCTGCGGTTCATGGAGTTTCCTGTGTTAAGAAATAATTGAAAAACAGTTCTTATATGGTAACATAACAGCGTTTTTTGGTAATTGTCTTCAGATGTAAAGGGATTTGCTCACTATTATTGAGCTATTTCCTTGCAATAGCACTTCTTTTCAAGAAGGACTACCGTTGTTATCAGATGGGAGATGGCAAGCCATTACCGAACCGTTGCAATATGGTCGGCCAACTCTTTCATACATTTTTTTCAGCCTTAGCAACAGCTTGGCCATGTGTTGTTGATAAAGCTGAAACATATAAAAAATGAGGAGGAAAGAGATTATGACATTCAGTAAACCAAACAGAAGCGCCGCAACCCTAACTACAACTAGAGTCGATGCCGCTCCTGTATCTGGAATTTGTGTCACCTGCGCTGATGGTTGTGAAGGTCCTTGCGAGATAGGACGATCTGCTCTCAAAGGCAGAGAGGTTATCTACCCGACCCCATTTGGGACAACCACTTCCGGCTCGGAAAAAGATTATCCCTGTGATTTTTCCCATTTCAACATTCAGGGTACAGCGGTTGGAGCTGTCGGTATTGAGGCCGATTCTGATATTGCCACCTTCCCGGCGGTGGACACCACTACGGCCCTTGGTGCTGACGGCAGTATCAAATTGAACTTTCCGGTTTTTACCGGTGCGGTGGGCTCCACCGAGATTGCCCGGGTTAACTGGAACGATATGGCCATCGGTGCAGCGATTTCCGGCGTCATTGTGGTGGCCGGTGAAAATATTTGCGGCATGGATACCCAGGCTGAGTTTAAAAATGGCAAAATAGCCAAATCACCTGAGATGGAACGACGGATAAATGCCTTCAGACAATTTTATGACGGCACCGGTGGAATCATTATCCAGGCCAATGTTGAGGATACAAAGCTCGGAGTGCCCGAATATGTTATAGAAAAGCTTGGAATAGAAATATTTGAACTGAAATGGGGACAAGGCGCTAAGGATATCGGCGGTGAGGTAAAGCTCCATTCCATTGAAAGAGCGCAACAACTCAAAGACAGGGGCTATATCGTGCTGCCCGACCCAGAAAATCCGGCAGTCCAGGAAGCGTTTAATGCAGGCGGCATAACTGAATTTGAACGCCATTCCCGGCTCGGTATGGTGGACGAAGAGGCATTCCATACATCAGTGGAACATCTCCGTTCGGTGGGAGCAAAATACGTAACTCTGAAAACAGGTGCCTATCGCCCGGCAGATCTGGCCCGGGCTATTAAATACTCGTCAGACGCTAAAATTGATCTATTGACCATTGACGGTGCCGGCGGCGGTACCGGTATGAGTCCCTGGCGGATGATGAACGAATGGGGTATTCCCACTGTCCAGCTTGAATGCCTTACCTACCAGATGTGTAAAAAACTGGCGGCCCAGAACGCCTATATCCCGCCCATTGCCATTGCCGGCGGTCTTTCTTTAGAGGATCATATCCATAAGGCCATCGCTCTCGGCGCCCCCTATGTGAAGGCCATCTGCCTCGGCCGGGCGATCATGACCGCCGCCATGGTCGGCAAGACCCACGGCAAACTGATGCAGGAAAAGATGGAGCTTGAAGGCGAAGATGTCTCAGATGGTTATGTACGGTTGTTTGCTGTCGCTGCTGAGCTTAAAGAAAAATATGGCAAGGATTTCGAGAAAATTCCTGCCGGGGCCATCGGTATGTATTCATATATAGACCGGATGAAGCAAGGTTTGCAGCAACTCATGGCCGGATCCAGAAAATTTGCTCTTGAATACATCGACCGCGGGGATCTGGTTGCCTTGACCAGGGATGCCGCTGATATTTCCGGAATTCCATATGTAATGGACTCGGACCAGGAAGAAGTTGATAAAATTTTAGGCTTATAATAAACCTAAAAGGAGATATTCATTATGATTAATTCCATCTGCAAGCACAATTGTCCATCATGCTTTGCAAAGCCGGTCTGCGCAGTGAGTGCCATTCTGGATCAGCAAGGTTCCATCTATGTGAATACTGAAAAATGTATCGGCTGCGGCTGCTGCCGCACTGCCTGCATCTTGTTTAGCAGAGACGAAGCCTTGAAGTACAAAACCGTGGAGTGGCTCAAGGGTGAGGGATAGCACCTTCCTTTTTCGTCTATAAATTCATTCTACAAGGAGTGTTTTGTTGACCTGACAAGGCAAGAGGTTGCAGTCCGCAGAATCTTGCCTTGCCCAGGTTTCTTTCAATACCCGGGAGAACGGATATGAATGGCTGGATCGGTCGTTGTCTGAGAGTGAACCTGACCGAGGGAAAACACGGAGTTGAAAAAATCGATCCGGATCTCATGGAAAGGTTCATTGGTGGTCGCGGACTGGGCGCAAAGATTTTTTCCGATGAGGTTGATCCACAAACTGACCCCCTTGCACCGGACAACAAGCTGATTTTCATCTCCGGACCCCTTGTCGGTACCGGCGCGCTTACCGGTGCCTCATGTAATATCATAACCAAATCATCACTGACCGGCACCCTGGCTTGTGCCAAGATGCGGGGTCATTTCGGCGCTGAGCTGAAATTTGCCGGATTCGACATGATTATCATCGAGGGCAGAGCCGAGACTCCGGTTATTCTCTCAATTATTGACAACAAAATTAAGCTGGTCCCGGCCTTGGAATACTGGGGCCGCACCACGGTTGACACTGAAAGTCTTTTTAGAAAGAACCTCGGTGATCAATGGGTGAGTCGAGAGACATTTCTTGCCGCCATTGGCCCGGCCGGGGAGCGACTGCTACCCCTGGCCAATATTATCAATGACCGTTTTCTGTCTGTTGGCGGCGCCGGTACCGGTGCGGTCATGGGATCAAAAAACCTCAAGGCTTTGGCGGTCAAGGGCCAGCATTCCCTTCAGGTGGCTGACGGCAATCGTTTTGTCAAGGTGATCAATACCCTGACCAACAAACTCAACAGTGCTCCTTTGACCTCGCAGTCCATGTCCCAATGGGGAACCGCTTTTCTGGTTGGCCTTTGCTACCAGAAGGGAATCCTTCCCCAGAGCAATTTCCTCGGCAGTAAGCTTTCTTTAAAAAATATTGGTACGGAATCCCTTAACAGCGCCTTTGTCCTCAGGAGCCGTGCCTGTTTTGCCTGCCCTGTAGCCTGTATAAAAAAGACCGATGTCAAGCATCCCACCTTTCAAGCCAGGGGCATGGCGCCGACCTATCTGGCGATCGGTTCTCTCGGCGTCAATTGCGGTGTTAGTGACCTCTCCACAATAGGCACAGCCAATATGCTCTGTGCCGAAATGGGACTTGACCCGGTAGCAACAGGCGGTACCTTGGCCACCGCCATGGAACTGGTCGAGCAGAAAGCCATAACCCCTGAAGAGTTGAAAATCGACCTGCGTTTCGGCAACGGTGAGGCAATGCTGGATGCTATCCGTTTGATGGCCACCAAGGGAGGGCATGGCAAACGTTTGGGTCAGGGAGGTAAAGCATTAGCGGATTCATCTGAAAGACCAGATGTCTTCATGGGCGTGAAGGGTTTGTCCCTTGCCCCTTTTGATCCCCGTGCCATCCAGGGCCTGGGTCTGCATTTTGCTACCTGCAATTACGGTCCGAACCACCTTTATGGCAATACATTTATTGATGAACTGCTCAATGCCCACGAAATACTTGATCCTTGGGATATCGAAGGAAAGCCGCAACTGGTCAAAGACTACCAGGACACAACTGCCGTAATGGATTCTCTCGGATTATGCAGCTGGCCGTTAATGGGGCTGAGGTTTAAAAATTATGTGCCCATGGTAAACAGCTGTCTCGGCACGAGCTACAAAGCGGATGATCTTCTCCTTATGGGCGAGCGGATCTGGAATTTGGAGCGGATATTCAATTTAAGAGCAGGCTTCACAGGTGCCGACGATTGTCTTCCGGACCGGTTTGTCAATAAGCCCATTGAAGAAGGTTCCGGCGCCGGTCAAGTCAGTCGAGTAGCCGAAATGTTGCCGGAGTATTACCGGCTGAGAGGGTGGAGCGATACGGGCGAACCTTTACCGGAAACCTTAAGAACATTGGGATTGGAGAACAGCTGATGGCCAGGATAAAAATCGATCACGATAAATGCACAGGCTGCAGGCACTGTGAAATTGCCTGTTCTTTGAATCATGTGCAGGACACGGCTAATCCCCGCCGGGCTCGAATAAGGGTCATGCGAGATCATAATCGGTACTATCCGGTGATCGCCGGACCTTTCGTTGATGCTGCCTGCACGTCGAAGCTGATGGTTGAAATTGACGGTCTCGAATATGATATGTGCGCAGTCTGCAGGGCTTCCTGTCCCGAAAAGCCTTATTTTATTGAGGCGGAGACCGATATCCCGTTAAAATGTGATTTCTGTGGTATTCCGCCGAGTCCTTCCTGTGTGCGTTGGTGCAACAGCGGCGCCCTTGAGCTGGTGGATGATTGATGGTATGCCGATCAACAATCTGGTTCGGCTGCGTCGGTAATTGCTTATTATCAGTTGATGAGAAAAAATGTCGAAGATGAGTGATACTATCACCAAAAAAACTGTCGGCGCCGTAATGGTTGTCGGTGGAGGAATCGCTGGAATTCAGGCCGCAATGGATCTTGCCGACACCGGATATTATGTCTACCTGGTTGAGAGATCAACAGCAATCGGCGGCATCATGGCGAGTCTTGATAAGACCTTTCCCACCAATGACTGCTCTATCTGAATTCTGGCGCCAAAGCTGGTAGAGGCCGGTCGGTCTCCAAACATCAGGATCATCACCAGAGCCGAGGTCCAGGAAATCTCTGGTCAGGCCGGAGATTTCCGCGTCAAAATTCTGCAGCACCCACGTTTTATTGATGAATCGAAATGCACCGGCTGTGGAGTTTGTGCCCAATACTGTCCTGTTACAATCCCGGACCCGCATAATCAGTACCTGACCACCTATAAGGCCATTGATATTCTCTATACCCAGGCTATCCCTTCAGTTTATGCGGTGCAGCCGGATTATTGCCTGTTTTTGAACAAGAAGGAGTGCAAACAATGCACCAAGGCCTGTCAGGCCGAGGCGATTGATTTTAATCAGCAACAAGAGATTGTAGAGTATGAGGTCGGGGCTGTTATTCTTACTACCGGCTTTAAAGATGTAGACCCGGCAAAACTTGACTCTTATAGCTATCAGGAGTCCGCCAACATAGTCACAGGACTGGAATTTGAGCGTATTTCAAGCGCATCAGGACCTTATGGCGGCAAAATATTAAGACCGTCTGATCTTGAGAAACCGCAAAGAATAGCTTTTGTCCAATGTGCCGGCTCAAGAGGCAGGGAGCAGAGTAAACAATACTGTTCATCAGTCTGCTGCAAGTACGCGGTCAAAGATGCTATCGTCGCCCTGGAACACGAACCTGATCTGGATATCACCATCTTTTTCATGGATATGCGGATGTATGGCAAAGGGCTGGATGAATTCTATGAACGGGCCAGAAGAAGCGGAGTTCGTTTTATTCGTTCCAGGGTAGCTGAAATCAAATGTGAACCGGATACCGAGGACTTGCGCATCAAATATGTCACAGAACAAGGGGGATTGCAGGAGGAATATTTCCAACTGGTCGTCCTGCCAATGGGCCTTGAACCTGCAAAGGGTAATTATTCTCTTTCCAAGGCAGCGGGCATTGATCTCAATAAGTACGGGTTCTGTCGGGCAGAGCTTTTTACCCCTCTTGCCTTGAGCAGGGAGGGCATATTTGCTGCCGGTGGTTTTATAGGCCCGATGGCGCTTCCTGAGTCTGTGATGCAGGCCAGTGGTGCTGCCGCCTGTGCAGCAGAGCTGCTGTCTCCTGCCCGCCAAACACTTATATCGGAAAAAGAGTTTCCTGAAGAGTGTCTATCTGATCAGGAAGAACTGCGGATTGGGGTTTTTGTCTGTAACTGCGGCAAAAATATCGCCGGGGTGGTCGATGTGGCTGAGGTTACCAAATATGCTGCCGACCTTGGTGATGTGGTGGTTAATGTGGACAACCTGTATTCCTGTTCCCAGGATACCCAGGAGCTGATCAAGGAAACCGTGATTCGGGAAAGGTTGAACCGGGTGGTGGTGGCGGCCTGTACACCCAGAACCCATGAGCCCCTTTTTGCCGAAACAGTCCGTGAGGCGGGATTAAATAAATGTCTTGTTGAAATGGTAAATATCCGGGACCAGTGCTCCTGGGTTCATGCCCAAGAAAAGGAAGAGGCCACCCGTAAATCCAGGGACCTTGTCCGCATGGCTGTTGCCAAGGCCAGGTGTGTCGAGCCTCTCAAAGAGCCGATAATTGATGTAATGCCCAAGGGACTTGTTATTGGCGGCGGCCTGGCCGGGATAACTGTTGCCCTTTCCCTTGCCGACCAGGGTTTTCCCTGTGTTCTGCTGGAGCGATCCGGTGAACTGGGCGGTAATCTTCGCAACAGCCATTATACTCTGGAGGGAGTTGATCCGCGCAACCACCTGGAGCAATTGATCAACAGGGTAACATCGCACGAACTCATTACAATCCGTACCCATTCTGAAGTTGTGAACGTCAGTGGTTTTGTGGGTAACTTTACAACCGTGATTGCCAAAAAGGGGGAAGAGGATACAGAGAGGGAGGAACTGGAGCATGGTATCATTGTCCTGGCAACCGGCGCCACCCCATTCCGGCCTGACGAATATCTGTTCGGACAGAATGAAAATGTGGTGCTGCAGCATGAGTTGGAAAGGCGGCTGGCCATTGGCGAGTTCCTGCCTGCAGATTCTGATACCGTTGTCCTTATCCAGTGTGTCGGGTCCCGCGACGATACACACTCCTATTGCAGCAGTATATGTTGCAACATGGCTATCAAAAACGCGCTGCAAATCAAAAAAAACAATCCCCACACCCAGGTTTATGTCCTCTACCGGGATATGAGGACCTATGGCTTTTATGAAGATTATTACACAAAAGCCAGGGAACAAGGTGTTGTTTTTGTTCGTTATGAACTCGATAATAAGCCAACAGTTGTTGAGACCAAAGCCGGTGTACGGGTAACGGTTACAGATCCACTACTCAATAGAGATATAACTCTTGATGCCGCAATCCTGGGCTTGAGCACCGCTATAATTCCGAACCGGGAAGACAGCCTGGAGCAAGCTCTGTCTGTGCCGCGTTCCGCCGACGGCTTTTATCTGGAATCCCATGTTCAGTTAAAACCTGTGGATTCCTATGTCGACGGCATTTTTATCTGCGGTATGGCCCATTTCCCTAAAACAATTAATGAATCCATAGCCCAAGCCAAGGCCGCTGCGGCTAAGGCGGCCATTCTGCTGGGCCGCGGTTATGTCAAGGCCGAACCAATTATTGCCTCCTGTAAAGAGGAACAATGTATTGGCTGCAGCCTCTGTGAGGCCTTCTGTCCCTATGCGGCTATTACTATTGTCAAGAAGGATAAGCGGAAAAAGGCCGAGGTTATTGCTGCGGCCTGCAAGGGCTGTGGGGTCTGTGTTTCCTATTGCCCCACCCTGGCCTTAAGTGTTGGCCGTTTTACCGATGAACAGATTTATGCCCAGATAGAGGCATTCGGGATGGAAGGATAGATGATGGCAAACGAACCGAAGATACTAGGCTTCCTGTGTCACTGGTGCTGTTATGCGGCAGCCGATGCGGCTGGTGTTGGCCGATTGCAGTATCCGCCCCATATCAGGACCGTCCGGGTCATGTGCACCGGCAGAATAGAACCGGTCTTTCTACTGGCCGGCTTTCTGAACGGGGCCGACGGCATATTTACCGGTGGCTGACACCTTGGAGAATGCCATTACCGGTCCGGTAATTACGAAGCTATAACCAAGTTCACATTGATGGAAATTCTGCTCGAACAACTTGGTATCAACCAGGAACGAGTCGCGCTTGAATGGGTCTCTGCTGCAGAGGCGCCCCTTTTTGTGGAAAAAATAACCTCCTTTACCAAGCGGATTCGTGAACTTGGTCCCTTGGGAACATCTGAAGGGCTTGATCAGCCTGTGTTGCTGCGTAAAATTACGGCGGCCAAAGTTACCCTGGAAGGAATGAAGCTGCGGGCTGCTTTTGCCCGGCAGGCAAAAAAGGTGAAAGAGTCAAACTCGTACGGCGAATTACCTGATCCTGAAAAATTGCGAAACAGCCTGAACAGTGAGATCACTCTGCAGGAGATTTATCTCTGCCTCAAAGAGAAGAAGCGGTCGGCTGCAGAGTTAGCATCCTTGCTAAACCTCTCTGAAGAGATGGTTGGCTCAGCACTTGAGACCCTGCAGAAAAAGAAAAAGATTAATACTGACTATACTATTATCTGAAATAAAACCTTAACACCGAAGGAGTTTTCATTGGAAACGGTTGTTTTTGAAAAAACGGATCCTGATTTCAAGAATGAAATAGCCGAAAAGATTGGCTTGGAGGAGATCAAGCCTTGTTATTCCTGCGGTTCGTGTACCAGCGTCTGCCCGGTTCGGGAGGTGGTTGATGATTTTGATCCGCGTCGGCTTATTCATATGATTGTTTTGGGAATGAAAACAGAGATACTTTCCTCGGAGCTTATCTGGTTCTGTTGTTTGTGTAATTCCTGCTATCAAGTATGCCCCCAAGAGATTAGATTCAGCAGGATTGCCTCTGAACTTCAGGAAATGGCAGTAGCCGAGGGATATGTAGACCAGAATTTTATAACACGCCTCGCCCCAGTGAAAGGCCGCATGCAGGAACTTTGCCGCCGAACCATGTTTATGAAAGTCCGGGAAGGTCTGCGTGGTCCACATACCATGCCATGCTGGCTGAAAGACAAAAATAACAAAGGATAAACCATGAATACTGATCAGATTGATCAGGTTATGCAAAAATATGAGTACCGGCATGCAGATATCATCAGCATCATGCAGGATGTCCAGGGAATAGAAAACTATATTCCCGAGGAAGCAATCCGCTATATCTCCGAGAAAATGGAAATCAACCTGGCCAGAATCTACGATATTGCGACTTTTTATAAGGCCTTCAGCCTGGAGCCCAGAGGCCGTCATACAATCAAGATCTGTTGCGGAACCGCCTGTCATCTTGGCGGGGCGAACCAGAGCCTCGATCAGATAAAGAGAATTTTGGATATAGAAGATGGTGAGACAACGGATGACCATGTGTTCTCCATGGAGACAGTCAACTGTCTGGGTGCGTGTGCCCTGGCACCGGTCGTCGTAGTGGGTGAAGACTATTATGATTCGGTGGATGCGGGGAAGATAGAAAAAATCTTGTCATCGTATCACTCAAAATACGAAGGGAAAGAGGAAAACGGTTGAAAAAAATCAGCACCATCGCGGATTTTGAGAATCTCAGGGATTCGATTATCCAATCGCGTGATACCATCAAAATCATTATCAGATCTTGCCTCAGCACCGGTTGTCGAGCACAAAAAGCTGTCATGGTGGTTGATGCCCTTAGAACCGAAATTGAGAAGCAACAGCTTCAAGACAAGGTCGAAATAAGAAAAACCGGCTGCCACGGCTTTTGTGAAATGGGTCCGATTATTGTTATTGAACCGGCTAACATTTTCTATTGCCGGGTAAAACCGGAAGACATTACGGAGATTATTGCAGAGACCATTGTAGAGGGCAATATTGTTGAACGACTCTTATGGAAAGATCCAGAGACCAAGAAACGTACTGAAACGGAAGGGGAACTTCCCATATATAAGAAGCAGCAAAAGACAATTTCCTTTAACAGTGGCAAAATCGACCCGACGGATATTGAAGACTACATTGCGGCTGATGGATATGCTGCTCTGGCCAAGGTATTACACTCCATGACCCCGACCGTAGTTGTGGATACGGTTGTCGCTTCCGGCCTGCGGGGAAGGGGCGGCGGTGGATTTCCGGCCGGAATAAAGTGGCGCCTTTGCGCAGCTGCACCAAGTGATGTCAAGTATATCATTGCCAATGGCGACGAGGGAGACCCGGGCGCATTTATGGATCGCAGCCTTATGGAGGGTGATCCGCACAGTATTATCGAGGGAATGATTATCGGTGCCTATGCCATTGGCGCCACCCAGGGATTTCTCTATGTGCGGGAAGAATACCCGATTGCCATCGACCATTTGTCTACTGCCATTCAACAGGCCGAGGAATATGGTCTGCTTGGAGAAAATATCCTGGGGAGTGGCTTCAGCCTTTCGCTCAGAATCAATAAAGGTGCCGGCGCTTTTGTCTGCGGCGAAGAGACCGCCCTGATGATCTCTATCGAGGGACGAAGCGGTACGCCCCGATCAAGACCGCCATATCCAGCCTTCAAGGGATTATGGGGGAAACCGTCTGTTCTGAACAATGTGGAATCCTTTGCCAATATCACCCATATATTTAAGAATGGCGCAGAATGGTATTCTGGAATCGGCACCAATAGCAGCAAGGGCACCAAGATATTCTCATTGGTCGGCAAGGTAAACAATACCGGACTGGTCGAAGTGGAGATGGGGACAACCCTGCGTGAAATTATTTTTGGCATTGGCGGTGGTATTCGAAAAGGCAAGGCTTTCAAGGCTGTCCAGACCGGCGGCCCTTCAGGTGGCTGTATTCCAATCAGTAAGATCGATATGCCGGTGGATTACGACTCATTAAGAGAGGCTGGTGCCATCATGGGTTCCGGCGGCATGATTGTCATGGATGAGACTTCCTGTATGGTTGATGTGGCTCGGTATTTTTTGGATTTTCTGTCGTTCGAGTCATGCGGTAAATGTGTGCCCTGTCGTGAAGGGCTGCAGCAAATGCACGCGACCATAACAAATATATGTGAAGGCCGGGGCGATCCTAGCGATATCGATCTTCTCATCGGGTTGGCTCAGTTCATGACAACGGCCTCACTTTGTGGACTTGGAGGCACAGCTGGGAACCCTGTGCTGAGCACCATTCGTTATTTTCGAGACGAGTACGAGGCTCATATTCATTATAAAAAATGTGCAGCAGGTGTGTGCAAAGAGTTGTTTTCTTACGAGGTCGACGAAGATTTGTGCAACGGCTGTACCCTTTGTGCGGTGAAATGTCCGGAAAATGCGGTGAGCGGAGTGAAAAAAGAGCCGCATAGCATAGATAAAGAGATGTGCATCAAATGCGGCATCTGCTTCAACTCCTGCAAGCAGATGGCCATCAAGGTGGCATGAGAGAAAGGTCTAGACTGTGAAAATTCCTATAATTATTGACGGAAAGCTGGCTCAGGTCGAACAGGGGGCCACCATCATCGAGGCAGCCAGGAAGATAGGGATACTTATCCCTACTCTCTGCTATCACGAGGCAATTAAACCATATGGAGCCTGCCGGCTATGCATGGTGGAGGTTGTTCAGAAAAAACAGCGTCGCCTGGTTACATCCTGCAATTATCCGGTAGAAAACGGCATGGAGATTTTTACCGACACCGTGAAGCTGAGACAGATTCGCAGGACTATAGTGGAACTCCTGCTTGCCCGATGCCCTGATGAACCGACTCTTACGAATATGGCCAGGCATATGGGAATCGAACCATCCTCTTTTGCGAAAAAAGGAAATACTGAATGTGTCCTTTGTGGGCTCTGTGTGCGCTTTTGTGAGGAAGTGGTCGGCACAGGAGCCATCGGCCTGGCCAATCGCGGGACTGAGCGGTCAGTGACAACGCCTTTTACTGCATCGACTGAGGTCTGCATTGGCTGTGGATCCTGTACTTATATCTGCCCGACAGGCTGTATTGAAATGGTACCGGATGACGATAATGCCCAGGCCTATGTCTTGAAAATGGGAAGCCACAGCGGGGTACCGTGTCCCAACTCCTATCAATGTGAATCATGCCAGACGGAAAAGGATTTTATTGCTGATCTGCAGCAGGTCGTTACCCAATTCCGAAGTAAAGGGGGTCAGGTTGACTAGTAAATCTCATTTTTGATTTAATTGAAAAAAAGGTGGAATAAAAAATAATTTGCCGGATAAACCGATATTCATCCCAATCTCTCACCATACGAGAACCTTCTTGTAGCCAACATCCTTCAGTCCTACTAG
>CAZLGM010000043.1:0-17938 GCA_964558875.1 uncultured Desulfocapsaceae bacterium
GATATCTTCTTCCAACCTTCAATCAGCAAGACCTTATCGAGAATGGGGCTGTTGCTGTTCAAGACGATTCTATCCTTGAAATCGGTGATGCGTCCGAACTCAAAAAGAAATACCCAAACTGTGATCGTATCGAAGAAAAACACGGCTTAATCATGCCGGGGTTAATCAACACCCATACCCATGCCCCCATGTCGTTGTTCCGCGGATTGGCTGACGATCTACCGCTCATGACCTGGCTGCAAGACCACATCTTCCCTATTGAAGCAAAACTGACAGCCGATATGGTCTACCAGGCCACTCTGCTCTCCTGTGCTGAGATGATTAAATCGGGAACGACCTCTTTTTGTGACATGTATCTCTTTGCCAAGGAAGTGGCAAAGGCAGCGGCTGAATCGGGAATGCGGGGCTGGATCGGAGAGGTCCTCTATGATTTCCCATCTCCTAGTTACGGTGAGCTTGAAAACGGTTTTCGTTATGTGGATGAGATGTTTGAGATGTACCGGAATCATCCGCTTATCACCATCACAGTCGATCCCCACGCCGTCTATACCTGCTCGCCCGATTTACTCAAACGCACCGGTGAGGTGGCGGCTGACAACAATGCGCTCTGGGTCATCCATCTTTCTGAAAACGATATGGAAGTCAAAGGATGTTTAGAGCAATATTCCAGAACACCGGTCAATCATCTGGAACATCTCGGACTTCTGGGTGATCATGTGCTGGCCTCCCATTGTGTCAAGCTGGACGATCGGGAAGTCGATCTGCTGGCTCAGCGTCATGTCAGCGTCGCCCATTGCCAGGAATCCAACATGAAACTGGCCTCGGGCACCTCTCCGGTTCCAGCGTTGCTGGAAAGAGGAGTCACCCTCTCCATCGGTACTGACGGACCGGCCTCAAACAACGATGTCGATCTGTTCTCAGAGATGAGCAGTGTTGCCAAAATTCATAAAGGTGTATTGCTTGACCCGACCGTCATGTCTGCAGAACAAACCCTAAGGGCCGCTACCCTGGGAGGCGCTGAAGCACTGAAAGCGGATGATCGGATCGGCAGTCTTAAGCCTGGAAACAAGGCCGACCTGATTGTTCTTGACATGAATCAGCCTCACCTGACACCGATATACAACGTAGTGTCGCATCTTGTTTACGCGGCATCAGGGGCCGATGTTATCCATTCTGTCATAAACGGCCGGATTGTTATGAAAAACGAAACACTCCTCACACTGGATGAGGGGAAAATACTGGCAACGATCACAGAAATAGCAGAGCGGATTAGTCATACGAGTAGCAAGCAAACTGGGTGAAACAGCGATTCGAGCTCAATCAGCCGGGTGAAACACAGGCAGCTACTCCATTGTCTGTTGACTTTCTCAAAAGACTACTCTAAATTTAAACGAGTTAATATCTGAAAGAGAATATCGTTTGTCATCATTGATTCATATCTATAAAGGAACGCATTATGTTTGGTTTGGGAATGCCGGAGCTGATTGTTATTCTGGTAATTATTGTTATAATTTTCGGAGCGGGAAAACTGCCTGAAATTGGATCTGGAATCGGCAAGGGCATTAAAAACTTTAAAGAGGCCACTAAAAAGGAAGAAGAACCAAAAGAACTAAACGAAGAAGCCAAGAAGGACTCATCTTCTGAATCATAGCCTCTTGCTTCATCTTCAATCGGACACAATGTTATGTTTGGACTAGGAACACCTGAACTGATCGTCATCTTAGGTATCGCCTTTCTTGTTTTCGGCGGTAAAAAGCTGCCTGAAATCGGCTCCGGCCTCGGCAAAGCCATCACATCTTTTAAAAAGGGGATCGGTGAAGTTGAGGAAGAAGGTAAAGAGATCGTAGGAGACCTACCAGGAGTTAAAGAGGTTTCTGAAATAAAAGAAAAGGTCGACAAAGCAAAGGATATCACCAATATCTTAAAATAATCGCGCTTTTACACGTACCACCATTTTTCAGTCCATTCTCAGTGGTTCCATTGATCGGACGGTACTCCCCACTTTGGTATCATCCTGCCACTTCAGCTGGCTCGCTGCTGAAACATTCCCCCATCTCTTCAGGGCTTCTGTTTGCTCCTCTGGCCACCAACCATTTGTAAACATATTTGCATCCATGCAATGGGGAAGAATTCAGCTTTGCAGTTTCCTATTTTGTCAAATCCACCACCTGTTCTCGCTTGACAGCGTTCTATTTTATTTGTAAATTTCGAGGTTCTGTGTGTTCGTCCGCTTGACCTACCAACCGGCCGGACACACCCGAATCTATTGCCGTTGACACGTTTTAACGCTGCTCAAACGGTTATGACTCTATCCACAGGGAGAAATGTATGTGTCGTTTAGCATTAAAGACAGCCAGTGAACCGTTTTCACCTTATTCGGTCCTCACTGCCATGGAAGCCATGCAGGAGGGGTATGACGGCTCCGGCCTGGGGCTGCTGCTTCGCGGGCTTGAATTTGATGGTTTCAAGTATGAAAATAAAATTCCAATCCTTTCCGGGATTGCCCACTCCGAAGCGGCCTATAAGCGGTTACACAAATTCATGGAAGAGCGGGATTGGCTGGTTAAGTATGACCATGAGCTTGACACCGATCTGTCAAAAATTGAAGCAAAAGATCGTTATATCTATTTTTTAAGAGCCTACAAGCTTCCCGAACGACTCAAAGGCCAACCCCAGGAAGTGATCGATCATGAGTTGATGATGACCCGACTGGCCTTACGTAAGGATGGCGAAGAAAATGGTGACGACCTCACCGTCTTCTCGTTCTGGCCCGATGTTGCCATGATCAAGGAAGTCGGTTGGCCCCTGCAGATTGGTGATGCTCTGGGACTGCATGATAACCGAATAAAATCAAGGGTCTGCATGGCCCAGGGCCGTCAGAACACCAACTACGGCATCAACCTGTACGCCTGTCACCCGTTCTTTCTCCAGGGAATTGCAACAATGACCAATGGAGAAAATACAGCCTTTGTACCGATCCGCGATTGGCTGCTGGGACGTCACTTCCCCGGCTATATGGGCTACCAGAGTGATTCGGAGGTGTTTGCCCATATTCTGCATTACACCCTCAGGCAACTGAAACTTCCCCTGCAGGCCTATAAACATATTATTACACCGCTGAAAACAGAAGAGTTACAGGAACATCCCCAGGGTGAGTTTCTCATTGGTTTGAGAAATGCCTGCCGCAGGTTGATCATTGACGGCCCCAATGCCGTCATCGGTACCCTGCCGGATGAGACCTGTATGCTGGTGATGGACCAGAAGAAACTCCGACCTGCAACAGTCGGCGGCAGAGAAGGTGCCTGGGCCATTGCTTCTGAAATGTGCGGTGTCGATGCCATGATCCCTGACCGTGACCCATCGCTCGATTTTCAACCCATGCGCGAACATACAGTAATTATACAACCCGATAGAAAGGAACCCACAATATGGTCTCAGCACGATCAGTTTCCGTTGGCCCAAGCAGCTTAACATACACGGACCTGCCCTGGATAATTCAGCACCGGGAAGACCGGTGCACACTCTGCGGCCGCTGCACAGCCGTTTGTCCAAAAGGTGCCATTCACCTGACATACCGCCGGCAACGGCTCCCCGAGCTGGAAGTCATGAAGAAAAGACGGGGAAGCAAGTACAAAGTCTTTACCGGCATTCGCCAGAAAACGAATATGGCAAACGGGTGTATCGGTTGTTCTATGTGCTCCATGGTCTGCCCCAACGAGGCGATCATGCCGGTGCCCAATGACAACGAACATCGAACCCTCTTTTTTCATAACCAGGACGGTTCACCCAACAAACGGGGGGGACGCCGAAACGCTACCGGACCAACTCTTCTGGACCGGATCATGTTCGACCGTATCTCCATGCTGACCGATCCGGCTCTTGATGCCGGCCGTCACGAGATTAACGTCACCACAACCCTTGGGCGCATACTGCCTCCGGATGAATATCTGAAAAGAAAATTTAAAGGCGGCTGGATTCCACCGACTCGTGAAATATTCCCCTTTGTTATCGGCTCAATGTCCTTTGGAGCTCTGTCACCCAATATGTGGCTCGGTCTTCTCCAGGGAGTTGCCTACTGTAACGAGGTACTGGGAATTCCGGTAGTCATGTGTACCGGTGAGGGCGGTTGTCCGCCATGGATTTTGAAAAGCCCTTATCTGAAATATATTATCCTTCAGATCGCCTCCGGATATTTTGGTTGGGACGAGATTATTCGGGCCATTCCCGACATGCAATGCAAACCGGCGGCAATCGAAATCAAATACGGCCAGGGTGCCAAGCCGGGCGATGGCGGCCTGCTTATGTGGTTCAAGGTCTCCAAGTTGATCGCCAGGCTGCGGGGTGTTCCCGAAGGTGTCGATCTGCCGTCTCCCCCGGTTCATCAGACACTCTACTCTATTGAAGAGAGTGTTATGAAAATGATCCAGACCCTGTCCATGGCCTTTGATCATGAGGTGCCGGTTTATCCGAAAATCTCGGCCTCAACCTCCGCCAAATCGGTACTGAATAATCTGGTCCGTAACCCCTATGCCGCAGGATTGATGATTGACGGTATCGACGGTGGCACCGGTGCAGCCTACAATGTTTCAATGGACGCCACCGGCCACCCTATCGCCTCCTGTGTACGGGAATGTTATCTTGACCTGGCCCAACAGGGCAAACAAAACGAGATTCCGATTTTTGCCGCCGGTGGTATCGGTAAAAACGGCAATGTGGCTCAAAATGGTATGGCCCTTGTTATGCTCGGTGCATCCGGTGTTCATATCGGCAAATACATCATGCAATCGGCAGCCGGTTGTCTCGGCAACGAGAAGAATCGCTGCAATGTCTGCAATGTTGGTATCTGCCCAAAAGGTATCACCAGCCAGAACCCGAAGCTGTATCGTCGACTTGATCCCGACCTGGTTGCCGAACGGGTGGTTGACACCTACCAGTCTATTCAGACGGAAATGAAAAAGATCATGGCACCGCTTGGCCGTTCACAGAGCCTGCCCATCGGTATGTCCGATGCCATCGGTATTGCCGACAAATCGGCCGCGGAACGACTGAATATCAAATATGTATGCTGATCAGAAGTTAGAAGACAGAGGTCAGAGGACAGAATAAACAGGCGTCTTGGACGCATGATTAAATGACAAAAGCATGTTTATCTTTATCGTTTATACAAAACGATAAGGATTGATCATCTCTACCAAAAAAACTGGAGTAACAGACGTGACACCAACTGTCATAAAAGGCCTGGACGAGAACGGCCGACGAATCAGTTCCATGGATTTTGAGTTCATGGTTCAGGAGGCTGCCAGTCAGTCCAACTCACTCAAACTTGAATCCTACGGCCAGCACAATATTGGTATCAGGCTGCACCGTGAGGACGGCCTGAATATCGAGCTCGAAGGTCCATCCGGCCAGCGCCTCGGCTGCATGGGTATGCCCGGCACAACAATCCGCTGCAACGGAGCCACTTCCGATGATGTCGGATATCTGAACATCGGAGCCGAGATCACCGTCCTTGGTGATGCTACCAACGGTGCCTGCAACGCCATGGCTGCCGGTAAAGTCTATATTAGAGGATCAATCGGCGCCCGTGGTCTTACCATGACCAAGTGGAATCCCGATTACGACAAACCGGAACTGTGGGTCCTGGGTTCCTGCGGTGACTCCTTTGCCGAATTCAACTGCGGTGGTATTGCTGTCATCTGTGGTGTTGACGGCAAAAATCCGGACAATGTGCTCGGCTACCGTCCCTGTGTCGGTATGGTTGGCGGTTCCATTTATTTCCGCGGCCCCATTGACGACTCCTATTCCAAAACCAATGCCAAACTGATGAAACCCGATGATGAACAGTGGCAATGGTTGAAGAATGACATGGCCGTTTATCTTGACAAGATCGGCCGGACCGACCTTCTCAACACCCTGACTGTACGTGAAGAGTGGCAGGTCTTACATTCTATTACTCCTCAAGAACGGGCTCTGTTGTTTTCCGGCCCTATGCCGATGGCCCAGTTCCGCAACAAGTTCTGGAATAACAGCTTTGGTGGCGGCGATCCCCTGCGCGACCTTGCACCTAACCTTGACCGTTCGGCTATCCCGGCCATCGTTACCGACGATCTCAGACGGAAAAAACCATTCTGGGCTAACCGCGAATCAGCAGCGCCATGTACCTATTACTGTCCGGTCCATATTCCCACGGTTGATCGATTACGTCTTATTAGAGACGGTCAACTAGAAGAGGCCTATGATCTTCTGCTTCAATATACACCTCTGCCGGCTTCCGTCTGTGGTTCGGTTTGCCCAAACCTTTGTATGGAAAACTGTTCCCGTGAAGGTGTTGACGAATCTATCGATATGCATGTTTTAGGACGTGCCATTGGTCAGGTCGACCCTCCCAAACCGGCTGATCCCATTGGCAAGAAAGTTGCCATTATCGGGGGTGGCCCCGGCGGCATGAATACTGCCTGGCAGCTGGCCATGAAAGGTATTGAAGCCCATATCTTTGAGCAGGATACTCAGCTCGGCGGCAAACTGGGCCAGGTAATTCCCTGGGAGAGGCTGCCCAAAGCCATCTGGGACCAGGAAATTGAGCGTTTCATGAACTATCCCAACATCCATGTCAATCTGGGTGTTGATATGGACAAGAATACATTTAGTGAGCTGAAAAAAGAGTTCGACTATGTGGTTGTGGCAGTCGGTACTCACACCCCCAGGAAGTTGAAGTTCCCTGGTGATGAACGAGTGATAACGGCGCTCGATTTTCTCAAGACATCGAAGACCGACTCACCCATGAAAGTCGGTAAAGAAGTTGTGGTCATCGGTGCCGGTAATGTTGGTTGCGATGTGGCCTGCGAGGCCTACCGTCTGGGTGCTGAAAAAGTGACCCTGGTCGATATTCAGAAACCCATGGCCTTTGGCCATGAAAAGGAGGCGGCAGAGGCTCTGGGCGCCACCTTCCAATGGCCGGTAATGACTAAAGAGGTCACCCAAGATGGGCTGGTCACCGACAGTGGTGAATTGATTCCGGCGCAAACCGTGTTTATCTCCATCGGTGATGTCCCCGAACTGAGCTTCCTTCCTGACTCCGTTGAAACAGTTACGGTTGGTGGGGCTGCCTGGATCAAGACCGACGAGGCCCACGCTACCAATGACGCCAAGGTGATGGCCGTCGGTGATGTTGAACGTCCGGGTCTGGCCACCAATGCCCTGGGGGCCGGAAAAACAGCCGCTGAATACATTTTCTGTGATTTTACCGATAAAGAATGGAAAGCCTTTTCCAAGGAGGTGATCACCCAGCAGGCGCTGACCATCACCCATTACAATCCGGATGAGGTCGGCCAGACCGAAGCTGATCAGGCGGATCGCTGTCTCTCCTGCGCCTCCTGCCGTGACTGTCATTTATGTGAAACGATCTGTCCCGAAGGAGCGATTGTCAGAGAAGAACGAACCTACAAGCACAAAAACGGCTATGAGTTCGGCCTGGATGTCGGTTATGAATATGTCTCCGATGATAAGAAATGCATAGGCTGTGGCTTCTGTGCCGATACCTGCCCATGCGGTATCTGGATGATGAAAGAATTTTAGCTAGCATTTTCCAACGGATTGAAGGGGATATGGAGCTTGACTCCGTATCCCCTTTTTTTTATGAGTGGAATAACATTGGATTTGAATAAAATGGATTATACAGAGATCGCTGTATATTTGTCAGTGAGAGCATATCAATATGAGAGAATCACTAATTTTTTCCTTTTTATGCCAATGTCTGCAGCAATTCGATAAAAAAAGACATTTATCACAGCAGCATAAAGCAATACAAAATCTTAAACCAGATTGGTACCAGGTAACCAGTCTTGCCGATACACACTACGTATTGCCATCGTTATATTATCAACTCCAAGAGAAACGTCTGCTGCAATTTCTGCCAGAAGACATTCAGATCTCAATAGCCGACATTTATACCCTTAACCGTTCACGTAATGACCGAATTCGCAGAGAGATACACCGTATTGCCGGTCTGCTTAATCCTGCCGGTATTGAGCCTGTTTTTATTAAGGGCAGCGCGGCAATGCTTATGGATCTATATGATGAACCAGGTTTGCGCATAATGGGTGATGTTGATTTGCTCTTGAGGAAAAACGAGATTCTCACTTGCACAGAATTGATGCGTTCAGTCGGTTACGCTCCAATTGAGGGGCTCTACTTACCGGATGCTGATGGTCATTATCACGGATTTCCACTTGTGCATGACAATCATAGTATAAGGTTTGAAATCCATGAACGATTAGCAAATGATCCAGTTCTGGAAAGTGAGTCTATTATCAAGGATTCAGTACAGATACAAATCAAGGATAGAGTTGTCCGTATACCGAGCAAGGAGCACTTTGCCATCAATAATATTCTTCATCACCAGGTGTATGATGGTGGTATGGAAAATGAAGAGCTGCTTTTATATCAAATCCTTGATCTCTATACAATACGTGAAAAATATGAACGACAACTTGATTGGAGAGCGGTAGGAGCCTTTTTCACAGACCACTCCCTTCAGGAGCCATTCTGTTTCTCAATGGACATGCTGAAAAAATATTTCAATCAACGGATACCCGGGAAGATTCCGTTTTCACTGAATTGCCGAATCCGCTATAGACAAAACAGAAATCGATTCCAAAAACTCATCCAACAATTGAAATTCATTCAACCGGAGTAGTCGGCCAACCAAGCAGAACCAATAATTATCTGATATTAAAACAGCCAGTTACTATCGATTTGTTCTGACAAGATGGTTGAGTTCTTCAACAGCCCAGTCTAAGGAATAGTAGTTGAGGCTATAGGCCGGAATCACACTTATCCAACGGACCAATTCACCGGCATAAGTCGGATCGTGAGAAATCCAGGACTGAGCTTCTATCAGATGACGTAAACTCTCCACGGGTGACAATGGTTGTAAGGTTTGAGTGCTTCCAGGCGAATAGGTGGGGAAAACAAGGCTATGCACTGGCAGGGTGGTGGCAAAATTTGTTTGTTCAGGATTGAGAGGTAGATAGCGGACATTTTTGTCACCACGATGGTGAACCTCAAGGGTTTTAAGATCCGGATAATATTGCGTTAAAACATCCCAGCTTCCCGATTTAATACAATAGCTTAGTGGTACCGCTCCAGCATTGCCATCGATATCCAGGGGAACTGTGTCGTCGCACCAGTATACCCAATCGCATTTGGCCAAGGCGGCCATGAGTGTCGATTTGCCACTACCGCCGATACCTGGAAAAACAATACCACGACCATCCAATGCCCCGGCTGAACCGTGAATGAAGGCCATCCAAATTGTCTGAGGGTAACCGTGTTCGATTATGGTTTGGATCACTCTTCCCACAGTTATAAGATCATCAGTTGTGCGTTCTAATTCAACTTGATTACAGCTGGTCACATACTCATTCCCGTCATTGTATAGTTCAATCAGGTTTTTCGTCTTTTTTTGCTCAGCAACAGGAAGACTAGCCAGTAACGGTTGAAAATGATTGGCTAAGTCCGGAGTATAATCCAGAAGAGTAAAAGTGGATTGACCGAATTGGAAATCAAGTTGGAGAGTGACCTGATCACCTTTGGGAAGCCATAATTTGGTGATCGCATTATTCGGTGAGAGTTTGGCCGAGTGAACTTGTTCTCCTTCTTCTGATTGAGCCGGATAGAGACCGTGTTTGGTCCATAAATCCAATGTGGTATGAACATCACGGGTGATATCTTCAATAGTGACCTGAAAATGTGATGCCAACAGCTCAATGATTTCATCCGTAGTCAAACCGGAGGCTGTTATACGCCAGATCAAGCTCGCTGTCTGGTTAAGGATGAAGAGACGTTTATCCATCGGTCGAAAAATGACAAGATGATCGTCAAGGGGAAAGGTATATAGGGACATCTAGTTAACGTCTCTTTTTTACACTATAAATCGTCGGGTGAGTAGAGAAAACAGTCTGGGCGAGATGCTACAACGCAAAACGGGAAAATTCAATGCGATAATTTCAAAACGCACAATCAGACAGACGGATAAAATGTCTGTACAGTAGAACGGAGTTAATATATGCTACAATGTGTCAGTAGATTGCAGATGTATTTTATCTAAAGAATGACTCATGAAGACTGATAGACGAACTATTATTAAGAAATCTCTGCATTTTACAGCTGCAGCTTATGTTGCGCCTGTTACCTTGCAACTACTGACTGCGACTCATGCCACAGCCCAATCTGTTGATTGTGGGTCTTGTGCGACAGTAACGATTACGAATAATCGGGCTCGCAATGTAGTTGAGATAGACTATACCGATTGTGGTGGCAATTCTGTTAATATTCAAAATGCTACCCTTATTCCGCCTGGTGGATCACTGACACTATCTGCACAGATTGGCACCATAATGTCAATTCGGATGTCTGGGGATGATTTCCCACAGAACTTTGCTATAGTTGAATGTGATCAGGATATTGTTCTTAATTGATAAGACGGATGATAACAATTTGCTATTCATCCCCTTCCCCACACGGCCGGAATAGCGATTCTGAAACCGAAAATTGCCACCCGATGATTTTTGGGGTTTCCACACGGAAGATGTCCATTCTATCGAACTGAACTGCTCAATATCCTTCATAGCCTGGAACAGATCTTTGGGAACCAAGAAACCTTTGAGCTCATCTCAGGCTACCGTTTGCCACACTCCAACCGGATACTGCGAAATAACCGATGTGTTGCCAAACTGAGCCAATATAAGCTGGGAAAGACGATATCCGGTTGACGGGCGTTAATACCAAAGAGCTAAGAAACCGGACAGTCCATCTGCACCCGGACGGGTTCAGTGGTGATAGGAAGATACGGTTTTAAACTTTTCTGAGAAATTCAAATTGTCATCTAAGTAAGATGACAGGACCATTTGTCTCTTCCCTTTTCTCCAGGAAAAACAAAAACCTTTTCTTAGCCTGAAAAAAAGATCAACTTTTTTTAGTCCTTTTATTTCGTTAAACAAGTTCCTGATTCAGGGGAAGCGGTTGGTTTCTTGAGTAAATGCCGGTGGTTTCCATGGGTTACAGAATAAAAGGATTATAACTTGATATCTTTAATATTGTTTGATCGTGCGAAACCCAGTGCTTCTTCTTCATCTACAAAGGTTCGAACAATGTCGAATTCTTTCCAGACTGTTTCTCCCCCTACCTGAACTTCTATCATACGTCTTTGAGCCAAACCTGCATCTTCAGGGGCAATATTCAAAAGACATATCATTTCTGTTTTCATATCTCGACACATTTCACACCGTTTCGGGCCCAGCTTGCAATGAGATGATTGGATTCGACGGATAATCAGATGCGGCATTTTTTGAATCTCCAATTCAAACAAGACAATGAGCGGATCACCAACTACAATGGTTTTGGCTCTTTTTATCAGCGTTGATAGCTCTGTTATGTGATTTCTTCTATGAACCTCCTGAGTGCATTTTACCAGATAGCTCTACTTTTACCTGTCATTTTTATTGGAGGCTTACCACGCTGCTTCATGATCATCTTGATAAAATCCTCATCAATGAGCTCTTCCTTTTTAAGCAATTTCAGCACGTTCGTTCGGAATTTTTCTGCCGCTGGCCTTACTGAAGAACGAGGTATGACATGGAATGATCCAGAGAAAAGAAACAGGCCATCGGCAACCAAGGAGTGTATGTAGGGATGCCATTTTGTATAGTCACCGAAAGCCTGAATATCCAAGACCACTCCGCACACTCCTTCTTTCTTGTCGATTACTGTTGCGTAAAATTTGTTCAGACCACCAGCGGCACACATGCAAAGCTATGAGAGAAATTTACTATTATAAAAACTACTTTCCCAAGAAAATTTGTATACTGAAAACATATTATCGACGGGGAAGCGGAAAAAGGAAATTTTCCCGGAGAATCTCTCAAACTGGGCGACTTTCCCGGCACGACATGATCGGCTGGTAATCGACTGAAATAAGACTCCTGAACCATCGTCCACGGTAGGAAAGATTCTTTTACGACAGGTCTTCTGAAAAAGAGCATCATGTTGAATTGGTCATCGGTGCTGAATATGGATTTGCCAACTCACTGACTTTTCTTTTAGAATACCTGTACAACGACTCGGCAGCAGCTGATCACCTGGGTCTGACAATAAGCTACCAGTATTCCGTACTGATTACAGGCAATCTTGTGGCCATAATCACTCAACCCTGTTCAGCCCGACCCTGTCGTACGGTCTCAGTGATTAAATGACTCATTCAGGTGGTCTTTTTCTCCATAGCGGCTCGGAAGGTGGATGGTTTACCCATTTCTAATCACCCAGTCAGGGCCAAACATCATTTATTCTATAAAGCCAGATAGATGGTTAAAGAAACCCTCAACTCCTTAATAAAGAAATTCCAGGCAGCATTAAGCATGCTGAAACTCGTTCTGCAGAAAAACCCCCTGCTGATCTGGGCAGCTGCTCTGTTTGTCCTTCTATTTTTCGGCTGGATGACCTACTCCTGCTTTTCGTATGTCAACCGTCTCAGCCATATCATTACAGAAAAATTTGACGGAAAACGCTGGCAGATACCGGCCATTGTTTATGCCCGTCCCCTTGAACTCTATTCGGGTATGCTGTTAAGCCAGAAGCTGCTCGAACAGGAACTTCAGCTGGGCGGTTACAGAAAAGAAAAACAGGTAACAGCACCGGGAGGCTATTCACTGGGACAAACCGGGTTTGAACTTGTCACGCGAAGTTTTCATTTCCCGGATGGTTTTGAAGAATCCAAGAAACTGACGATTCAATTTCGCGACAACAGGATCAGCGAACTTATTTCTTCAGAATCAGCAAAACAGATTCCTTTTGTTCGACTCGATCCCGCCCGGATCGGCAGTTTTCACCCTGCTCAACATGAGGACAGACTCGTATTGGAATCATCTGAGATCCCTGAATTGCTCAGAAGGACACTCATGGTTGTCGAGGACAGGGATTTTCTCTCCCATAACGGATTGTCACTCTCAGCTATTTTCAGGGCCATGTTTGCCAATATTCGTGCAGGTACAACGGTCCAGGGTGGCTCAACTCTGACCCAGCAGCTGGTGAAGAACTTTTTTCTCAACCGTGACCGGACACTATCGAGAAAAATGAGAGAAGCCCTCATGGCGCTTATTTTGGAGCGTCACTATTCCAAAGATGAAATCCTCACTGCCTATATCAATGAAATCTTTATCGGCCAGGACGGCAACAGGGCCATTCATGGCTTTGGCCTGGCCAGCCAGTTTTACTTCAGGCGGGACGTAGCCGACCTTACTGCTGCCCAGATCGCCACACTGGTCGGTATGCTGAAAGGACCATCCGCCTATGATCCAAGAAGGTTTCCCGAGAAGTGTCTTTCTCGCAGAAACCTTGTTCTGCGATTGATGTTCGACAATGACCTTATTTCGGATAAAGACTACAATACAGCCCTTGCCCAGCCTCTCCTGGACACCAAGGTGCAGAACCACGGTTTCAACAGATTTCGTGCCTTTCTTGACCTGGTCCGTTATCAGCTAAAGGCCGAATATAGAGAAGAAGACCTGCAGACCGATGGCCTTAAAATTCTCACTAGCCTTGACCCTCAGATTCAGTGGCGGGTGGAAAAGAAGCTTGCGCAGACCACCGCCAAACTGAGTAAAAGTGCTGGATCAAAACAAATAGAAGGTGCTGTTATCATTACCGGGCGGGAAAATGGGGAAGTCCTCGCTCTGAGCGGCGGCAATGATCCGCAGGACAGGGGCTTCAACCGCGCCCTGGATGCCAACCGCTCTGTCGGTTCACTGATTAAGCCTGCTGTATACCTGACCGGACTGGTCCAGGGCTTTACCCTTGCCTCACCTCTTTTGGATACAATTATCCGTATTGAGAGCGGCGGAAAAGAGTGGCAGCCGAAGAATTTCGATAAAAAGGAGCACGGCCGAGTACCCTTTTTTACAGCGCTGGCCAAGTCCTACAACCTTGCCACAGTCCGGCTGGGAATGACCATCGGCCTTGATAATGTTATCCGGACTTTGAAAAAACTGGGCTATCAAAAAGAAGTGCAACCCTATCCGTCACTGCTGCTTGGCGGTCATGAGATGTCGCCTCTGGAGGTCACCCAGATTTACCAGACAATCGCATCCGGTGGCTTCTACCAGCCGCTGCGCTCAATTCAGTCTGTGATGACCAGGAAAAACAAACTTCTGAACCGATATGGTCTCGACGTTGAGCAGCGTTTCCCGCCAAAACTGGTCTACCTGTTGACCCATGCACTGGAGCGGGTCATGACTGAAGGGAGTGGCCGGAGTCACAGTCTGCAAAACAGCTATTGTGCCGGCAAAACAGGAACCTCAAACAATCAAAGAGACAGCTGGTTTGCCGGTTTCACAGGTTCATACTTAGGGGTCGTCTGGTTGGGCAGGGATGACAACAAGCCAACTTCTCTGACCGGCTCTTCCGGCGCTCTTCAGGTATGGTCCAATATTATGAAAAAAATAGATCCAAAGAGTCGCCGCTCCTCACCTCCTGCCGGGATCGTCTGGACACGAATCAACAGGGAAACACTCAAACAAAGCAGAATCAAGAGCCCACAGACAACGGTATTGCCTTTTCTCGCCGGTACCGGACCTGAGCACGATTCAGGGGAGGCTCAGTTGAAAATTGAAGAAATCGGTCAAAAAGTTCAGCGATTTCTGGATACTCTGTTTCGGTAATAGTATGATCGATGTCAACATGGAGAACATCATGAATCGGACAATGCGACAAACTTCAACGGCAACAGCCATTTCGACACTTATCTGGATTCTGCTGAGCTGGTTTCTTTTGGCCGGCTGTAGCAAACGATATGTTATGATCCCTCCTGAACCACGGGATCAGCAGGTTCATCAGCAAACCAGGCCGGTTATCAAGGAACAACAAATCGTCTATCAACCTGCTATCGGTCCGGCCGGACCGCTTTATCACCAAGCCCAGACACATGCGTCTTTGAAAAACTACCAGCAGGCGGAACAGGTTATGGAACGAGCTCTCCGTGTGGAACCGAAAAACGGTCATTACTGGTACGCACTTGCCCAGATAAAATTTCAGCAGCAACAGTACCCCCGGGCCATCCAGCTCTGCCTGAAATCCAAGAGCATGGCCCCGTCGGATCATCAACTCCGCCAGCTCAATGATGACCTAATCCAGCAGGTTCGCAAGCAGCAAGGCTCAAGGTAGCACCCACTTTTCCGGGTGGAGGTCGCTGTCGAAGTTACCATCAGCGATTCTGGGATCTTTCCATCTTCTGTCATTTGTATATTTCAGTTCCAAACTCTACTCTTTCAGGAAGCTTACCGCTTTCTCCAGGCCGTCCAGGGAAAGCTCGAACATGGGAAAAATTCTGCTGATCATTTCAATGGATCGTGAATAACTCCACATGTTCTGCTGCAGGGGGTTGAGCCAGACCGTATGGGGGAATGTTTTTACCAGAAATTTCAGACTATCCAGGCTTACTCTTCCGCTCCGTTCCTGGGTGTGAATAGAGCCGTCCCGGCTGGAAAGTTCAAAGGGTGCCATGCTGGCGTCGCCGACCACAATGAAACGGGTTTCCGGGTCGAAGCGCTCAAATTCATCAATAAGAAACGGTCTCTGCGAGCGAGTGTAATCAAGCCACAGGGTATCGTAGATAGTGTTGTGAAAATAATATGTTTTCAGGTCCTTGAACTGTGACCTGGCATAATCAAAAAGCGTCTGCACAAGCTTGACATGCGGATCCATGGACCAGCCGCCGTTATCTATGGCGAGAATCACCTTGAGTCGGTCCTTGAGGCTATGGTCAAAGACAATTTCAATCTCTCCGCCGAGCTGCACCGTCCTACGGATGGTCTTATCAATATTGAGCCGGTTCCTGGCACCTGCAGGTACGAGCTTGCGCAGCCTTTTCAGGGCTTCGCCGATGCGGGCCTGGGTCAGAGGGCCCTGTCCCGAGTAATCCCTGTACCTTCTTCTGGCTGCAACTTTCAGGGCCGACTGATGATCTGATTCCCCGGCTATACGCATTGGGGTAGGATGGTGGCCTGAATGCCCGGTAGGGGAGGTGCCGCCTGTACCGATCCACCTGGAGCCGCCGTGATGTTCACCTTTCTGCTCAGCCAAACGGTCCCTGAAGTAGTCCAACAGCTCTTCGATTGTGAGCTTGTGCAAGTTCTCTTGGTCCTCACCGAGCAGGCGGGCCAAGGCTGCCGGGTAATGCAGCCACTCCTGCAGCATCTGCCAAGCGATCTCGTCAATAACTATCCCATGTGTTTCAGGCAGAGGAGTGTTTTCAAAATAGTGGGCAAACACCCTGTCGTACTGGTCGAAATAACGCTCGCTCTTTACCAGGGTAGTGCGGGCTGCAATGTAAAAATCGTCAATATTTTCAATGAGTCCCTTGTGCAGGGCCTTGTTTAAGGTCAGGAAAGCGGTGGGGCTCACCGGCACTCCCTGCTCCCTCAGGCTGTAGAAGAAATCGACAAACATTCATTCAGCCTTGTCGCATCAACCGTAAAGATTGGCGGCTTTTTCATAGTCGGAACTTTTCTTGAATAAAACGCCCAGGTAGGGAACTTCGCTTTCAATGAGTCTGCCAGACTTGAAATCCGGATCGGCCGCCAGAGCCCTGAGCCAATTGATCAGCTCCCTGGTGGCCGGCCTTTTCTCAACGCCTTCAATTTCACGGAGTTTATAAAATGTGCTGATCGCACCCCTGGCAAGTTTTTCGTCGATGCCTGGAAAATGCACCCCGATTATTTTACGCATCATCTTGGGGTCGGGAAAGGCTATATGGTGAAAGTTGCACCGGCCCAGGAAGGGATCGGACAGGTCTTTCTTGGCATTGGAGGTAATGACGATAACCGGCCGCATGTTGGCCCTCACAATTTCGTCGGTTTCAATGATATCGAATTCCATCTGGTCCAGGATATCAAGCATATCGTCCTGAAAATCAGTATCTGCCTTGTCGATCTCGTCGATGAGCAGGACCACTCTCCGGTCGTTTGTAAAAGCCTGGCCTATCTTGCCCATTTTGATGTATTCCTTGATATTGCTGACATCCTTACCTGTATCGCCGAAGCGGCTGTCGTTGAGCCTGGTCAGGGTGTCATACTGGTAGAGCGCATCAATGAGTTTCATACTTGATTTTACATTGAGGACAATCAACTCCATTTCGAGGTTTTCGGCAATAGCATGGGCCAGCATGGTTTTACCGGTTCCCGGCTCACCTTTCAGCAGCAACGGCATTTCCAGGGCCATTGAAACATTGACTATCCTGGCAAGTTCGCTGTCCAGGACGTACCGACGGCCGCCGGAAAATTCATTCGCATTGTCAGGCATTTGAACAGGTGATAGAAATTTGCTTTTCACACCATTCCCCACAAGAGCAGATTAGAAATCTTGAACCCGATAATTCCCGCTCGATAAAAAACGGGGAGAAATGGATGGCAGCATTAAAAAAATGACTCATCTGAGGCTGGAGACTCCCCTCTTCCATCAATCACATTTGAAGCTTTCAGCATCTCTAAACATATCAGAAAAGGATACAGCCCTGATAATTTATTGTCAATCTAGCTCTGTGAAATCATACGAAAAACTATATATGGAAAGATTATCAACATCCAGGCAACAACCAAATGTGATACCCAAACAGCTTCAGCACAGCCAGGAACAGTTAATCAGATCAGAAACCTCACTCTTCTTCACAACCGTGCCAGGTAAACGACTGTAAGGAGGCTCCGGCCGTCATCAAACGGCTCATAGAAAAGATCGAAGATTTTAGAGGAAAGTCATTACCGTCAGACTTCTCTAAAGGAGGAGCCCACTGTCGTGAAGGCTCATCCCAGAGTTTCAAATGAACAAGTATTTTTTGAACAACCTTTTTCTTGATACTAAAACTGATGATCTTCATCTCAGCCTGGCACTTGGG
>CAZLGM010000044.1:0-17833 GCA_964558875.1 uncultured Desulfocapsaceae bacterium
CATATTATACGCTATTTTCAAATCATACGAAATATTAAATGTTACATGGTACTAGGGTGAAGAATAATAAAATCGGGATGCAACCGTTTGGGACCAACAGGAACGTCATACCAGAGAAGGTAATCATCCTCCAGTTTAGCCTCCAATCGCCTGGCAAACCGTTTCTCACCATTTGTCATTCGCGCCAGACAGCTGTTTAATGAAGGTATCAATGTTGCCATTTAATCATCCATCTTTTCCAGAAACAGCTGCAAAGGAGTAACCATCACTCCCGGACCCATTGGATACGGTTCATCTACCGGTGCAACGACATGAGTTGAATCGGGTTGAATGGCTTCAATGCAGTTCCAGAAGCCCTTTGATAGTTTAGGTGATGTGGATGATTTGATTTCAACAGCAATGGTCTTTTGTCCTTTGGTTAAAATCAGGTCAATCTCAGCCCCATTGGAAGTCCGCAAGAAAGATGATTGGTACCGGGGAAATTGTGAACAAATATTTTCAATAACAAAACCTTCATAAGACGCGCCATAGACAGGATGGCCAAAAAGGTCCTCCATTGAATCTATACCGAGTAGTGAATGGAGAAGTCCGGAGTCTCTAATATAAATCTTTGGAGACTTGATGAGTCGTTTTTTCAGGTTTTTGCTGAAAGGGGGCAGAACCCTCAAAACAAATGTCTGCGTCAGAAGGTCAATATATTTTCGTATTGTATGTGAGCTGACCCCCATCGAATCAGCAAGTTTTGATGAATTAAGCACCTGCCCATGACTATGAGCCAGCATTCTCCAGAATCTGCCCAATGTGTTCGCCGGGATCTTAAATCCTAATTGGGGAATATCACGTTCCAAAAATGTTCGGATATAATCTTCACGCCACTGAACACTCGTTTCTTCCTGTTCAGCAAGTAAACTTCGGGGATAACCGCCCTGTAACCGAAATAAATTTGTGGTGACAAAATCAACTTCCTGTTTTTGGAATGGGGTAATCTCGATGAATGACAGGCGGCCAGCCAGTGATTCAGAACTTTGTTGTATCGAGTCTCTGGATGCCGATCCAAGAATGAGGAACTGGCCATTTTTACGGTTACGATCTATAACTCCGCGGAGAATTGAAAAAATCTCAGGTGTCCGTTGAATTTCATCAAGACAGATCAACCTGCCGCTGAACTGCTCAAAGAAAGCCTCCGGATCGTGAAGCTTATTCAGGTCCTTAGGCCGCTCCAGGTCCAGATATATTGATCCAGGGAAATCCTGCAACACCATCCCGGCAACTGTGGATTTACCTACCTGACGGGCACCAAGTAGAGCAACAGCAGGAGTAGTCTTGAGCCTGTTATGGACAGTTTCAACAAGCGAATCTCTCGGAACAATACTATGCATATATGCACGTTACATTCATATTTACATAGTGCCAACAAAAACAACTTCACAGCAGCGCTTATCAGGCATGTTTACTATTTTTATGCCCTTAAATTGATCTTTTTTGTATCAAAAAGAGGCTTTTAACGGTAAAAATGAGCGTTTTTATAAGCTTTTAAGTCTATAATTCAAAGGGTTAGCCTGGTCCGACCCCGTTTTCGTGGATTGTTCATTCTACTCTGACTTCATTTATCTGACAGGCCCATCTTCACTCAGTAACTGGGCAGAGTTCATAACTGGTGCTTCTACCACCGCCGACTGTTTTTTCCAGGATCTTTTTTTTCACCAGGTCTTTCAGATCCCGGCTAGCCGTAACCTTACTGCATCTAGTCATACCCGCGTATTTGCGGGTTGTCATACCTCCTTCGAACTTCTCGCCATCGTCCAACAGCCGATTAATAACCTTACGCTGCCTGGCATGAAGGGGTGTCTCTTGGTGAATTTGCCAAAAACGGGCCTTCATAACAACCTGGTCCACAATCCATCTGGATTCCTGCAGGGCGGATCCAAATGTCCGCAAAAACCATGTCAGCCAGAAGGTGATATCCATCCCACCCTTCCCTGCACTTTCAAGGGTTTTATAATAACCCTTCTTATCAAGGCTGATCTGTTTAGAAAAAGAGACGACCTTTGTCAACATAGGATAACTTTGTGCCAGCTGATAATCGGTGATAGCCCTGCCGATTCGACCGTTCCCGTCATCAAAGGGGTGGATCATGATAAACCACAGATGAACGATCCCTGCTTTCAGTAAGGGATTCACTTCATTCCCCTCGGTATTGATATACTGGAGGAAATGATCCATCTCGGTTGACAGTGTTTCCTGTGGCGGAGCGACATAGTGCACTGTTTCCCGTCCGACAGGGCCGGACACAATCTGCATCTGTTCCCTGCCGCGATATCTGCCCAAATTGATTTTTCGCAGCCCTGAATATCCTGAAGGAAACAGGGCAGCATGCCAGGAGCACAGCTTATCATCCGTTAAAAGGTAATGGCCTGCCTTTCGAGCATCTATCAAGATGGACACAAGACCGTCTGCACGAACATCCCAGTCATCATGCTCCACCGGCAGACCCAGTTGTTTTCGAATAGAAGCTCGAACCGAACTGCGCCGGAGCATCTCTCCCTCAATGGCTGCAGTCTCTATGGCATCATCGGCCAATACCCGTTCCCAGGCTACTATCCGTTCATCATCGCTTAAGGTTCGACAGATTGTTTCAAGCCCTCCAATCAGACTTGAGACTCTACTTATTTCACTCAGTAACGAGCCTGCATCATAACAAAACACAGGCCAGTCACCGTGCTGCCAGATCCATTGATATGTTTTCATGCCCTAATCATGTCATATTATTTATGATTAAGCAAGCTATTCATATCATTGGACAGAATATCCCTTGATCTTTTCTTGAGTTCTATTTGGTGTTTAACGCCAAATATTTGTAAAACTGAAGCGGCTTGAAATTCCTTTGGACAAAATGAACCTTAAACTGACTTTTTGAGCATCAAAAAAAAGGCTTTTAAGAGTGAAAATGACTACTTTTTCGATAATTTTTATTAGAATAACAGATTGTTAGCATGGCCCGACCCTGTTTGAATGCAACCCCGTTTTTTGTTTTTAGTACAATTTTTAGTCTTTAATGAGTGATTCGCGTGGATTTCTCACTGGTTTCAAGGACCCTCAATGCTGACTATTTCGCACTGTTTTGCGAAATAGTCTTGACTTTTTTGCAAAGCAGTGCGAAATTTACGACATGAAGCGAGCACAGCACGACATCATCGTACAGGATCTGGCCAGTAAAATGGTATTTATAACCGGGCCAAGGCAGGTCGGCAAAACAAGCCTGGCCCTTACCATCAGCGAAGGTTTTGAAAAATCACTTTATCTGAATTATGACAATTTTTCTCATCGAGATATTATCCATAAAGCTGACTGGCTGCCGGAAACGAAACTGCTGATCCTTGATGAACTCCACAAGATGGAGGGATGGAAAAATTTCCTCAAAGGTGTGTACGACACAAAGCCCCCGCACCAAAAGATTCTTGTAACCGGCAGCGCCAGGCTGGAAGCCTTCAGACAGAGTGGTGATTCTTTGGCCGGTCGATTTCTCAGGCACCGTCTCAACCCGCTTTCCATGGCGGAAATACCCGGCTCTACCCCCAACGACCTTGATCTGCTGCTGAAAAGAGGCGGCTTCCCGGAACCTTTTTTAGCCAAAAACGATGATGACGCCAACCGCTGGAGGCTTCAATACGTCGATGGCCTGATCCGTACCGATATTCTTGACTTTGAAAAAATCCACGATTTTAAGGCAATGCAGCTGACCCTGGAACTACTCAGGAGCAGAGTCGGTTCACCGGTATCCTGGTCTTCCCTGGCAAGAGATGTCAATTGCGCTCCCAACACAATCAAACGATACGTTGAAATACTGGAATCCCTTTACATTATATTCCGGGTCACTCCCTTTCACCGGAACATTGGTCGCTCTTTACTCAAGGAACCAAAATTATATTTCTACGATACAGGCATGGTCAAGGGTGATGAGGGAATACGCCTTGAAAACCTTGTGGCCGTAAGCCTTTTAAAACATCTGAACTGGATAGAAGACAGCAAGGGAAGAAGATGCGAGTTAAAAACACTTCGTACCAAGGAGAAAAAGGAAGTTGATTTCGTAATGGTCGAGGAAGATGAGCCAAAGCTGATATTAGAAGTCAAGCTCTCCAATGCCGAAATAAGTCCATCCCTCCTTTATTTCCACAAAAAATACAACCTGAAGGGCGCCCAGATCGTTAAAAACCTAAAAACAGAACGCATGGAAAAAGGCATCCAGCTCCGCAGAGCGGTTAACTTTCTGAAGGATTTAATGATCTAGGAGGTTGTCCGAGAATAGCAATTTTTTCTCAAATCGAACCATCTTGAAAAAATAATCACAGGCATATAGCAAATATTCCGGACATTTTTTTATTCTGTTCCAGATACACAACCATACTTTTTCTTTGTGGAGTAGTATGATCTCAAAATGATCTTTTTTGTATCAAAAAGACGCTTTTAAGGACAAAACGGTTGGTTTTCTGAGAGTTTTTATTGAAAAAACTATTACTTAGTTTGGTCCGACCCCGTTTTGTCCTTCATTTGTTTTTTCGTCGAATTGTTTCAACTACTGCAGTTTTTTTTCTTCGTTGTGCCTGCTTCACAGGTATAAATTTTCCGGTACTTGCATCACGCCCTACCTTGAAAGTAGTAGCTTTCTTTTTGCCCATATTATCACCTCCTTTCAGTCCATATTTTCACAGTAAATTGCATACAATTGATGCAGTAAATACTCTGACGAGAATTATTTTTAGCCACAAAGATGGGTTAGATCTTTGCTGTCCTCGATGTCGGTGGCTTCGGAATAGGGGCGGATGGTGGTACATATCCGTTTCCAACGCCACCTTTTCCTGACTGAGCAGTAGGTTTCGGCTGTTTTGGTGGTGAGGGCGGAACATAGCCGCGTTTTCCTGGTGCTTTCATTTTTCTAGCCCCTTTTAAATTATAGGTTTATCAATCAAGAGATTTATGAACACAAAACAAACTAAATAAAACACTCCCAGTAAGAACAAAAAAATAGAAGCTGTGTTGAGCATCTGTGTTACCCGCGAAGCCCAATTTTTTTGATCATAAGAAGCCCATCCAGAGTACAGCGCATCCCATTTTTGAATCTCGATATCCATAGCTTTCTGACTCGACATGAAAGAGCAAAGAGTTGAGCAAATTGCGAATATGAAACAAATCCAAGACATAACAAGCACAGATTTGTTTGCAGAGCCTGCAAATGGAATAATTTTTTCAACCAAAGTTAAGGATATTGTCAAACCACCACCAGCTAATACAAGTATCGCTTTGTCGAGTTGCTCGAACATTTTTTGGCGGTTATCAACCAAATGCTCTCTATGTTCCTTATAAACTTCTTCTGACAACTGTTGCACAGCCGGCCTTACCCTTCTGGTGGAAATGGATCTTTCTTGCCATACGTGTTTCGCTCTCTTATTTGTCCATTTGTATTTTTTATGAAAACTTCTCCACCTTCTCTTTTGGCTGTCTCACGTGCAGCTTCAAATGCGTCTTGTTGGGTATCATAAAGACCCGAAGCACGGTCTCCACCTTCTCGTTGATCTGCCCAGCTTCCATCTTCCCTTTGTGATATCCAATGATTGTTTCTGTTTGGCATTTTTATGCTCCTGTTAGTAGAATTCCCAGTTTCAATTTTTCTATAATCCTTATTATAAAACCAAAAACCATTATGTCAAGTACAATAACATCATATTACATAATGTTTGCATCACAAACATGTTTGCGCTCTTGACATTCATCCCTTGGTATGCGTATAATTATGACATGGACGAAAAAACATTCTACAAAGAATTTGGTAGCTTAATTAAAAATTTACGAAACAGGAGCCAACAAAAGCTCACCCAGGCAGAGCTTTCAAAACGCGTTGGTTTGAGCAGAACTTCCGTTACCAATATAGAAGCCGGAAGGCAAAAGGTCGCCCTTCATTCACTATATGACTTCGCCTCTGCTTTAGGTGTGAAACCATCCGAGTTATTACCAGATACAGACCGATTGAGACGGCTGATCAAAATCAATGAAGAATTGTCAAAATTAGATAAGAATTTAAATACAGATTTAAACAATGAAGGTAAAGAATGGATATCAAAATTTCTTAACCTCAATAGTTTAAACTCCGGAGGAGATGATGACGTTACGAAAAGCCGAAAAAAAGGCGAAGGAAATCTTTGAGAAATACAGAGAGAACTCACCACCGGTTGATGTAAAAATAATCGCTGAAGACCTTGGAGCGGAACTTCGCTATGAACCTTTTGAAGGTGATGATGATATTTCTGGTGTTTTGATCAAAAAAGATGATACCTGTGTTATCGGCATTAACAGTGCTCACGCTATTACAAGGCAACGTTTTTCAATTGCCCATGAGATCGGCCACTTGATTTTACATTCAAAAAGTGCCTTGTTTGTCGATAAAGTCATTAATCGAGATAGAAAATCAAGCCTGGCAATTGACAATAAAGAAATCGAGGCAAATCAGTTTGCTGCAGAACTACTCATGCCCAGAGAACTAATAAGAAAGGAAATTAACAAGCTATTCAAAAAGGATAATTTTGTCCCTGATAAAGACTGGCTCACTGAAAAGCTGGCTGATAATTTCAAAGTGAGTCATCTAGCCATGGAATATCGCCTGAATAACCTTGGGATTCTTGTCAGTACTTAAATCTACCAACCCAGCCTTGTTTCTTTAAATACAGATTTCTTCAATTAAAGAATTAAAGATCATACTCCTATTCTGAATTACAACTGCTGGATAATATCGTGGAAGCGTAGGAATGATACAGAACGTCTAATTCTTTTTAAATCAGGTATGGCTGAAACAATTTTTTTGGCGTCTCGATAATCAACATATCTACGATTTCTTCCCAATTCATGCTGAAACATTTGAATAAGCTTCGTTTTAGGTTTTGATACGGAATCAGGCGAGCTGTAATTGGTGATTCTTCTCACGCGGTGAGGGTGCTTATATCTAGCAATTACATCTGTTAATGCTCGATTATCTGCAATAAGCCAGGCCTCAAGCTCCTCCCGTATGCAAACCAAGGATACTTTTGTCCGGTCTATACCTTCTTCATCAAGAGAGTTAAAAATATTAACTCTATCCTCGTGCAAACAAGGAGCGAACTCTCGCCAAGGTGGGTACATGTCCCAGATAATAATAACGTGCCTACACTCTTCAAGCAGCATATCTGCCACTTTGCCACAATCATTCACCAAGTTTGGTTTATTATCGAGAGTTCTGGTAATACATTCAATCTCAGGCCGGATTTTGGACACAAGAATCTGACAGACTTGGACATCGGCACCATCCGGGCCACATTCAAAAATAAAGCCTATTTTCACGATGCTTCACTTCTGCGAAGAGCTCCCATTGTGTAGAGCCTCCCTGGTGCAAACTTTCGTCCCCATTTTTTTAATGTTTGCTGACTGTCTGGCCGAATAAATTGAGGAGCACCATTCTCATCCCGCTCAACTACAACAATCTGAGAAAGCGTTAATAGGTCTAGAAAATAGGGGGAATGGGTAGTGATAATAACTTGTCCCCTCCCCTCTTCCACAAAGCTACGCATCTCATCAACCAACAGTTGAATGGTCCGGGGATCGAGACCATTTTCAACTTCTTCAATAAGCAGTAGTGGTGGAGGGTTAGGGTGGCGCAGAACTGCCAGAAGAGCAAGAATCCGCAATGTACCGCTGGAAAGCAGCCAGCTTGGTAATTTCCGATCAATATTTTCTTCTGACAGAGTCAGGTACACCTTTCTGTCCAGCTCCGAGGTAACAGTTGGTTGCAGATCCCGTCCATAGGGAATAACCGTTTTTAATGTATCGATAATTCCATCAAAGGCATTGATATCTAGCTCCCTGATGGAAAGCAGGTATTCGGCAATATTTGACCCATCGCTATTGAGGCGAATTGTTTTTACCGAACGCCTTTGCAAACGAGGCTCGGTCATAAATGCTGGATCAAGACGAAGAAATTGCCAGGGGCTGACAAATTCTTTTAAGCTGGGATCAACTATCCCGTCATCAGTAATAAAATTAGAGCTGTCCTGAAGTTTGGCACTTGATGTGGAGGATAAATATTTATCTACGGCAATTCTATTATAATTAGCATCCGAACTAATCTCGATCTTTGCTTTAAAGGTTATGGGAATACGCCCCTGCAGAGTAAAAGACATGGGAACAGCACTGAGGGCTTGCCGCTCTCCTTTTGTAGCTGGATTATGGATATACTCAAAACCGTGCCAGGGCTCCATAGCCTTATCCAGCCCTTGGATACTGATGATCTGTACTGTTTCTAACGTCTCAATAATGCTGGACTTACCTGAACCATTAGGGCCAATAAAGGCAGTGAGTGGAGTAAGTTTCAGCCGTCCGCTATTGCGGACAGCTTTGAAGTTTTTTACCTGCAGAGAGGAAAGGGCAAGGGGCTTCATTGGATGATTCCTTTGCTGAGATCACGAAAGATATTGAGGGCACCGATTCGAAAGGGGTCAGGGGCATCTGTTTTATTGAGGATAAGGGTGTATTCCTCTTCGCTTAAATTGTAGAGAGAGGCTACACGGGCATCAATTTCCTGTTCAAGGTGGTTAACTTGTAAAGTTTCAAGATCGCCTAGTAACTTATCAATATTGCCTGAAATAGAATTTTCCATAGAACTGCTTACTTTTGGTATCGGCAATTGTTTCATATATTGTGCAATGAAGCGCACAAATCCGCCTCGAATTGTTGAGCTAATATTCGAATAAAACCACCAAACAGTCCTCGAGTTAAGAAAACCAACTAACCATTTTTCACTACTAGGCATGATATAAGCTGTGTTCCCAAGAAAAAAGTCGTTTTCATCCCAAGTAAATTTAGGCTCTTTTGCAATGTCTGGATAAATGATCTTTGGCTGCTCAAACTCTTTGTAATAGGCAATATTATCCTGTATCTCATACCATTTATACGATCCTGCCTTGCGGCCTTTTTTTTGTTTTGGGTTTTTTTTAGGTTCAAGATCTTCTCGGAACTGCTCAAGGTAATGTTTAATCGCCGGGTATTTTTCTATGTCTGTCCCTCGACGAGTAAAAATCACATACAACCCACCCCACTCCACCTGCCAACGCTTGATATCCCTGCCCCGTAGCCACGGCTTAATTAGTTCCTCTGATCTGGGATCTTCCTTTAACAGCTGCTCTCTGGTGCTAGCGTCAACAACAAAAGCCTTATTTAATCCAGTCTTAATACCGTAATAAAATCTACCTTCCACATAGTCATTCAATGGCGTGCCGGCGTTTCGCAGCTTGTCCATCAGGCTTAGCACCTCCGGCGGTTCCAAGTTCCACCCTTCAGAGGTCAAGGCTTTTACCGGCAAGGGAAAGCCGATTTCCGTAAGCGATTTATTGACCTGATGAATCTGTTTTTTCTCACTAAATGTTGCTGCTTTAATAGTACTGTTACTTTTAGGTTTACCATTCTGGACAACAAGTATAGCAGGGTAGGTAGTAGCATCAAACACCGATAGATCACCAAAATCAATAACCACCCTAGGCGTTGCTTCTGTTGACAGGAGCTTACGAGTATTCACCCCATAAGCCGCCCGCATAAACTTATTAGGTGCAATAAATGCCAGGTACCCCTTTGTATTAAGAAGTTCTAGCCCTCGTTTATAGAAATAGGTATAAAGATCCGCCGTACCTCGATAAAACGAACCAAATTCCGCCTTGAGCCAAAGCTTGATCTCCTTGATTCCTTCATGACGTACATAGGGCGGATTACCGATCACCACGTCAAATCCGTCTTTCTCCTGAAAAACCTCACTGAAGTTGAGCTTCCAGAGAAAAAAAGGTCGTGAATTGGTTTGGATTGCATGTTCTATGCGAGTAAGAGAATCGGTTTTGCCCTGTTCCTGTAAAGTGGTACGAATAAGTTCAAAGGTCAGCGCTTCTATTTCCTGCCGCAGCCTGTCCTTTTCTGGTTTTCTAATGGCGTCAAAGAAAGCTGTATGGAGTTTTTTTAACTCTGCAGCCTTGTTGCCCCCTATTGTAAACAAACTTTTCGGTTGCGGCCCATTAACTCCCCGCTGTTTCTTCCTCCTATTTATAGCCTTGTCGATCTTTTTTAACTCCTGGTCAAGAAGAGTTTGCTTCTCTTTACTTAACGAGTCACTCTGATGTAACCTAATGTACTTTCTTTCAATTTTTCTTTTCTGCTTTTCCAAATCTGTGATTATCGCTTCATTATCTTCTGTCTGGCCAGTCAGGAGTTTTTCATCAAAGATCTTCACTCCCTCAAACTGTTCCAGAAGGCTGCTGCCCTGCATAATCTTATAATCAAGGTTGGGCAGCGGCTTGATAGTAGCAAAATCATCCTCATCCACCACCAGTGACAGCCAGAGTCTGAGTTTGGCAATATCAATAGCACCGCTATCTATATCCACCCCGTAAATGGCTTCCTGAATACAGTCCCGCTTTAATGTGTAGGCCGTTTTACCGCGCTTTAAATAGATTTCCAGTAGCTGCCTGGCCCTGACGATCTCGTTTAGCATCCCCAGGGGAAAGGCACCGGAACCAATGGCCGGATCACAAATTTTTATTGTGGCCAGTAGATCATCCAATTCTTGGGCATGATTTAGTATTGAAATCGGCAATTCCTTTCCTTGATAGCTCTTGCCGACTGTGCCGTTCTCCATGGCCCTTGCAAACTCCAGGTAAATATCACTGCGTCGGACAAATTCATCAAGGTCCGCCATGGGAATATCCTTTGTTCCTATTCCCTCAGCAAGATAATTGATCAAGCTTTCGCGACACATAAAATGAACTATATTCCTGGGGGTATAAAAAGCTCCTTTGGACTTTCGATCCTCTATTTCCAACAGATTCTCAAAGACCTTCCCAAGCATCTCAGGATCAACCGCCACCTCACGTTCCAGCGGCTCATCTTCACGAACGGTAAAATTGTACTCGTTAAAAACTGAAAAGATCTCTGCAAAAACCCCATTATCAATATGAATATCTGTTTCCTGCCAGTTATATCCCTGCATAGGTTCAAAGAGTCCACCATTCAAAAATGGAATACGACAATTGAAACGAGAGTAAAAACTATTGTCGTGTTCCACGGCAAGGGCTTCATAAAAAAGTGGCTCGAGAATATCATTAAAAAAATGGTTATAGGAGATGATCTTGCCTTCAAAGAGTTCCTTAAGAAAATTCTTCGGGCCACTACCCCAAGGCTTCAGATTGCCGGCTTTATCCTTTCCTACCCCCAGCCAACCTTTTTTTTGAAGAAAATAGAGGAAAACAATCTGGCCCAGTAGTTTCTTAGCAAAATTGGCTGTACTTATATTTTTTTCGGTAAATTCTGTTTGAATTTTTGCATCCCTTTCCAGTACCGCATCGAGATCATCTTTGAGATCGAGAAACAACTGCTTGTATTTACCAAAAAACTCTTTGGTAACCGATTCTATATTGAAAGCCTGTTCAATCTGGTACAGGGTTGCTTTTTTATCAGACTGCAGCAGGGGAACAAGCTGAGTCCGGGCTGTATGGTTTGGCTCATTAACACCAACCAGGAAAGAATATCGCCTGGCCGGAGTGAGTTCTTCCTTCACCCGAATTTTTCCATTTTCTGCCAGCTCACTGCTATACTCCATCTTCACAAAGGAAAAGCGCCAATCAACAACATCGGGATGAAAATAGGCCACTAGGGCAGCATCTTTTTCACCACGTTGCTTCAAGTAATCTGCAACAAAATTACGCTGCATGGTTCTGGCTCTATCCAGGGCGGTTTGCCGCTCAAGTTTTACAATGAGAATATCAAGGGTCTCCCCTTCCGGATCAGTATATGAGGCAAGACGGCGGTAACTGACAATATGCTCACTAAAGGCTTTTTTTATTTGGGCGCGGCCCACACCAAACCCTTTTGATTCATCTATATCCCCCAGCAGATTGCGCATGAACAGGGTGAAGATGTTACGATTAAAAGGTTGATCAAAAGTTTGATCAATGAGATGAACAGCGGCACCTCGCTCCATCAGGATGCTCCTTTGCTCAAGAGATATCCGGAGAGAATGACCTCTTTCTTCAAAATATCCCTGCTACCTGTATCCTCTGCCACTGACACAATCCGGATATGTTTACGTAAAATGGCCAACACATCCAAGGGTTCCATAGTCTTTTCCAGTTCTCTCTTGATTTTTTGAGCTACCTTCTTGGCAATGGTCCCCTGATCGATCATTTTGCGGACATTGGCGATTAACTCTTCATCATCATCTGTGAATTTAGGACATGTTCTGAATGCTTTATCCTTTAATCTTTTTTCTATGTAACTCAGGTTGGAACGGCCTCCTGGGGATGATCCAGATGTATCAGCATCCTGGGAAACGTCAATACTGAAACGCTTACGGTTTGCCTCCAGCAAATGAAAATAATCTGTAGGGATTTGTGCTCGTTTGGTGACAGGGTCACATTTCAACAGTTCAACCGCATCAAAGAAAGTGATCTCACTGGATTGGTGATGTTTATTCTGGTAAAATTTTTTCAGTTTTCCCAGGCGAAAGAAAGTAACAAGCTGGTCTGCGCCACCTTTTTTCTGCCTGAATCCGGAGCGAGCCTTTTTGGGCAGTTCTTTTATTTTTTTGAACAGATCTGGCTGCTCATCCCGGAGAGTGCGCATGATTTCCAGATACTTCAACTCAGAATCCACTTCTTCATCCTCGCCGGAATAAATATTCTTACGATTTAAGGTGTCAAAGAGTTCCTGGCTGCCGATTTCTTCGCCTTCTGTAAGATACTTGGCATCCTCACCTAGAATATCATGGAACATCTGGATCTTGTTGGTGATATTTTTTTCCAAACCAAGTTGGGCATCAGATTGACTGGTTGGGAAAAAATTAAAAATATACACTTTGGGATGCGTTGTGCCAAGACGGTTGATACGACCGGATCGCTGCAGTACTCGCGTGGGGTTCCAGGGCAGATCGTAATTGATAAGGATAGAAGCCCGGTGCAAGTTAATTCCTTCTGAGAGGATATCAGTGGTGATCAGAATACGAAGATCATCTGCTTGATCTCTATTGTTAGGGTCATAGTTTGCTGTGATCAGTTCGCGGGCTGTTGCATGATTACACAACTTCCTCTGTCCCCAGTACCGCCCTCCCTGACTGGAGTAAAAGATTACCTGCTCTGGAAATTTACGATTGAGATTTGCATATAGGTGCTCACCTGTTTCCTTTGATTCAGTAAAAAGAACCACTTTTTTCTTTTTCAGTGTTGAAGTGGTCTGTAGTTCTTGGATGAGCTGGGCAAGTTTTGGATCTTCATCAATATCTCGCCAAAGTAAATCAATTTCTTTAAGGATTGCTAAATCATGTTTCAGATCGGGAAGGAATGACTTCTTGAAATCTTTTGCCGTATATTTTTGTGCTTTTTCTTCTTCAACATATTTTTCAAGTTTATCTATATCGTCATTATCAAGCAGGTCATAGACATTAACCTTTTTACTGATATAAACAGTACCCTCGTTAAACATTTTAATAAACTGCTCATAGGATACGACAAAACGGCTCACGCTCTTTTTGAAGGCGTAAAAACTTGATTCAAGCCTTTTGACCAGAATAGATTTCATGAACCCACCCACATTACGCTGCTGCTGTTGTTCAAAAGCAGTAAGACGTTTGGTACCGACATAGTAGAGTAATGGAATGTATCGGGTATAACGAAAATCCTGGAACAGGGAGATGGTTGTATTAAATGCAGTCTCTACCCGCCCTTGAAACTGATAGGCTATCTTTTGTGGTTCCTGCATTTCCGGGAAGACAAGCCCCTGGCTCTCTGTGTCCTGTTTAAAGTAGCGCACAACATCTGTTCTGGTTCGTCGAACCATTACATGTTTGAGAATCTTTTCACGAATTTCTTCTGATACTTCTGCCACAGTCTGCCTGTATTTTGGGTCACTTTTCTTGAAAGTGTCAGAGCGCTTTCGTAACCGGGTGAAAAACTTTTCCAGATTAGGAATACCGGGAATTGTCGAACTTTTAGGGAGCTGAAAAAGCTTGAGCTGGGCAAAGATGTCATCAATAGTGTTGTTTAGAGGCGTAGCGGTGACCAGAATTACCTTTTTCCCCCGGCAAATATCCAAAAGGTCTGCATAAGACTGAGTCGATTCGTTACGAAAGCGGTGCGCTTCATCGACTACAATGTAATCAAAGCGATCAATGCCCTTTCTAATTATGGCATCCAATTTACCCAAGGATTCAACATGTGCAGGCACACCGAACTCGATTAAACTGTTCTTCCAGTAATCTTTTAAAACAGGAGGACAAATCACCATGGTGCGTCCATGTAGCTGTTGTAATAGCTGGGCAGCGATAAAAGTCTTTCCTAGGCCTACAACATCTGCAAGAAAAACACCGTTGAACTCTTCCAGTTTCTTCAATGCCTGAATAACTGCCTGCTCCTGGTACTGCAGCTTCATGAAACCGTCTGGCAAATAAGTTGTAATCTTGTCCTGAAGGTTTATATCTTCCTGCAAATATTCATAAATGAGTTTTAAGTACAATTCATAAGGGGTGATAGTATCATTAAGCCAGGTCTTTTTCTGAACAGCTTCGACAAACTCTGTTGATATATCAACAGAATCTTTCCATAAATCTTCAAACTGTTCCAAGGCATATGAGACATCGCTTTGTTTGCGAAGTTCCACATTAAACTCTCGGTTAGCAACAAGGCCTGAATAAGAAAAATTACTTGAACCGGTTATAACAAATCCATAGTCTCTGTCTTCAGGTTGAAAACGACCAATATATACTTTTGCATGAATATTCTTTGAGGGATAAGCTCTGATTTGAAGCTTTTTACCATTTCCACTAAGCTTTTTATCTTCATCTGCTTCAGGGCAATCTGCTCCCAAAAATTCAATAAATTTTCGCAAACCTTTTTCTAATAGCTCATCAGCATGCTCATTGTTTGTTATTTCATCGATGAGGTTTTTCCGAAATTCCTTTTTTGCCTTAGCATGAGACTCAAAATCAAACACAGCTTGGCTATGATAGGCGTTTATTGCTCTGAATGAATCTTGATCGACACCCAAGCCAACCAGTATTCTGATCTTGTCGATTGGTTCAAACGAATCGGCTAATTGATAAAAACCACTTGCGCGGAAGTAGCCCACAAGCACATCAAAGAGCTGTGTATCTTTCAATGTCGATTGAAAGCGATCAAGAAGTGATTGACCAGTTTCGTTAGTAAAAAAGGTTAGGTCTGTGTTGGGAGTTCCCATAGCAATTGTGAATATGAGATTAGTTCTTATATATCAAATTTCTCGTTAATTTATCATAACCGAGTCATTCAAACATAAATCTAATCAAACATAAACCTCTACAACCCAATATAAAATCAAATTATTGCTTAGATTAAGCATCTGTAATTACAGAATTCTGCAAACACAAAACACCAATACAGGGCTAGGCTTAAAATTATTTGACACCCATAACCGCTACCATGCTTATATAAGAATTACCTTACTACTTCTCTTACAATCACCGCTTAAATCTCTTCTTTCGATGCCAATGACAAGACTCCTGATCTGGCCAAAATCTACTCTCAGATGGTCGAAAGATTGGACGATCTGAAAGAGACAACATATGCCCTGGAAGATTCTTATCTTTTCTCACAATAGAAGAGACCATGACATTATATTCTTTGCCCACAGCTATAAGACCCTCATCAAATGACCAGTGACAGAGTTTGCAGAGGGCAAGACCGTTGGTCGGATGATCGTTCTGTGATTCACTCCATGGCATAATGTGGGCTGCATCAATGACTGTATGTCCTTCAGGAGTAAGCATACGGATACCGCAGAGTGCACAACGATGCTTGTAGAGTTTGACGATGGCTTTTCTAAACCCCTGATCGCGTACTTTCGGTTTCTGTTTGGTATAAAAAGGCGGTTGCACTTCCTTTGTCTGGAGAAGGGCTTGGGAATAATCGGTAGAGGCCTTGTTGGTTATCCCCTGCTCAATCAGCTTCTGTTGTAGTGGCGGTGAAAAGTATGTCTGAATCAATACTGCCCGAATTTTCTCTCTGTGTGTTTCCATTAATAGAAGCGGATACAGCTCATCATCAAATCTTGCTCCCAGATACAGCTCTTGTAAACGCTTGACGGAACTGACGGTGAGGCCTCGCTGATGAATATGTCCCAGCTGCGGGACAAGCTCCCAGAAAGCGTCATCCATATGGTAAAACGGGTAAGACATAGTGCCAGTCTTGCCGATTGGTAAAACGGATGACAAGTATTCCTGAAAAGTCTGGGCCAGCTCAAAAGTCGGCTCGATGAAATTTCTGGTTATGGTGTTTGTGGCAATATGGTCGAGAATTGAGAGAAGAAGAATTGGTTTATATGGTGCCTGGTGACAGGTATCGGCAGGCCAACGCTTGCTGCTCTTATCTGTTCGGAGATTGGCGAATTGTTTCAGGTAACAGTCAAGTTTTCCGCACATAATGAATATGGTCAAAAACAACCATTGGAATATCTGGAACTGACGATTTCACTATCATTTTCTGCCACTCATCTTGGACTCAATCCATGCAGGATCTCGACGCATAGGTAAGATGGCAATAACATAGACAGATTCATCTTTCAGTTCATAGTACACAGCGTAAGGGAATCTTTTTGCATTCATTCGATAAAAACCGTATCGTTTTGAATGGACTCCAGCGAAGATCAGCAAGGATTCAATGTCGGAAATTAAACTATCCCAGAAGTAATCACCAACTCCAGATTCCCTTTGATCATAAAAGATGCGCCCTGCTTCCAGATCATCTACCGCTTCTTTTAAGAGCAGAACTTCCTTGACACTCATCTGGTATGTCTAGATTTCACATCTTTTAGAGAAAGAAATTCGGCCTCACCCTTTTCGATACTTTTCTTTCGTACTTCAAGGACATCTCCATGCCATCCCGGTGATTCAATCTCAACTTTTTCATGCATGAGAGCATCCCAAAGTGTTTCCATTGCTTGAAGGCGTTCAATGGTACTCATCTTGTTAATTTCAAGGTTACTCATGATAATACCTCTTTATAAAAGTCGCTTTCTGCTTCCCGATGGAGTTAATATTCTATCTTTTTTTTGAACGGAGAACAAGTCGCCTCGCTAGAGGGACGTTTTTGCTGAGATTAACATTTCAAAGAATCCGGAACTTTGTCATGCGTGTTTATTCCGTATTCGGTACTTTTCTGCACCATTTCTGCGATAAGGAGTGAAGCGAGGCGGCAGGTAAGCGCCAGACTCCGATCATTTATAAAATTGGGTGGTTGGAGATCGCCGCGCTTCGCTCGCGATGACGTGTAGTTGCTTCTTGCGAGTATAGCCTCATTGCTCCCATAGAAGCCCATCTCGAACCAAATGATAACGCGACTTCCTGTCGGTTTTTTGTTCTAATCCTGAGACCCCTTTGCGCTGTTTGGTTTATTGGTTATTTATAAGCCATTAGATGAATTGCTTTATTCGGCTTTTCTTAGAGTGTTTTTTTGTCTTGGGCTAAGCCATTCCAGAGCTTTTGCCCTGGATGAAGTTGCATATGCATTGATTTTTGTTTTCTGCATTGGGCTAAGCCCCGGTAAGCTTTGGATCACTTTCCATCTCTCAAGCTGCTTTTTCTGGTCAGATGGACTGGCTTTGCGGTATCTCCCGTCAAGCTGTCCTGTCGGAAAACTTTTCAGGAGACTCGCTTCATTTGCTGGTAAGTATACCTTACGTGCGCTATCAGCTTGTTGTGCCTTTTTTACAAGAGTTTGAAGAGTGATCTTTTTGTTGTCATATACTACGCGGG
>CAZLGM010000045.1:0-17812 GCA_964558875.1 uncultured Desulfocapsaceae bacterium
AAGAAGGCCATACCATTTTAGAAAAGACGCAGTTGGACGATGGTAACTGGCAGCTCATGATCCAAAAGATGTGATCTGTTTCCCTTTCAACTCATTCCCGGCCCCGGGCAACATTGTGTCATAAATTCTTAACAGCAGCTCACTCCTCAGGCGTGCTCTCCTGCAAATAAAAGCAGCAGGTAACGATACACAGAAACAGATCATCTATGTGGGAGAAGTAGACTGGAAGCAAGTGAAATCGTCTATACCAACTAGACATCCTGGAACCGGACAAGGCCCTTATTCCAGCGCTGACTGACGTTGCGCAATTGGCAGGCTATTTCAACACAGAATCCACCATGAAGTATGATTGATTTGAATTGAGGAATTTACAATGACAATGCAGATAGAGGAAAAAATCCTGCAAGCCATGCTTGCCCACGGTCGGAGGGAAGAGCCGAATGAGGCCTGCGGATACCTGGCCTCACAAGATGGCGTGGTCAGGCATCATTTTGAATTACGTAATATGGATGGTGCTCCGGATCACTATACCATGGACCCAAAGGAGCAATTCGCCACTATTCGGCAGATACGGGAGAATGGATTGCAGGTGGCAGCAGTCTATCACACCCATCCTGAAACTCCGGCCCGGCCTTCTGCGGAAGATATCCGACTGGCGTATGACCCCGATATGATCTATGTCATTGCGAGTCTGATGCCAGGAGTGGAGCCGGTCAAGGCCTACAAAATAAAAAATGGGAATGTCGAGGAGGTTCCGCTGAATGTGATGGCACCCCAGAAACGGTCAATATAAACACACCTAAATCTGTGAACATCAAAGCTTAGATTCGGCAAAGGTCTGACCTACTTGTCCAGATCATCCATGTCGGCCTGCCCGGATATACGGCGCCTGACATGCGACCAGGAGACGCCGACGGCCAGAACACCTGAAAAGGCTATGAGCACCAGCCAGGTAATGACGTCAGTGTTATCTGCTGGAACCAGTCCGTAATCGACAACCAGCCAGAGAAGTGTGCCGAAAAAGGCACAGGCCAATACCAGGCCGATTGGGCCAAGGGAGCGCAGGGTTGCCCGCAGGTAAATAACCCAGAGAATAACAAGAATAACACCGCTGAACAGAAGCAGCACATCAAAATTATCACCTTTCTCCAGGCTTTGTTTCAGCCAGTTGAAATAGGAATAGTCGCTGGGATTGTATGTGGAAAAAACAAGGATAAAGGCTACAAACAGTCGGACCAGACCGTTTTTCCAGGTAAAGTTAGCCACGGTTTCCCTCCTGAGTAAAAAAAATCAACATTGTCTTGACTGTGTTATTTTACCCTTTCAACCATGTCCCATCAACTCTTTCCTCAGACAGAACGATATCATCAAATCTATTCCCGGAAGCCTGATTGTTGTTGAATAATTTTTCTGGTATACATCTGTTTTACAGCAAGACAATATCAACCAACTATCTATTCTGGATAACAATATGAAAGGATATGTACAGGTATATACCGGTGACGGTAAAGGGAAGACAACCGCTGCCCTGGGAGTGGCATTGCGTGCCGCAGGAGCCGGCTACCGCGTATTCATCGGTCAATTCATTAAAGCGGGGGAATTTTCCGAAATCAAGGCACTGCGCCGTTTTGACGATCTGATCTCCATCCATCAATTCGGCAAAGGACGATTTATCAAAGGCACTCCCTCCGAAGAGGATATCAAATCAGCCGGTAGAGGACTGGCGAAACTTAAAGAAGCTGCCAGCTCAGGTGATTATCAGCTGGTTATTGTCGATGAGGGTAATGTGGCCCTATCATGCCAACTCTTTCCTCTCTCCGGTCTTCTCGAACTGATTGACGCGCGACATCCGGAAACCGAGCTGATCATCACCGGCCGTGGCGCACAGCCTGAGGTAATAGACAAAGCTGACCTGGTCACTGAAATGCGTCCGATTAAACACTATTATGACGCTGGAGTTTCTGCCCGGGTTGGCATTGAGAAATAGGTTTATGCCGGATGTACTGGCTGTATTTCCTTTTCCAAATCTGTGGCTATTAATGAGTATTAACAGATATATAAAGATAACTGCAAATCTTACAAAGCTTCGGCTGTCAGGATCAGTCTCTTATCCTCGAGTATAATTTTACCGGCGCGCTTAAGCGCACTCATTGCTCTGGTAATACTCTCTCGATGTGCTCCTGTAAAAAAACCAAGATCCTCATGGGTCAGAGGAAATTGAATCTCAACTCCTTGAGAACTCCCTTTTGTCAGTTCACAAAGATTAGTGAGTACTGAGACAGGGTTTGTTGGTTATTTTTGTTGAGAATAATCATTTATCCTGTCAGCAAGATCGACAAGACTGCTCACAGTAATTGTGGCCTCTATCCCCCAAGGATCGAAGATTGCCTCCGGTGAGCGCTGAACCCAGGCAGCTTTCATTCCGGCGGATATTGCACCAATGACATCAAAGGGATTTCCTGATATCAGCCAGCTACTGCTGCCGGCAGCCTCAGCCTGCCGCAGAAAGTGGCAATAGACCCCGGTAGAAGGTTTAAAAATTTTCAGGTCATCAACACTGACAATACCGAGAAACAGCTCCCTTATACCGGCATTATCCAACAGCATCTCAAGTGCATCTGCCTTGCCGTTGGAGAAGGCATAGAGGCGATAACCGTTTGTTTTTAATTTGATTAACCCCTCCTTGGCGTCGCTGAACGCTGGAAGCACCTGGTAAATTTTCAGCAGTGCTGTTTTTTGTTCATCAGAAATAGAGACTTTGTGAAACGCGCATGCGTAATCCAGGGCCTGTTTTGTACAAACCCCAAAATTCTCATAGTTCTGCATGAGTGATCGCCGGAATGAGTATTCCAGCTGTTTATCACGCCATGTTTGAGAAAATTTTGCTGCTTCATCACTAATAAACTTATGCAATGCATCAACTACTCCATTGGTGTCGATCAAGGTTCCATAGACATCAAATGCAAGGGTCGTTTTCATAACATCATCCTCCTGAACAAACTTGTCTGTCATATCATTTATCGAAAATTATACTCAATGATGAAAAAGAATGTTGTAGTAAGTGTTACATTCCATAAAACAACCTGAACAAAATCTCTAGAAGAACGGATATTTGGTTTACACTCAAGCTCTTTATGGTTTGATGATGATCTGAATTCTCGCCTCCAGACGACACGTGACTGCGCCTCAGACTGAACCGGTCGGCGCGGTGACGATCCGGTGGCAATCATGGTGGCCGCAAACCGTGTCATCGAGCATTTAGTTACAAAGAGTGCCGATCAATTTACTGATGATCAAATATAACGGTGAAACAATACCAGCTTGTTCAGATCACAAGTGGAAAATTTGTCAACTCGAATGTGATTAGCGGTTGTAAAAAAATACTCTCTTTTACAGTCGAACTGTTACAGTACTTTAAAAAATCAGTGGATTCAGATATAATTGTAGGTTTGCAGTTTACCCAATACATACATTTAAAAAGGAGATTATGATGAAAAAATTTACCTGTACCATGTGCGGCTATATCCATGTGGGCGAGAACCCACCGGCCAGATGCCCGCAGTGCGGCGCCACCCAGGACAGATTCAACGAGATGGCAAGTGATTCCAGTGAAATGGAATGGGCCGACCAGCATGTCGTCGGTGTAGCCCAGGGATGCGATGAAGAGATCATGGAAGGTTTAAAGAACAATTTCATGGGGGAATGTACTGAGGTCGGCATGTATCTGGCAATGAGCCGGATGGCTGATCGAGAGGGATATCCCGAAGTGGCGGAAGCCTATAAACGGATTGCCTGGGAAGAGGCGGAACATGCCTCCAAATTCGCCGAACTGATCGGTGAGGTAGTCGAAGAAAATACCGAGGCCAATCTGCGAGCCAGGGTGGCTGCCGAGAACGGTGCCTGCAAAGGGAAAAAAGAAATTGCCACCAAGGCCAAAGAACTTGGCTATGACGCCATCCATGACACTGTCCATGAGATGTGCAAGGACGAAGCCCGCCATGGCATGGCCTTTGCCGGGTTGCTCAAGAGGTATTTCAACGGTTAGTGCAAGTGATCACAGGCACCCCATCTTTTCATGGTCGCGGCTGCCCGCATAGGTTGGCTATAGCGACCAGCCACGCCTATAAAAAGCTGGGGCACCTGTGACCACTTCCAAATGGGAATACAAACCTAAAAATTTAACAGATTAGGCTAAACCAGGGAACTGGGAAAAAAAGGGCTTGCGAATGTAAATTCCGCAAACCCCTTTTTTTATTAAGAATATCGAATGGGTCGATCAGTCGACCGGTTCCATCGGTTTACCGCAGCAGACCGGAATGGAATCGCCACCCTTTAACTGCATATATTTATTACATGTCATGCAGAATACGGTACACTCCTCCACAGCCTTGTCTTGCGTATAAGTCGTAGTTCCGGGCACCCCTTCAATAACGAATCGTGCCAGATTCTGCTTTGAAGGAATATACTCACCGATAGCGGTCATCCGCTTATTATCACCGGCACAGTCAACAACAACCCGCCACAAAGTCTCCAGGGAGGATGTTTCCTGCTCATTTTCCGGCAGAAATTCGATAACGTTTTTGTCAATATGGATTTTCATAGTATGACCTCATTTGTTTTCGCCGACTCAACTTTGCTGAGCCTGCTTTTCTTTCATAGCCTTTCCCACTTTTCGTCCCAACTCGATGCAGGTCGGCAGATCAGATTTTTCAGGAACATATTTGATCCGAACGCCCTCATCGATCACATCAAACTTCATTTCTTCCATAGCCCCGTTTAACAGTTTGACCGACTCACCGGACCAGCCGAATGAACCGAAAGCGGCACCGATCTTATTTGTCGGCCGCAGCCCCCGCATATACATGAGAAATCCGGCCATCCTCGGTAACAGGCCGTTATTTAAAGTTGGACTGCCCAGGATAATAGCACTGGCATTAAGAACCTCCCGCATAACATCGCTGCGATGATTGTACCGCAGGTTGACAAGCTGGTAGGAGATCCCTTCCTGCTGCAGACCGGCACCGATCTCCTTGGCCATAATCTCGGTTGAATGCCACATGGTATCGTAAATGACCATGGCATACCCTTGGCCTTCATGGCGGCTCCACTTATCATAGGCCTCGATTGCCTTCATTGGATTTTCACGCCAAATGACCCCATGATCAGGAGCAATCATGTCGATATCAAGATTTATCTCTTTTACTTTGGCTATCAGCTTTCTGACAAGAGGTGAATACAGCGTCAGAATATTGGCGTAGTATTTTGTCAATTCCTCCATGAGAATTGCCGGATCAGCTTCATCATCAAACCGTCCACTGGTTCCCAGATGCTGCCCAAAGGCATCGCTGGTAAACAGGATTTTGTCCTCCTTCATATAGGTGAACATGGAGTCCGGCCAGTGGAGCATCCTGGTTTCGAGGAAAGAAAGGGTTTTCTCACCCAGGCTGTAATCTTCTTTCGGATTGGCTATTTCATACGGCCAATCCTCACGATGAAAATGTTGGAGCAAGGCCTTATGACCCATTTTTGAGCAGATAATCTTCTCAGGCTGGATCAGGTCCACCATCTCCGGAAGACAACCGGAATGGTCCATTTCAACATGATTGACAACAATATAATCGATATCTTTCGGATCAATTATCTCACTGATCCGACTGATCAGGTCCTGTTTTTTATCCTTCTTCACGCAATCGATAAGGGTTACTTTCTCATCGATAATGAGATACGCATTATAAGTTGTCCCTCTGTTTGTGGAATAGCCATGAAAATCGCGCACATCCCAGTCAATGGCACCAACCCAATAGACATTGTCTTTCAATTTTACGGGGTTCATCGTCATATCCTCCGGTTACAAACAAAAAAATAGAAAATTCCATATATTTTAAGCTGTTCCGTTCTTTGCCCTATAAAGGACGGAAAGCCTGTATTCACAAATGTCAAGAATTGCATATATAACTATGCCTCTTGATTCGGCAAATCCTGTTTCAAGATTTGTTGTTTCGTGCCGTTAGCCCTATTGCAGAGGCTACGGACAAAAATGTTTGCTCAGCCGGACACATCTTTCCGGATGAAACTGACACTGTGGAGATTGCCCTCCCCCAGGAGGCTGTCCGAGAATGATTATTCTCGGACGACCTCTAAAACAATCTCCTCTTAATTAAACTTCAGTAAACTCTTCTTTTCCGGCTGCGCAGACCGGACACTCGAAATCATCGTCGAGATCATCGAAAGCCGTGCCCGGCTCAACACCTTGACCGGGCTCACCTTCTGCTGGATCATACACCCAGCCGCACATATCACATCTGTATCTCATCACAATATTCCTTTTTTGCTAACAGTGATTTATTAACCGCTTCACACCCACGGCCACTTATTTCAATACTGTCTTTATTTACCTCATACCCACAGGTATATCAAGCTTTCCAGACACCATGAAGATTACAGTGTTCTCTTGCAACGACATTGTCGGCCTCAACCATAAATGTTGCTACAGGCTCGTCTCCGGGCTTGAGGAACTGACGATAGCAGGCATCACCGGCAATGAGTTCGATCCATTCAATATAATGATCATCAGCCATGGGATGAGCAACGGAACCAACGGTAACCTTATAACCACCCTCGATCTTTTCCACTACCGGTACATGTTTCTCAGTGGCCGCGTCAACGGTATTTTCAGACAGATGCTTCATCGGCGCTCCGCAACAACTCATATCGCCTTTGCCTGCGTGAACAACCTCAACAACATTTCCACAGATATCGCATTTATAGATATTTAATTTATCAGCCATGTTAAACCTCCTAATAGTTTTGTTATTCGGCTACGAACAAATCAATACTTGCCAGCCGAAAAAAAAGGCGGATACCGAAGATGTTTTCTGTATCCACCTTGAATAGTTTTATATTTAGTGTCTGTCCAGAAACGAGAATTTCTGCGGAGTCTTCGCTTACCTGTTTTAAATCGAGGCGTAGAGAAAAATTTACCACAGGCATATAAGTAATATTCCGAGGATAAATTTTTCTCTGCAACGAAGAGTTAGAAGAAAAAGGCCATTTCTGGATGGTCACTAATCAGTCTTGCAGATACAGAAATCAATCATTGCTGTGCTTGGCCAGGTATTCGGCAACACCTTCGGCAGTCGGCGTCATTGCATCATCACCTTTCTTCCAGTTGGCAGGACAAACTTCACCATGCTCTTCGGTGAACTGCAGGGCGTCAAGAACACGCAGAGATTCTTCTACTGAACGTCCAAGAGGCAGATCATTGACAACCTGGCTTCTGATAACCCCATCTTTGTCGATCAGAAACAGACCTCGAAGGGCAATGGCTTTATTGAACAGCACACCGTACGCCTTGCAGATCTTCTTGTCCAGATCGGCCACCAGCGGGTACTGAACATTGCCTATGCCGCCCTGGTCAACCGGAGTATTTTTCCAGGCCAGGTGAGAGAAATGTGAGTCGATGGAGATACCGACGACTTCGCAATTCCGCTTCTTGAACTCGTCAAGCGCCTTGTTAAATGCGAGAATCTCTGAAGGACAGACAAAGGTAAAGTCCAGGGGATAAAAATACAGGACTACATACTTGCCCCTCAGATCTGAAAGCTTGAACTCTTCATTAAAAGTATTATCAGGCATTACAGCAGTCGCGGTAAAATCCGGTGCTTCATTTGTTACAAGTGGTTTCATGTTATTCTCCGTATCGATTTTATTTGTATGAATTTATATCTGATAGATTACACGCTAGGCGTCCAAAGCTTGTTTTCCTTCGTCGGTGATTGAATACTTACAACGAACCGGGCTCTCGACATAGCCCTTCTTCTTTAAAGCGGTGATCCGGCAGCTGACCTGTTTCGGCTGAAGGCCGGTTGCGGCTGCAATATCTTTAGAACCACACGGTTCGTCACAATTTGCCATGGCATTCAAAACACTCTTTTGCTCTTCTGTGAGAGGTTTAGGTCCACATCCTTTTGTTCCACATCCCATTTCCTTACTCCCTTTCTTTTCTATTTGTTTTTGACATTCCGGACACAAGCCGCTTACTTCAAGCCTGCACCCCGTAATTGTATATCCATCACTGTGAAGCATGGATGGATCATGAATCGGTTTCTGATCAAGGGTCAGGTTATCGACACGATTGCAGCTGACACAGTAGATATGATCATGGTTTTCCACATCATAATCAAACCGCTTCTGCCGACCGCCCACTTCGAGCTTGGCAACAATACCTGCCTCTGATAGAATTTCCAGATTCCTATACACGGTTGCCAGGCTGATTCTGGGCATTCTCTTTTTTATCCGTTCATAAAGTTCATCGGCGCTTAGATGCTCTTTGGAGAGCTTCAGCTCTTTTAAGATCATCTCCCGCTGATTTGTCATTCGTAACTGCATAGTTTTTCCTTTCCAATAATCATTTGCTAATGTAAATGATAACCATTATCATGTCAAGATAAAAGTGTCTGTTCTTTCATTTTCTCTGTCTCCGCATCCAAAGAAAATAAAGACGTAACATTAAACTGTTACGACAAAATTACTGTAAAGGAGCTGTAGCAGTGGGGGTGCTGAAAACTATTTATTTTCAGTTGGAAAGTGATCTAGCAATTCAGGTGAGATGGTTCTCATATGCAGATCTCTCTGTGGGAATGGAATCTCGATATCGTTCTCTTTGAAAATGCGCCAGATGGCCACCAGAATATCACTGCTCACATTTCTTATTCCATGCTCAGGGTCACGAATCCATACTCGGAGCTCCAGATCGATGGAATTGTCGCCAAATCCCTTGAGCAGACATTTGGGAGCAGGATTCTTCAGTAGCCGCTCTATCCCGTCGGCTACCTGCAGGCAAAGTTTAATAGCTTGATCGACATCACAATCATAAGAAACACCGACAGGAATCTTCAACCTCAGCTTGGAATCACTATGCGTCCAGTTGATGACATTGTTAACCAGCAGCGATTCATTGGGAACAAGGTACTCTTTACCGTCTCGTGTTCGAACAAAAACGGACCTGGCACGCATGGCGGTAACCACCCCATACACGTCTTCAATTTCTATTGTGTCGCCACGCTTAATCGATTTATCCAGGAGCAGGATAATTCCTGAGATCAGGTTCGAAAAGATCTTCTGCAATCCAAAACCGATACCGACGGAAAGGGCTGAAACAAGCAGGGTAATCTTGGTCATATCCAGGCCCAGTCCATACAGAATGACCGGAACCATGGCCATATACATTGCGTATCGTACCAGAACCCGAATTACATAGCGTCTTCCCGGATCCACAGAACGAGCTTTCATATAAAAGCGAATACCTCTATACAGGGCGACAAGTATTAAAACACCGACAATTACCCTGATAATGTTAAGCGGAGTAACCTTTTTATTCTCGAGTATGTAAAGTTCATAGTTGAGAATATTGCTGAAAAAGGTAGAAACACCTGAAAATGAGCTTTTAGTAGCCTCTCCCAGCTTTCCTTCACCGGAGATTTCAGCTGCCAGTTGTGCAAACCTGTTTGCCAGATCAGCAGCCTCAGGCGACTTGGCCACCCGCTTCAAATCTTTTCTGATAAGCTTTCTATATTCTCGTAATGAGATTTTCTTGTTTTTCAGATCTTCGAGTTGAAAAACAAGAAATCCTGTAAAGCCACGCATTCCACCTTTTTTGATTTCCGCATCCGTCACCTTGATGGTTTTCTTTTTCAGCAAGGTGAGAAGAATGTTCAGATCCTTGTGGATGGCCTGCAGGCTATCTTTAGCGTAGCGGATGTTCTTTTCGAGAAATTTAAAATCGAGAATTCGCCTGATCGCCTCAGGGGATGTCAACACCTGTTCCTGTAAAATCCGTTCCCGGATAGTTTCAGCCTCTTTGGTATATTCTTCAATGTTGGAGTTGAGATCCTTGGAGAGCGAGTAATAATCCTCCATCTGTAAAAACAGTTGATCAAAACTGTTAACATCAACATCGAGATGGAGAAGATCGCGGGTATTGGAGAGCCTGTCCAGCTTCCCGTAAAGCTGAGGCATTTTACCCTTGATAAAGCTGGTAAACTGAGGCTCTTGAAGAAGGATGGTATCGCCGGTGATTGTGACAATATCCCCTTCGGCGGCTAAAACCTTAAAAGGAAGCAGCAGGAAAAAAACGAAAATAAGGAGAAGTCGTTTCATTTCACCTTGTCCTGAGAAGCCCTGTAGACCTTCATTCGACTGGTAATCTTCTGGTGGGAAATGATCTTCTGTTTACTGTTGTACACATCGAGGAAAAAGGGCTCAAACTGTTCATGGCCTTGTTCCGTAGGGGGGTAAAACGCCAGCTCAATTTCAAAATGATTCATCAATCGAATCACAAGCGAGCCATCTCCGTCCAAGCTGAATCGACTGTCTTCCGCCTTGGCCTGCTTGAGCAGTATTTTTCTGGAATAACGGGAGCCGTTCAATGACAGAAACCTGAATCCATTTCTGTTCCAACCGGAAGTCAGGCGAACCTGATACGTCGGGGCGACGGAAACTTTGGCCCCTTTGGATGATTGACCACTCTTATTTTCTGACTTGTCACCCTTTTTAACAATCTTGATCGGCAGAGCATCGGTAACTTTTTTTACCTTTTCCACGCAGCCTGCCTGGAGCAGAAGGGCCAGAACAGCGATACCGATTATAGACAACCTGATAGTCATTGCGGATTAAATACCTATCCTTACTATTCGCAGTTGTTTTAAACCAAGCAGTTCTACGGTTGACTTCGCCGGCAAATGATACTGCCTGGTTAAACCTTATCCTGCATATTGTTCTTCTCCGCGTGACCGGGAAGAACAGCCACACGTCAAGTGTGTGATCGTTTATTCCTCGTCAGAACACTGTTTTACTGAGTTGTTCAACCTTCAGCCAGACAACACGTACAGCGCTCTTTTTCGCTTATCATTCAAAGGTGGTAGCAAAAAGGGATAAAAAAATCAAATACTTTCTTCTTAGGAACCGGAAATTGCCTCAATCGCAAAGAGGCTGTTTCGGATTCAGACGAAAAAACACTCCCCTTACTCATCATTCTTCACCGGTTTGTCTTTTTCCTTCTGCGTAAATTCCCGGATATCAGTGGCAAAACGATGAAGAGTAGACTCTACCAACCCGTTCATCGAACCTGCCGGATAGTTGCCGCTGTCATCGGGGTTGCCTGCTTCCATTCCGGTCAACAGTTCAATAGCCTCATCGACTGTCGAAACCGCGTAGACACCAAAGGTGCCTTCTTTGATAGCGGCAACCACCTCCTGCTTGAGCATCAGATGACGAATATTGGCCTTAGGAATGATCACTGCTTCCTCTCCGCTGTACTTACGCTTTCTGCAGATATCAAAAAAACCTTCGATTTTCTCATTGACTCCGCCGATCGCCTGCACCTCTCCCTTCTGGCTGATCGATCCGGTTATCCCCATACACTGCTTAATTGGGACATCGGCCAGTGACGACATCAGAGCGCACAACTCGGCACACGAGGCACTGTCACCGTCCACCCCACCGTAGGACTGCTCAAAAACAAGGCTTGCCTTGAGCCCAAGGGGAATCTGCCTGGCGTAGCGTGAACTTAAAAAAGAACTGAGGATCATCACTCCCTTGGAATGAATGGGCCCACCCAGATCAACCTCACGCTCGATATCAACAATCTCGCCTTTGCCGGGGCGAGTGAGTGCGGTAATCCGGGTCGGCATACCGAACATGTCATCACCCAGTGAAATAATGGACAGACCGTTAATCTGCCCCACCTTTTCACCGGCTGTTTCTATGTTCTTTATCCCCTTTTCAATGGCCTCAAAGACCCTGTCCCTGATCCTCCCTCCCCTGCGCTTTCTGGCATCGATGGCCTCTTCGATCTCGGTCACTTCAATGTGGCTCTTATCTTTTTTTTGTGCCAGATAGTCGGCTTCGTGAACAAGATCGGAGAATTTTTCAATATGCAGCGACAGCTTACCAGAATCGCCCGCCTCTCTTGCTCCCTGCTCAATCACTCTGGCAACGGCTGCTTTATGCAGCGGCAGCAGCTTTTTATCTCTTGCAAGATTGGCAAGCAGTTCGCCAAACAATCGCTGGTTGTCCGTGCTACGGTCCATAGTCTGTTCAAAGTCTGCCTGCACCTTGAACAGCGAACTGAACTCGGGATCGTAATAGTTCAGCAGATAATAGATATACGGCTCACCGACCAATACCACTTTCACATCAAGCGGAATCGGTTCCGGCTCCAGTGAAACAGTGCTCATCAGGCCAAGCAGCCGTTCTATGGGTTCAATACGAACCGCCTGGGATCTCAGCGTCCGTTTAAGCCCTTCGTAGGCGTATGGCTGCATCAGCAGTCTTCTGGCATCGATGATGATATAGCCGCCGTTGGCCCGGTGCAGTGAACCGGGTTTGATCAGGGTGAAATGGGTGGAGAGCACCCCCATCTTCACCTTATGTTCGATTCGGCCATGCAGGTTCTGAAAGTTTGGCATATCTTCATAGATCACCGGTGCTCCTTTCTCTCCGTCACTGACCAGCACATTCACCTCATATTGATCAAATGTCGGTGTCTGTTTGGAAACAAGCGTCATTAGCGATTCACTCTCTCTCGAGGGCTGATGTATGAAATCATCAACCCGTTCGGTGATCTCTTCTTCGACTTCTGACAGATATTCGGTTATATGCGACTGGCCGGCGTATTTTGATCGCAGGGTATTAATCATATAGGAAACAGAGAGTTTGGCTGTTTCCTTTTTCAGTTTTCTGTGCAGTTTCTCTGCATCCCTCTTAATAATACTGATCTTGTTGATGGCATCCTGAAGTTTGCGCTGATACTTTTCGATCAGTTTTTCTATCTTTTTACGACGTTCTTCGGGCAGCTTTAAAAAGGCGTCGGTATCAAGAGGTTTACCGTCATCACCCATAGTGGTGAATAAAATACCCTGCTCACTCTTGACCACAGCGATATTCTCGCTCTTGGCCTCCTGTTCAACTTCTTTGTAGAGCTTTTCGATTTTCTGGTTGGTAACGTTATTAATGGCGTTTGACCTGGCCCGATAATCTTCTCCTTCAAAAATCGCCGGGATGGTTGTTTGCAGCATGTCGATCAGATCATGCATCTCCTTTTTAAATATCCTGCTCTCTCTGGGGGGGAAGCGAAGGGCATACGGCTTGTGGGTGTCCCTGAAATTCTGTACGTAACACCAATCAAAGGGTTCAGGATCTTCCTTGGCCTTTTTATCTATAAATGCCTGGATGACGCTGTGTCGCCCCGTTCCCTGTGGTCCGACAACAAAAAGGTTAAAACCCCTGTGGCCGATACCGATACCGAAATCAACCGCCTCCAATGCCCGTTCCTGACCGAGAAATCTGGTCAGATCCTCTATTTCATCGGTGGTTGTAAAACCCAAACTATCCGGGTCGCACGTGCGATATGCCTCTTCTGGAGTAATGGTATGGGTGCTCATTTTTCTCCCTTGTCTCTGGTTCCGTACCGCAGGCAGCTATCTTTCACATAATCTGTTGATTTGACAGAAAGTATTAATTATGCAGGCAACCTATCGTTTTATTGATTGAAGCCTCTGTTTTGCCATCTTGTCGGCATACCGTTCAACTCCAATCTCTTTTATTTTTTTGATGCATGCAGGCCTGTCTGACTGAAAGATCAACCCGAAAAACCTTGCCATCAGATTATTCACTTTTTTACATTTCACCGGATCTTGATATTCAGCGCAGTCGGCACACGATACATATCCGTGTTCAATACAACATGATCGAATCTTGCACCAGGATGCCTTTTCATTGTCATGGCAGCCGGGACATTTATCACTGAGATATCTCTTACACGCCCCACAATATAAGCCGCAATAGGCTACTAATGTGTGGTCTGAAACAATTTCTTTCATGTTTGCTCCTGTTTCGCCTGATCACTTCATAAAACTGATACAAAGCAATTACCCGAATGAATGGAAACCGACACCATTATTGTGTCACGACCATGTGAAGTTATCAAGTTGTTTCAAAACAAAATCGACATCCTGCCTTGTCAGTTCTGTGCTGAGCTGAAATCTGATTTCCTCTTCCCCCTTCGGCACAACCGGATAAAAAAGACCGGTAACTAAAATATTTTTATCAAACAGATAGGCGACCAGTTCCTTGGTCTTTCGGGTGTCCCGAATGAGTGCCGGCACTACCGGATGGGGACTTGAAATGGTTTCCAAACCGATTTGTATCAGTCCCTTCTCAAAATGGTCGACAAGTGTGAGTAACTTAACACGCCGCTCTCCGCCCTCGGGACCATCCACCAGACTCAGGGAAGTTGCTGCCGCGGCCGCCTCCGATGGTGTGATTGGATTCGAATAGACATAAAAGGGCGACACCTGCCGCAAAAACTCGATGACTGAGCGACCGGACACAGCATAGCCGCCATTAGCTCCAAACGCTTTCCCTAGGGTGGCTATCAGGATGTCGGCCTGAACACCGGTATATTCCTCCACTCCTCGACCTTTCGAACCAAAAACACCAACTCCATGAGAATCATCAATCACGGTAATAATACCTTGATCGAACTGGTGCTGATAGTCTCGGCGAAGACCATCGATTTCATCAAGTGGAGCATAATCACCGCGCATGCTGAAAATACCATCGGTGACAATACAGATCCGCCTGGCTTTACCGACACTGTGTTGTATCTGACATTCAAGATCGTTCATATCAAGGTGGGCGTAGATCTTTTTGTCTCCCTTGCCACTAAGACGGATAGCGTTGATAATGCAGTTATGGTTCAAACTGTCGCTGATCACCATGGTCTCTTCATTTATCAGTTGCGGCAGCACTCCCATGACTGCTGAGTAGGCGGAACTAAAGATCAAGCAGGCTTCCCGCCCGTGAAACTCGGCCAATTGGTCCTCCAGCCTGATATGGGGTTCACAGGTCCCGCTGATGAAGCGGACCGCTCCAGGACCTACGCCGTAAAGTCCGGCGCTCTCCTCCTCAGCCCTGAGGACCTCCGGATGAAAAGAAAGACCAAGGTAGCTGTTTGAATTCATCCGTATGAACTCTCGCTTGCCATGTCCTTTCAGATAATAACGGAAACCTTGTTCACCATCGGCTGATTTGATGCCGCAAATGATGTATTCTGCCCCTTTCAGCGCACCCTTTTCACGGAGTTGAATTAAACCCGTTTCACATATGTCAGCCAGAGTTTCAAGCGACATGGTCACACCTCCTGTTTGGCCGGTAGCCTGTCGGCCAGTTGGGTCAGCATATCCGCGGTCATGGTTTCAAGGTCAAAACGTGGCTGCCAGCCCCAGTCCGATCGTGCCATACTGTCGTCGAGGCTGTTTGGCCACGAATCGGCAATGGATTGACGTAATGGATCGACCTCATAGACCATTTCAAAATCAGGGATATTGCTCAGGATTGCTCCATAGATCTCTTCAGGAGTGAAGTTCATAGCTGAGATGTTATAGCTGTTGTGAAACCTCAGCTTAGCTGCGTCTGCTTCCATCAACTGAACAGCAGCCCGTAAGGCATCCTTCATATACATCATATCCAGTCTGGTTTCGGGACCTAGAAAGCATTGATACCGCTGCCCGGCCAAAGCCGCATGGAAGATATCAACAGCATAGTCAGTGGTCCCGCCTCCAGGTGGGGCAACATAGGAAATCAGTCCGGGAAATCGGACACCTCGGCAGTCGATACCGTATCGGCTGTAATAATAATCGCAGAGCAGCTCTCCGGTGACCTTTGTGATCCCATAGAGTGTGCTGGGTCTCTGGATGGTCTCTTGAGGTGCGTTGTTTGGAGGAGTGGACGGACCAAAGGCTGCAATCGAACTGGGGAAAAAGACAGAACAGTTATGCAGCCGGGCTGTTTCCAATACATTGATCAGGCCATCGACATTGATTTCCCAGGCCCGGTGCGGTTGTTTCTCTGCGACCGCCGACAGCAGCGAGGCCAGATGATAGATGGTATCGATGCCAAAGGAAGCGACGGTTTTGGTGAGTTTCGAACGATCACGGATATCAATGGCCACAAAAGGGCCCTGTTCGATTAAATCGGAAGACGGCTCCTTGCGATGGCCGACAGCCACCACATTCTGGTTACCATAACGTTTGCGCAGTTCCGGAACAAGTTCGGTGCCGATCTGGCCTGTGGCTCCTGTCACTAGTATCCGTTTCATAGGAACTCTCCCAGTCAACCTGTATTATATTCTATTATACCTCCTTTTATCCTGCCTTATCCAGCAAATAAACTGTAAGATAATCAGGGATTCCTATGACGATCAGCGGAAAACAACTGTTGCTAAAAATGGTTGGTATGGGATATTGGTACAACGAATTCTCCAACCTGAAGCCCGGCTATACCGTCAGGCTGGAAGACGAAGGTTTCAACCTTGAGTAAAATCAAGGAACAGTTTTACAAACCCTTTACCTCGTATGAAATCCTGAGCCGATGTTTCCCCTGCGTGACGAAAATCCGTCATCCACTTTTCCCGTCGTAACCATTACCATTATTGTTCTTTGCGGTGCTGCCTGGATTTTTGTTCAGGGAATGGGCGAGACCCGCTCCCTTGCCGGATCGTTTTGCCATTTTGCTTTGATCCCCGGCAAGGTGCTTGGCTTGCTGCCGGCCGGTATTCAGATCCCGATGAGTGAAACATTGATTTGCGTTGTCCAGGGTCAGGGCGGCCTTTACACCATCATCACTCATATGTTTCTCCATGGCGGCTGGTTTCACCTGATCGGCAACCTGTGGTTCCTCTGGGTCTTTGGCGATAATGTCGAGGATGCCATGGGCCATATCCCCTTCCTGCTCTTCTATCTGCTCTGTGGTATCGCCGCGGCTGCAGCCCAGGTAATTACCGATCCGTCCAGCGCCATACCGATGGTCGGTGCCTCCGGCGCCATCGGCGGCGTGATGGGTGCCTATGCCCGCCTCTATCCAAAAGCAAAAGTCTACACCCTGATTTTTCTCGGTTTCTTTATCACTACGGCCTCCATTCCAGCCGTCTATATGCTCGGTTACTGGTTTATCATCCAGCTGATAGGTGGGTTGCCGGCCCTTCAATCATCAGGAGGCGGTGTCGCCTTCTGGGCACACATTGGAGGCTTTCTGGCCGGACTGGTATTGGTCGGAGTGTTCCGCCGCCGTTAAATAAAACTATGCCCACGTGTGAAACGGGTAATTCTGCTTACATATCCGGGGGATAATATCAGTGTCTTGAATCAACCGGTAGACACTTTCCGGGAAACCAGGATCTGCCCAAAAACAAGCGGTAGAAAAGACATGCCCAGGACAAGTGCCATTCCAATCATTCCAGGGTTTGCCACTTTCAGGACCGTCGACAACAGCGGCACGTAAATTGTGAGCAGAAGCAAAAAGGTGCACAACACGAGGGCTCCCCAGACAAACGGATTTTTCACCATTGCGTTTTGGGTCAACCCGCTGCCTCTCTCCCTCATATTGAAAACGTGCCAGAGCTGAGCAAAGGCCAGGGTCAGAAAGGAGATGGTTACCGCTTCTTGTTCCGACATATTCAGGACCTTGAGGGCAATAAGGAATGCCCCAAGTACGGCAATGGAAATCAACAACCCGTAGCCACTGACTCCCATCCAATGCTTACCGGTCATGATCGGCTCATTTTTCGACCGGGGAGACTGGCCCATAATCCCAGGATTTCCCTCACCGGCCGCAAGGGCCAGCGCCGGAAAAACATCGGTGACAATATTTAAAAAGAGAATCTGCAGAGGAAGCAGGGGTAGTGGCAGTCCTAAAAAAGCGGCAAAGGAGACCGTCATGATTTCACTTAAATTGCAGGAGAGCAGATATCGGA
>CAZLGM010000046.1:0-17696 GCA_964558875.1 uncultured Desulfocapsaceae bacterium
GGCGGTCATGAGAGATTATAAGGTGAAATACTATAATGAGATGCCGGAGCAGCGTGTCATCAATATGGAGAGACTGACCTCGCTACAGATGCAGTATCAGGCCAAACAGGACTCCATGCAGGACCTGGAGAGGACCAAGGCGATGGTCCAGGAACAGATTGCAACCAGAAAAAGGATAATCGAACAGTCGGCCCTCACCACACAGGAGGATCAAAACGAAAATACCGAGGTTCGATTAAATGAGTCAGCCAGGCAGCAACTCGTCAGGATGAATAAGAAAAAAGAAATGCTGCTCTTGAAGTACACCGACAGGCACCCGGAGATCAAACGGATAAACAGGCTGATTGCCAACCTGGAGGTGGAAGCGGCAGGCGAAAAGGTAAATGAGGAACCAACAGAGGAGGAAGAGGAGCCGGAGATTCTGGTTGATACCGTTATTCTTCAACTCAAATTACAGCTCAAGAGTATCTCGATGAACATTGAAGCTCTTGGGGCGGAAAGAATCCAGATTAACAAGCAGATAGGCGATTACGAAAAATGGGTGGCAGCCGCACCGATCAGGGAGGCGGAGTGGTCGGCATTGACCAGAGAGTATGGGGAGCTGAAAAGGCACTACGACTATCTTGTTGCTCAGAACCTGCAGGCCAAGTCGGTCCTCAACCTGGAGAGGAAACAGCGTGGCAGTCAGTTTAAGGTTGAAGATCCGGCCAGGCTGCCTGAAAAGCCGGTAAAACCTAATTTCCCGTTCATCATGGGAGCGGCGGTAGCAGCGGGCCTTGGTTTAGGCGCTCTGTTAGCCTTTGGTATCGAGCTGCTTGATTTTTCTTTTAAAGACCAGGCTGAAATAGAAAGCTTCCTTGACTTGCCGGTTGTTTGTTCTGTACCATATGTAAAATTGGCGGGTGAGGAGAAAAAGGACAAGTGGATATTTATTCTGGGAGTAATTCTGTTTGTTCTCTGTAGCATCGCCCTCTTAGGAGTTATGGCATATTGCTGGTGGAAAGGGTATATTATTATCTAACCATGCTGGGCCAGACAAGTATCTCGGAGATATAGGCAACCACATAATCTTAAATACATTCTCAAGTTTTTTATCTATTATCACAGCCTTGAGAAGTAACCCACTCAATTATCCATGAGTTATCACTATTAGACGATCCTATGTACAGACAGTTCTACGGCCTTGTAAAGAAACCATTTGAGTTGGTCCCTGACCCGAAAATGTTCTTTTTAAGCGAAACCCATAAGGAGGCCCTGGCAGTACTCCGATATGGTGTTGTCTCAGATAAGTCGTTTCTCCTGCTGACCGGCGGCGTGGGAACCGGAAAAACGACTCTGATCCAGACCCTGGTGACTCTGCTTTCCAAACCGGTGCGACTCTGCCTCATATCCAATCCGACGATGGACAAAGACGAGCTTTTTTATTACCTGGCTTCTCAGTTGAAACTGCCCTATGACGGTAATAAAAGCCAAATTAATGGTCTATCTGGGCAAACTGCTTGAGATGTGCCATAAGAAGAAAGAAAAAGTTCTGTTGATTTTCGATGAGGCCCATGTCATTCCGGTGGATCTGCTGGAAGAGATCAGACTGTTGTCCAACCAGACTGGTAAATTCCGCAATGTGTTGTCCATTTTCCTTATCGGCCAGCCGGAGATGTTGAAAAGGTTGGGAACCGAAAGGCTTCAGCCGCTCAAACAGCGAATTGGGATCAGGTTTCATATCGAATCATTTACCGATGAGGAAACGGTTCAGTATATTCTCTCAAGATTGAAAAAAGCAGGAGCCCGGCGTAATAACATCTTTACTGAAAAGGCCATGGGTTCCATTCATAAAGCCGCCAGTGGCAATCCCCGCCTGATCAATATACTCAGCGATCATTGTCTGCTTTCCGGCTATTCCAGCGAGCAACCGAGTATTAACGAAAAGATCGTGCGAGAGTGCGCTGAAGAATTGAATGTGCCGGGAGAAGAGTTGACCTTTCAGGTTCCCCCTGGTGGGGTTGGGTCGTCCGGCTTAAAATGGCTGATTATCGGACTGCTCGTTGTGCTGGTCATAGCGGGATTGGCCGGCTTTGCTTATTATAAGGGCTGGCTGGCATCTCTGCTGCAATAGTGAGTTGATATGGGAAAGGTTTCTAAAGCCCTTGAGAAATCCAATTATGGAATGAATGATTTTGGTGATAATCAGCCAGAATCCAGAAATAAACATTCCAGAGATCTGACCGGAGAAGATTCAGCCGCAGGCGTATCTCAACTGTTGGTAGAAGATCCTTTTATTTCGACAGCTGACATCAGTGAGAATTGGGATGAGCGGCTTGATGCGGTCAATGCCTACAGCTCACATCTTTCCGAATCATTTCGAATGCTGCGTTCCCGGATTCTCTATCCCGATGACGGAACAAAACCACCGAAAACCATACTGATCACTTCTTCAGCTCCTTCCGAGGGCAAGAGCTTTGTGGCAGCCAATCTTGGTATTGTCATTGCCCAGAGCGTTGACCAGTATGCCATGTGTGTCGGTTGTGATCTGCGTAAACCGGCTTTGGCCCAACTGTTTGGTATTCGCAGCCAATATGGTCTGGCCGATTACCTCCAGGACCGGGCTCCCCTTGACAAGCTGATTCATCAGACAACGGTTGAAGGCTTGAGTCTGTTGCCGGCAGGTCGGCCACCATCAAATCCGGCAGAGCTTCTTGGATCGACCAGGATGAAACAGCTGGTTCGTGAACTGTCAAAAAGATATGATAATCGCTATATCGTGTTTGATTCGCCTCCCATGCAGGCGGTCTCAGAAACGCTGGTACTGACGAGACAGGTCGACGGCGTGGTGCTGGTGGTCAGGTGGGGAGGTTCGAACAAGAGCCAGGTGAAAAAGCTTGTGGAAAATATCGGCAGGAACAAGATCATTGGGGTTGTTTTTAACGGCTATAAATCAAACATCATCGAAACTAAAGTTCTTGGTGGATATGGCGGTCCCTATAGCTATAAATATGAATGATTGAGCAATTGTCTGTGCTGTAACTCGATCGCTATTCATGGACCTAGGTTTTTTTACGTTTTATCCCAGGAAAAAACGTTTTTTCAACCACTCTTCTCTGCTTCCGTCTTTGTGCCTGTCCCTTTGGGATATGGATCTTTTCTCCGCTGTCCCGGTGCAAACCCGAAACCAGCATAGCTGTTGACAAAGTTCCGGGAGTGGCAGTGAAGTCCTGAAACTGCCTGACCTGAAGGCCGAGTTTTTTCAATTTCGTGATCATCTTCCGGTTATGATTGTCCTCGCAGCCGGGATGAGAAAGGATGATATACGGGTTGAGAATCACCTCCTTTTTTAACGCTTTCCCCACCCGCTTGCATTGCTTGACCAGTTTAACCAGTTGCTCGTAAGGTTCTTTATGCATCAGCGTCAGGACCTCAGTTTCTGTATGCTCAGGAGCAATTTTTAAGGATCCCGGAGTATGCGATTGTATGAGTCGACGCAGAAATCTCGGAGTCTTAAGCAGAAGTTCCATTCTCAGACCCGATGAGATAAAGCAGTGTTTGACACTGTCAATTGACCCAAGGATGTCCAGTAAGTTGATAAACTGCTGTTCATCAATCTGTAACTGTTTACAGACTCCCGGGTAGAGGCAGTCGTGTCGTTTACATGATCCGATAGCGCATTTTGTGCCGAAAAGATTGGCCGTTGGTCCACCGAGATCAGTGATGGTTCCGGTAAAATCGTCCATCTGGCTGACCCGTTGAACTTCACCGACAATGGAGTCTATCGAACGGCTGGTGACCCGCGGTCCCTGATGCCGGCTGATGGCACAGAAAGAGCAGTTTCCGGGACATCCCCGCACAATAGTCACTGAATGGCGTATCATGGTATAAGCCGGCACATCTGTTTGTGCTGAACGAATGGCGCGTGAAAAGGGAAGCGCATATACTTCGTCCATTTCTTCAGTTGATAGAGGCTCGTTCGGTGGAAACTGGATGAGCCAGTGGTTTTTCTGTTTTTGAACGGCAATTCGGTTTAAATAACCACGCGATAACCGATCGATCTCTTTTTCCGCTGCCAGAAACCGTGTATTGTCCTCATCGATTTCCTGTCGGGAAGGCAGGACAATTAATGGATTGCCGGACACATCCACCATCTCCGGGAAGGTTTTTTTCATTTCGTTATCACTCAGCCTTAGACAGCTGCCGTGTATTCCAAACAACCCATAATTTCCTGCCAGCCGGTCGGCTGTCTCCAGCACCGATCTTTCTGCCATTCCATATAGGACCAGGTCTGCTTTGGCGTCAGTCAGGCAGGAGTCGCGCAGTTTGTTCTGCTTGTAATCGAAATGAACAAAACGACGTAGGGATGCTTCGATACCACCAAGCACGATAGGAACATCCTTGTAAGCTTGTCTGGCAAGCTGAGAATAGATAAGCACAGCCCGATCAGGCCGATATCGGTTGGATTTCGTTTTTTGACCGGATCGCCAGGGATTACCCTGTGGTGAATAGGCATCGAAGGTCCGTACCTTGCCGTTGCCGGTGTAATTAGCAACAATAGAGTCGAGATTGCCACCGGTTATACCAAAAAAAAGACGCGGTCGGCCAAAACGATAAAAATCGTCCGGGCAGGTGAAGCGGGGCTGTGAGAGGATAGCAACCCGATAGCCGCCTGCGGCAAGCAGTCTGCCGATGATGGCCACTCCAAAAGCGGGATGGTCAATATAGCAGTCTCCGGTCACCAGGATAATATCAGCCTGATCCCAGCCGAGTTGTTTAAACTCCTTTCTGGTGCAGGGGAGAAAAGAGAATCCACCTTTGTTAGTTGTCATACTATGCGGATAATCAGCAGGTTCATCTCTGTTTGCTCTGTGAACGCTCTGGTTATTTGGTTATCAAACGAAAAGCCCCGATTTTCTCGTTGGAAAATCGGGGCTCAATCTATCACATCCGGGGAAGCTTCCCAAAACTATGCCGGCTCGGTCTCAGGCAGATATCGGGTCAATGGGCAATTTCGACAGCCGCCTTCGGGCAGATCCGTGTCAGTATGAATGATTGCGGTAATAGCTGCCACAGCTTCCTCGGTGTCGGTGTACAGATGGTCCTTTCCTATTTTGTATAATAGGCCGGTACGTTCCATAACAGCCATAACCTGACCTTTGACATTGCACATGGCAAAACCGAGACCGGCGCTTCGGACCCGATTAACGATCATGGCGAGAGCCTCTTCCCCAGAGGCATCCATGTCGTTAATACCTCTGGCATCCAGCAGGATATAGCGTAAATTAGGATGTATTGTCCGGAACCGGGCAACCTGTTCATCAAGGTAGCTGGCATTGGCAAAGAACAGGGCACCGTCAAAGCGAACAACCGAGAGATGTCTGCACCCCTTTAAACGGTAATGCTCAGAGCTTTTCAACACATTCTCTTCGTTTAAGGACAGCTCGGCGACAACCGGCCGCATGGATTTGTACAGAAAGACAGCCATGGACAGGGCCACTCCCACCATGATGCCCTTGTCAAGATGGGGGGCAAAATAGAGGGTAACACAGAAGCTGAGAACGGAAATCAAGCCGTCGTACCATTGGGCCTTCCAGGCATGAAGAAAACCTTTGACATTCACCAGCCCGATGACCGCCATCATGATGACCGCTGCCAAAACCGCCTGGGGAAGATGATAGAGCAGCGGTGTGAAAAAGAGCAGGGTAATTATGACCATCAGTGAGGTGATAACCGATGAAATGCCGGTTATGGCACCTGCCTGAAGATTGACGGCTGAACGGGAAAAAGAACCTGAAATGGAATAGCTCTGGCCGATTGACCCGAAAATGTTTGCCAGTCCCTGACCAATTAACTCCTGGTTTGGGTCGAGTTTCTGACCGGTCTGGGCCGACATCGCTTTGGCAATGGCGATTGCTTCCATAAAACCAAGGAGTGAGATAATGATCGCAGTGGGCAGCAGCTTAAAAAAAGACTTGAAAGTGATATCCGGAATACCAAGTGGTGGAGGACCGGCAGGGATATCGCCTACAACCGCACCACCGCCCATCATCTTAAGTTTTGCAGTGTCAAGCTGGGAATTTTTAACTTTCAAACGCCAGGTTCCTTTTTCAACCGCAACTTTTTCAGGTATGTTGCCTTGCTCGAAAAAATTTGCGGACGATCCTGAACCACCAATGTTGAATTTCATTTGCCTTAAATCATGCCGGAGCAAATGGGCCTGATGTTTTTGCCCTTCGATCAAAGTGGTTAAGGACGCCATTTTTGCTTCTGCCTGGATAAGCCCAAGTGACTTGACGTTGGATGGGCTTTTTTTCTTTTCCTGATCGACTTCAATACCGATTAAAGCCCTTTCTTCCCCAAGTTCAGTGATTTTTAAAACTGCTTGATTAAATGCATCAATTTTCTGATGAAAAACAGGAGACTGAACCTGCTTGATATCTATGATGGCATCTTTGTTAAAACCGGTGAAGTAGGAAATGACGGTGGTAATGACAACTGCCACCAGTACATTAGGTAGCCTGGGGTTGATCTTTTTAAGCACTACCATGATCAACACAGCGCCTACACCATAGAGCAGGGTGGGAAGATGGGTAAAATCAAGGGCAGCCTGAACAACCCTGACCATGGTCTCGTAGTGGTGGGGCGCTTTATCGACGTAAACACCAAAGAACTTGGAAAACTGGGAGCTGGCTATGATGATGGCAGCGGCATTGGTAAAACCATTGACCACTGGATGGGAGAGAAAGTTGACCACCAGGCCCAGCCGGAGAACTCCGAGCAAAAACTGGAAGATGCCGACAGTCAATGCCAGTATTATCGAGTAGGCGATGAATTCTGTTGATCCGGCAGTAGCCAGCGGCTCCAGGGAGGCGGCGGACATCAATGACACAACTGCCACCGGACCGGTAGCCAGTTGGCGGCTCGAGCCGAAAAGGGCGGCAACCATGGGCGGCAGAAAAGCCGCGTACAGTCCATAATAGGCAGGCAGCCCGGCAAGCTGGGCATAGGCCATGGACTGAGGAATGAGGACAAGGGCAACAGTAACTCCCGCTATCAGGTCAGCCCTGAATAGCGCACTACTGTACCCCTTGAACCATTCCAGGAATGGAAAGATTCGAGTGAGCATAAACAAAAGACCTCAATATATAAATAGTACCTAAATGTTGTAATCGTTTGGCATGCGGTCGTTGATACAACCACATCTGCCACGTTGGCCGCATGGATTTTATGGCCAACGTAGCGCTGTCAGGCAGCGCTGAAATTTGCTTGTCGCCCAGCGTCCGCACCTGTCTCAACATCCTCGGTGTATAAACGATTGCAACAACTCGGTAAAAAGATAAAAGAGCCGCGTCGACTCTTTTCAATCGTAAATCTGGTGCCACCGGGAAGTGAGAAATGCGTGTTTACAAACTTATTAGTCTTATCGTGATGAATAAGATAGTCAAGAAGAAAAAGCTTCCTGGTAAAAAAAGTTTACTTCAGGCTTAGGTGGCGGTCTTTTCCGCACTTTTTCGCCGGATAATCCAGATGAGGATTCCAGCGATGATCATCAGGCTTGAAAGTATCTGTCCCATGGTAAACAGCCCGAAATAATAACCCAGGTGAGCGTCCGGCTCTCTGAAGAATTCGACAAAAATACGAAAGGAGCCGTATAAAATAAGAAGTAGAGCCAGCATAGAGCCGTGGGGCCAATTACGATTTGATTTTTGCCAAGGCTTTTTCCGAAGCGGCCAAAGAATGAGGAAAAGCAGGACACCTTCAAGCAGCATCTCGTAGAGTTGGGAGGGGTGTCTGGTGATATTGCCGCCGTGTGGGAAAACCATGGCCCATGGCACATCGGAAGGTCGGCCGAATAATTCACCGTTGATGAAGTTGCCCAGCCTACCTAAACCAAGACCGATCGGTGTGGTTACAATATATATGTCGACCGTTTTCCAGAAGTCGAGCCGCTTGAAGTGGCAAAACAGGATGCCGGTGATGATGAGCAGAATGCAGCCGCCGTGAAACGACATACCGCCAGACCAGGTTGCCGGAATTTCTAAGGGGTTTTGCAGATAATAAAGTGGATTATAAAACAGCACATACCCCAGCCTGGCGCCGATGATCAGGCTGAGAATCAGCAGGATGTTAAGATTTTCAAAATTCTTTTCCAACTCATTAAACCGGTTCTGCTTAATCTGATACAGGGCCAGGTAATAGCTGGCACAGAAACCGAGTACATACATCAGACCATACCAGCGAACCTGCAAAGGGCCGATCTGAACAAGGGTTGGGTCGATAGTTGGAAAAGTGAGTGCGAGCATTATAGCGTCCTGAGGGATATGCAATAAATTGGTATCTATATCTGTAACAGCAGCGAGTGATTACTGAGGGGAAACCATGGGAGGTGGTTTAAGTTTGTCGACTTGCTGCCGCTCTTCTTCTGTCAGCTCTTTATAACCGCGTCCATAAGACCAGCCGAAACCCCAGCGGAACCAGGCCGGAATCTGGGGGATACCAAAGGGCCGAACACCCATGTACATAAGGTTGCCGGTCCGCGGATGACCGGTCTCGGCAACACATGCCCGCAACTTGCGATCGGCTTCTTTCCTTTGGGTTGCGGTCCCGCCATGCCAGTAAACGATATCATGATTATAGCAACAGTGATACCATTTATTCCTCTGGGCCAGTGTACCGTCGGGAAAAAGCGAGCAGCCGTCGCTTTTAAACTCCTTGATCTGTTTTGGTGGGCAACAGCCGGACACCATGAAAACCAGCAATATAACAATGATGAGGGAGGTTTGTTTTGTCATTTTCCCTTTATTTTCCCATCTTTTTCAGATGAACCTGCAGCACCGACAAGGCGGCCGGGGTTATGCCGGAAATTCGTGAGGCCTGGCCCAGCGAACGCGGCCGGATGGTAGTGAGTTTTTCAACAACCTCATTGGACAGACCGGATAATGACGAGAAATCCAGGTCATCCGGCAGTCTGATCCCTTCCATTTTCTTAAATCGAGCCACCTGCTCATGCTGACGTTGAATGTATCCCTGGAACTTGATGCGCAGTTGAACCTCCTCCTTGACGGTAGAGGAGCAGAGTTGGGATATTGACCCAATCACTGTTGAATCAAGAGGTAACTGGGTAAGCTGGTCAATCCTGATTTCAGGTCTTCGCAACAGATCGGCCAATGAGCATTTCTGTTTTAAAGAGGAAGAGGATAGCCGCTCAAGAGCCATGTTCATTTCCTTGTTTGGTCTGATATCGACCGATGCAAGCAACTTTTCCCCCTGTTCGATAAGAGCCTGCTTGTCACGGAAGCTGTGGTAGCTTTTTTCATCAAGCAAGCCGATGTCATAACCGATTTCGCAGAGACGGCTGTCTGCATTGTCTTCCCGCAGAAGCAGTCGGTATTCGGCCCGTGAGGTAAACAGCCGATACGGTTCTTTGGTGCCGCAGGTAATCAGATCATCTATGAGAACACCGATATAGGCCTGTGAACGGTCAAGGACAATTCCTTCTTTCCCCTGGATTTTCCGGGCTGCGTTAATTCCCGCCATCAACCCCTGGGCCGCAGCTTCTTCGTAGCCGGATGTACCGTTGATCTGCCCGGCCAGGTAGAGACCCTGGATTCGTTTTGTTTCAAGGGTCGGGCTGAGTTCAAGCGGATCAACATAATCATATTCGATGGCATAACCGGGACGGATAATGCGTGCCTTCTCAAGCCCTTTGATCGAGTTAATCATCCTGATCTGGGTAGCCAGGGGTAAGCTGGTGGGTAAACCGTTAGGGTAGACCTCGACCGTATCCAATCCCTCCGGTTCAAGGAATATCTGGTGACGCTCTTTTTCTGGAAAGCGCATAACCTTGTCTTCAATGGAGGGGCAGTAACGGGCGCCGATGCCCTCGATGATTCCGCTGTACATGGGCGACTGATCGATAGACCCTCGGATCACCATGTGGGTTTGTTCATTGGTGTAGGTAATGTGGCAGGGACGCTGGTCTAAAACGTACTCACCTTTAGAGAAAATGGAGAAAAAGGCTGCCGGTTCATCACTGTGTTGGGGCTCCAGTTCGGAATAATCGATGGTCTTGGCATCGATTCTCGGCACCGTTCCTGTCTTCATCCGGCCCATAACGAACCCGGCTTCTTTGAACCAGGACGCCAGGCTGGTTGAGGGCACATCCCCCATACGGCCGGCAGGGAAATTTTTCAAACCGATATGGATTAAACCGTTTAAAAAAGTGCCGGTGGCAACGATTACCGCTTTTGTTGTGATCACCTCATCCAATGAGCTGACCAGTCCGCAGATTTTGTCATCTTCAACCAGAATCGAATCGACCACGGTCTGGCGAATAGTCAGATTGTCCTGGTTTTCCATTATCGATTTCATTCTCAATCTGTAGAGCAGCCGGTCCGCCTGGGCTCTGGATGAGCGAACAGCCGGTCCCTTGCTTGTATTGAGTCGCCTGAACTGGATAGAGGTGGCATCGATGTTTCGGCCCATCTCACCGCCAAGGGCGTCGATCTCTCTGACCAGATGGCCTTTGGCAAGCCCGCCGATGGCAGGATTGCACGACATGGCGCCGATAGTATCCACATTGATGACAGCGATAATGGTCTTAAGCCCCATTCTGGCAGCAGCAAGGGCCGCTTCACAGCCGGCGTGTCCGGCCCCGATTACCGCTATATCGTATTCATTTTCGTTCATAGTCTGTTTTGTTTTTTTCAGAAGAAAGAGAGATTGCTAATAATCTCTTACAACTTTTCAGACGGCTGCCAGCTGATTAATGCCCACCTGGGTGGGTTCATTCTGTGGACAGTCAGCCCGCTATCATCTGAGCTGACAACTCTTGATTGGACATATTCAGTCAGCTTCTTGGTTTCAGCGGTGCTCAGATCCTTGAACATCCAACTGTACGACTCCACAGCTTCTTCTATGGTTGCAAAGGAAAAATTGCTGTCGAGTTCCAGGATGGTGACCGATGGATGAATACCGAGGGAGTAGAGACAGTTCACCGTGTAAATATAATCAGGCCCAGCGTCGAATGGCCGGCCAATAGCTGCAAAGGCTTCCGGATCAAACGGCGTGGGAGAGATGCGATCGGTGACGAATACTCTTTTTCTGGTAAAGTTGTTCAATTTTTTTAAGGCGCCGGCCAGGTCCTGGACGCCTATGGAGCGGGAAGATATGGTAAAATCATGGACGTCGATGTTATTTGCCTTCCAATCATCTTCCCAGGCACAATGATCTGTCTGTATGTTGGTAAGCCCCTCTTCCTCGGCTCGTTGTTCTACCAGTTCCAGCATAACTTTCGAATAATCGATGCAGGTGACACGGCGGACCTTGGCGGCAAGCGGAATGGCAAGGGTCCCGGGTCCGCAGCCGACATCAAGTACAGACAGGGAATCGTCTAATACCAGGTGCGAGAGAAACAGGGAGATGTAGGGAGAGTTCCTGTTTCGTTTGGCAAAGGATGGCGCTTTTTTATCCCAGTCGTCTGATTGTTTAGAGTTCCACGATTTACGCTTTCTGGCATTCTGCCATAGTACGTTCCAGTCTATGTCATTGTAGGTCTGTGGATGAGTATTCTGTTTGTTCATATCTGTAATCATGTGCAAAATTATTGCCGATTTGCGGAACAATCTAGCATAACCGAGTAGGGAAGGCAATCCGGACAGCACTGCTTGTTGCCACGAAAATGTTTGACAGCCGACGGCTTGTATGTTTAATATTGTCATCTTATTTTATCAATATTGTAACCAAGAGAATAGATTAGAGGATATACACATGAGTAAACGGACATATCAACCGAGTAACACCAAACGTAAACGGACCCACGGCTTCCGCGTTCGTATGAGAACCCGTGCCGGACGGGCCATTTTAAACGCCCGCAGGGCCAAGGGACGAAAGAGGCTGGCCGTCTGATACCTTGAAGCAATTTGGACTCCCTAAACGTAGTCTTGTAAGAAAAGGATGGGAGTATCAGGCTATTTACAAAAAGGGGAAGCGATTTAAGGGGAATAATTTCACCCTGATAGTGGCTGAAAACAATCTGGGATATAACAGACTCGGGATTTCAATTCATAGACAGATCAAAGGAGCTGTAAAGAGAAACCGAATTAAACGAATCATCCGGGAGTCGTTCAGACTGGCACGAGAGTCTTATCCGCCCAAGTCGGATATCGTTGTCACAGTGCGGCCCGGTTTCTCATTAAACTCACCAGAAGCAGTGACACAGGCTGTCAGCGGGCTGCTTTGATTCACAAGTTGATCCGTTATTATCTGTTAAATCTATATTTTTTCTTTCAAGCTTAGAGTGCGTCAGGGAGAACCATATCCTCTTCAGCTTCGGTGAGGTCTGCTCACCGGGAATAGAAGATGATGATATTTCATCGCGCACTGAAGAAGTTTTTTATTGTTGGTATCCGAGGGTATCAATACCTGATCTCTCCGCTTTTCCCCCCCAGCTGTCGCTTTACACCAACCTGTTCCGAATATGCTATTGAGGCCATCGAAGTCCATGGAATGTTTCGTGGTTTTCTTCTGGCTCTATGGCGAATTTTACGATGCCATCCCTTTTCAAAAGGGGGGCATGACCCTGTGTGTCCACTGCCCGCGACGACAACAAATGTGGACAAATAATTTGAGTGAGCCAACTAATCAATCGGAATCTACACCATTCTCGAACGTTCACTCCACACTTTGAAACGGTAATATCATGGATATGCAAAGAGCCTTACTGGCAATCGTTGTTTCATTTGTCATTTTATTTGGGTACCAGTACTTATTCGTCGGTTTCGAACAGCAACCGGAAGTTACCCAACCCCCGGCGGACACAGTTCAAAATCAACAGGCTCCCGCTGCCGGCCCAACAGGGCAGCAAGCTGTTACACCCCCTGTTACCCAGCAGCCGGTTCAACAGGCACCGGCTGCAGCTCCGCAAGCGGCGCCTACCCCAACAGCTCCAACAGCGCCGATAGTACCGGCCAAAATTGTCACGGTGGAGACAGATCTCTACAGTGCGAAAGTTTCCGAAAACGGTGGTGCCATAGAGAGTTTTATACTTAAAAAACATAAAGAGGAGTCGAAATCGGATTCAGCCGGTAAACAACTCATTCAAACTGCTCCCAACCAGGGCTTTCCGCTCAAATTTTCCTGGGGAGGTCTTGGTGGTGATCGTCTGGTATATAACAGCTCCAGCCAGAATGTGGATTTCACCAATGAATCCAAAGGAGAACTGACGCTGTCGGCAAAATCAGGAGACAGTCTTGAAATCAAGAGAAACTACCGGTTTGATAAGGAAAACTATCTCTTTCAACTCAGTGTACTGGTTAAAAACATCTCAAATACCCCACTCCAGGGAACACCGACTCTGCACCAGGTCAACGCGCCGTTTACTCAGGATGAAGGTGCCGTCGGCCGCTGGCTCTTCAGTGGCCCGGCAGTCTATCTCAACAGCACTGATACCCTGGAAGAGATCAAGTCCAAGGAGTTTGAGACCGGTACCAAGACAATGAAAGGACCGGTCCAATGGGCGGCCTATGAGGGTAACTATTTCATGTGCGCCGTTGTTCCGGGTGAAGGACTGGGACAGTCGGTGATCGTTGATGGCAATGATTCGCTTGTCCGCATGCGTATCAATGGTAAGCTCGACACCCTGCAGTCGGGAGAGCAGAAAGTCTACACATATACCATTTACTACGGACCCAAAAAGGTCTCCTCGCTCCAGGAGATCGGCCACAATCTGGAAAAATCGATCAACTTCGGCTGGTTTGATATTATCGCCAGGCCGACGCTTGTGCTGTTGAACTTCTTTTACGGGTATGTCAAAAATTATGGTGTTGCCATCATCCTGGTGACCATCTTATTCAAGATTATTTTCTGGCCGATCACTCAGAAAGGGCTGAAATCGATGAAGAATATGCAGAAGCTTCAGCCAAAAATGGTCAAGATTAAGGAAAAATATAAGGATGATGCCACCAAAATGAACCAGGAGGTCATGAACCTCTACAAGACGTATAAGGTGAATCCCCTGGGAGGCTGTCTGCCGATGGTGCTGCAGATCCCGGTCTTCTTCGCCTTATATAAAGTCCTCTTGCAGTGTATAGAACTCAGGCACGCTCCCTTTATGCTGTGGATTACCGATCTCTCGGCACCGGACAGACTGTGGATGGAACTGGGTATTCCGTATCTTGGCGGTATCCCTGTCCTGACTCTTCTCATGGGCGCTTCGATGTTTATCCAGCAGAAGCTGACCCCGACCACCGCTGATCCGACCCAGGCGAAAATCATGATGTTTCTGCCGGTTATTTTTACCTTTATGTTTCTCAACTTTGCCTCAGGTCTTGTTCTCTACTGGTTTGTTAATAATCTGCTGGCGATTCTACAGCAGCAGCTTATTAACCGAAGTGCCAAGAAGAGTGCTTGAGTCCAAAAAGAGATAAAGGAAAACACATGGCTTCCGATAAAAAAGATTTTTATGGTAAAACCGTAGCCGATGCCATCCAGGCAGCCTGCAAAGAAATGGCTGTCCCCCAGGAACTGCTCGATATCAAAGTGGTTGAAACCGGCTCAAGTGGTATTTTCGGACTTATCCGAAAAAAAGCCCATATTCGTATAACAGTCAAAGATGAGATAGAAGAACTCGAGACTTCTTTTTCCCATTCAAAAAGAAAAAGCAGGAAAGAGAAACCTACTTCGACACCAGCAGATTCCAAACCGGATGCACCGAAAAAACCAAAGGAAAAAAAGGTTGAAGAGGACACAAGTGCTCAGAAGCTGTACAGTAAGGAAGATTGCCGGCTGATTAACAGTGAGCTGAACCAGGTCCTGGAGTTAATGGAATTTCCGTCAACAGTTGATGTGCGGGTCGACTCTCAGACAGTTCACTGCCAGATCGAAAGTGACTTTGAAGACGAGCTGACCGGACCCAAAGGGAAGACGATTGAAGCGCTTCAGTATCTGTTGAGGAAGATGATTGCCCGCAAGATCACCGAGCGGCCCAGGATCACCGTCGATGTCGGCAATTATAGAGAACGACGGTTGGAAGAGCTGAAGGAAAAAGCCGGAGAACTCGGTAATAAGGTTAAAAAAGACGGCAAAACCCGGGTCATTCCTTCGCTCAATCCCTCAGAGCGACGGATCGTCCACCTTGAACTGCAGGGTGATAGCGGTGTGAAAAGCCGAAGCGTCGGTGAAGGACCATTTAAGAAGGTCCTTATTTTCAAGCCGGGAAGAAAAAAGCGTTCATCCGGTCGGAGCCGTGGTAATGCCAGATCGGGTCGGAGAAGCTCCAGCAAAAAAAACAAGAACGACTGATTATGAGTCTACAAGGCCACTATCCATACCCTTGCCGTTCACATTCCATAGAAACTCAATTTCCTGCGTGCGTTGAGTACTAACAGTGATACCATAGCGGCCATCTCAACTCCTCCCGGTTCCGGGGGGATAGGGATCATTCGGATGTCCGGTCCGGAAGCCCCCCATGTAATTCGTCGGATTTTTCAGCCGAACGACGACTCCTGCTCCTTTGCCAGTCATCGCTTCTACTATGGGCGAATAATTGACCCTGCCGATGATACAGTGCTCGACGAAGTGCTCGTTGTTTATATGCGGGCGCCCAAAACCTATACCAGGGAAGATGTGGTGGAGATCCACTGCCATGGATCTTTTCTTGTTCTGCGTACCATTCTCGAACTCATTCTCTCCTTTTCCGTTTTACTTGCCCAGCCGGGAGAATTTACCAAGCGGGCATTTTTGAACGGTCGTATCGACCTTACCAAGGCCGAGGCGGTTATCGATATTTTAAGCGCCCGTACCAGAAAAGGGGTGGAGATGGCAATGGATCAGCTCTCCGGCTCTCTCTATCACCGTATTGAAACGGTGCGCCAGACCCTTGTCGAAATGCGGGCTGTGGTGGAAGTGGCCATCGACTTTCCCGATGAGGATGTTGAGATTGTCGATCATGGGCATCTGCTTGAGCATTTGAACACCCAAGTTGAATTGCCTTTGAAACAGCTGGTTGCTGAAGCCGATCAGGGAAAGATTTTCCGTGAAGGGATCTCTGTTGTCATAGCCGGCCTCCCCAATGTGGGCAAGTCAAGCCTGCTCAATTGCCTTCTTCAGGAAGAACGGGCGTTGGTGACCGATATTCCCGGCACCACCAGAGACACTATTGAGGAGTATATCGATATCTTTGGTATGCCGGTTCGGATTGTGGATACAGCAGGGATCAGGGAACATGCAGAAGAGGTTGAGCAGATGGGGATCAGTCGGGCCAAAGAGCAGATGAGCCGGGCCGACCTGGTCTGTTTTCTGGTGGATACCACTCGAGGTTTCACTGAAGAAGACCTGGTCCTCTATCAATCCATCGGATCAACGCCGGTGATCCTTGTTGAGAACAAAGTCGATCTGGCAGAGTTGCCCGAAGAAGATATTCCTGCCGAAATAGGGAAATCCGTACCAAGAGTGAAGATCTCGGCCAAGCATCAGCAGGGCCTTGATGAGTTGAGAACGGCCATTTTCAACTTGGTTGTTGGTGGACAAGGCCAGCTCAAGGAGGAGGGCTGCGCCCCCAATATCCGCCACAAGGACGCCCTTGTCCGGGCGCTTGCAGCCTGCCGCAGGGCAAAAGAGGGCTTAATCTCCCGCCAGACCTCCGACCTTATTGCCGTTGATCTCCAGGACTGTCTCGATCAGTTGGGAGACATCATCGGTATCACCACCACTGAAGATATCCTCGATGTGATCTTTGAGCGGTTCTGTCTGGGGAAATAGCTCTTCTTTCTCCTAATTCAGGATCATTCGAAGGATTTCGGCCACCAGTTTGTCAACGCCTTCCGCAACCTTATTGACCTGGGAGTCATACATGTAGCAGGGAGTGGTGACTATTTTATTTGCTTCGTCAACAACAATCCCTGAGGGAGTGCAATCCTGGTGAATGGCGCCCATCTGCTCGATTTTTGAGGCAACCTCAGCATTGTTGCCGATGGTGAGCGTGACACGATCCAATACCTTGGCAAGGATGACCGGAGCAATGCATAGCGCACCGATGGGTTTGCCTTGATCGGTCATGCTCAGCACGGCCCGCTTAACTCCTTCATTGACAGTGCAGCTTTCTCCGTCAAAGGCGAAGGTCGAAAGATTTTTTGCTGCACCCAGTCCACCGGGGATAATCAGAGCGTCATGATTGTCCGCGTTGAAATCATCGAGTGTTTTTAAGTTGCCCCGGCTGATTCGGGCTGACTCGAGGTAGACGCTGCGACTGTCATCCATCTCGCTGCCGTCGGTATGGTTCAAAACGTGGTGTTGTGTAATATTGGGAGCATAACACTGATAATCGGCTCCCTGGGTATGGATGGCCAACAGGGTGAGGGTGGCTTCATGGATTTCACTGCCGTCCTGATGACCGCAGCCGGAAAGGATAACAGCAATTGAGTGGTTTGCCATCAGTAAAACCTCCTGGATATGCTCTTAAGAGTTGTCGGGGGTTAGGTGAAAGATTCCCGGAAGGTGGCGATACTGTTCATTGAAGTCGAGACCATAGCCCACCAGAAAACCTTTGGGAATATCAAACCCGAGATAGTCTATTGTGATATCGACTTCCCGTCGCTCAGCTTTGTCTATCAATGAGCAGATCTTCACCGAATTGGCCTGCCTGCTATTAAAATGATCAATCAGCCAGGCCATGGTCAGACCGGAGTCGACAATATCTTCCACCAGCAGGATATCGG
>CAZLGM010000047.1:0-10447 GCA_964558875.1 uncultured Desulfocapsaceae bacterium
AAGAGTTGAGCGGTTCGATGGTAAGTAGAAAGTTAAGACAATTACTTAAAGTTATTCAGTTGGTGAAGCTCTGTCTTTTTAACCGCAAAAAGATCAGATAAATCTTAAGGGTCGCTGTCTGGAGTTACTTTGTTCAGTTATTGATGAAGGTCTCATCTAAAGACAGACGAAAAAGGATGAATCAGCCTGCAGGCTATTGACCATAAGGCTTCATCACCGGTGGATAGCATAGACTTCCTTTGTAAAATAGCATACAGCCGCATCGGCAATAAAATAGAATGATGTCACGCTTTTGGATATTCCTGTTTCAATCTGTGGCCGATAATGGAAAGTGTGTAAAATGCTAAATGTAAAAAAGAAAAAAGGAAACCGGTAAAAGGAGTAAAAAAGAGATCAGTTTACTTTTATTAGTTGGTAAGTGAGCTATATGAAAACCGAAGTTTGATTTCCAATTATATTCCGAATAGGATAAAAGCAAGAGGAACGACTAAATAGCATCAGGGTTTGCCCTTACTGGTCTGAGTCTCATGTGATCTAAAAAGGGGACCATTTTAGACAGGCTGAAATTCAGGAGTGTAAATTGAGAACTCATTAATACAGTTTACAATTCAGGGATTTGATATGGGACATTGTAATTGCAGGCAGTTTCTTTTAGGGACATTGTTAAGTATAGCAGTTGTTGCTGTTTTTGTTGTTCTGGCTGAATTTGATGCTGATTCTCTTGTGAAAATAACAAGAGAAGATGGATCGATAGAAAATTTTACAGCAATTTTCTTTGGTATAGCCAGTGGTTTTTTCCTGATTTTTGCTATTCGCAGTGATTTTCTTAAAGCAGGACCCAGGTCAGGGTATCTGATGACAATAGGCTGGATATTGTTGATGTTTATTTTTATGGGTGAGGAAATCAGCTGGGGACAAAGGATATTTAATATTGCCACTCCCGAAAAACTTGCTGAGATCAATGAACAGAATGAAATAAACATTCATAATATTGAGTCGTTGGAGGGAATTCTGGGTGGAAAGTATCGTTGGCTCTCTATCATGATGTTTCTGACCGGCCTGTTTTTCCCTCTGTGCGCAATGAGCAAGCTGGGCAGACGTGTAATACAACACATCGCCTTCCCGGTCGCACCAATTTGTTACACAGGGCTCTTTATTGGCGCGTATTTGTATGGCAAGTATTATTTTCACGCTCTGCCACAAGATACAGCGTCTGAAGTGAGGGAATTCATCTTTGGGGTTGGAATGTTGTCTTTTGCACTCCATGGTGCTCTATCACCACCGGCACTTTTTCGAATAAATGAAAAAGAAAAGGAACCCGACGGCTCATTTCCGATTGAGTAATAGTTAGTTATCTGTACGAAACCAGACCCATATATTGTTTTAGTGGGATTGTAATGAACAATGCTTTTGGGAAGGAAATTATTGTTTAATCTGAAAGAGTAGCGAAACAATTGTAGTTGGCCGATTAGTTGTCCTGGAGGGGCATGCAGAAAACACATTTGCAAGACGCACCTAAAGCAAGCAGGCTGTTTTTTTACTTCATATGCTTCACTATCTTTGCTTCTGTCTCCCGTCTGGGCGAACTTGTTCCTCCTCTGGGTGCCCTGCGTATTAACTTTGTAACTCTTGTTGTCTCGAGTTTATGGTTCCTGGTTAGTGGCATGGCAGGAAGCCGTCGTTGGCTAAGAGAGAAAGAAGTGAGACTTATGGCAGGGTTCACTTTGTTAGCATTTGCGACGATTCCTTTCTCAGTGTGGCCATCCAATGCATTTCAGTTTTGCGCAAAAGGGCCGATAATTATTAATCTGGCTATTTTTTTCTTCTGTTTTGTTGCTGTTGACAATAAAAAGGACTTGAGAACAGTACTAAAAGTCTTTTCTGTCGCTGTCGTTGTTCTTGTTGCGGCACTATTTATTAATCCCGAGCTTGACGTGGAAGGGAGATATTCGGTTACCCGCACCTATGATCCCAATGAAATTGCGCTCTTATTTGCCTGCGCCTTTCCAATATTTGTAGCTTTTTTCCTCACTTCAAAACTAAAAGGAAAGATACTTTCCACCCTTGTTCTTGTCATGTTGATCATGAGCATTTTCAAGACGGGTTCACGTGGTGGATTGCTTGCTCTTCTTTGTTGTGTCGGACTCATATCTTTTTCACCATCATTTCAGATTGGCATATTTAAAAAACTCTTCATAGCTGCATTGATAAGTATTTTCTTTTTAACTTCTCACGCTGATAAAATAAAACAGAGGTGGCAGGAGGTCTTGGAAGGCGTAGATTATAATTTTGATGTCACTGAAGCCTCAGCCGGTCGTTTAGCAATCTGGAAGGAAACTATTCAACTTATTGTGGATGACCACTTGATTGTTGGTGCTGGAACTGCCAATTCACGTGTTGCAAGAGGAACGGCTTTTGGCAATGCGAGTTGGAAAGCGACCCACAACAGCTTTCTCCAGGCATGGTTGGATTTAGGGACTCTTGGAATTCTCCTGTTTGTTCTGATTATTCGTGCAATAATAAAAAACTGCAATGCTGCCGTGAGAATTCTAAAGAAAAAACGATCTGAAAATGTTGAGTTTCTCTATTACACATCATGCTTGAAAATCTCGTTTATATCGTACCTGGTTTCAGCCTGTTTTCTTTCACAGCTCTACTCAATAGTGGTACCATTTTTCCTGGCAACCTCGGTTGGGTTAAGGAATTATGCCGTTCGTGTCGAGGCGGATTGGGATAAGATGGAGAATAATGAGATGGTCGCTGAAAAAATATAGAAGTGGTAGCTGAATTGGACTTTTTTCTTCTTTATTATGAGTAAATATCAATGGGGCCGGATGTATCCTTTGAAACATCTGTTTTATGTGCAGTCACATTCCCTTAGTTGTGATTCAATAAGCGTGTTGAATTATCGGTTATGAGAGCAAAAACAACGGTTCTAAATCTATTACACAAACTGTTTCTGCCATCAATAGCCGGTAGGATCACAGGGAAAAAGTTGAGAATACTTTGCTATCATGCTTTCTCGTGTGATGATGAGCATCTCTGGATGCCTGGTGTTTTCATGCGTCCAGAGCGTTTCGAAGAGAGGATGCATTATCTGTGGGCAAAAGGGTATCCTGTACTGGATCTTGAAGAGGCGCTGGATCTTTTGGATAAGGATCGGTTGCCAAACCGTGCAACAGTAATCACAATGGATGACGGCTGGTATAGCATTAAAGATAAGGCACATAAAATATGTAAAAAATATCAACTCCCTTACACTGTTTATATCTCCAGCTATCACTGTTTAAAGAGAAGCCCTGTCTTCAATATGTTTGTTCGTTATCTGTTCTGGAAAACAGAAGGAAAAAAGCTCTCTACGCAAGAGATCACAGGTGATCAATCAAGGACGGTTGACTTAACGAACAGTGAGGAGCGGGCTCATCTGGTCGAAAAAGTTATTCAATATGGACACATACAGTTGAGTGAAGAAGAAAGAGAGAATCTACTGAATATCTTGTCAGATCAGTTAGGAGTTGATGGAGAATCGATTCGAATGAAGCGGATTTTTGATCTCATGACCTCAAAAGAGATCGGTGATCTTTCTAATGATGGGGTCGATATTCAATTGCATACCCATAGGCATCGCTTTCCGGTAGACAAGGAGACTGTAAAAAAAGAAATTCGTGATAACAGACGTTTTCTGGAGCCGATTATAAAAAAACAGTTGCACCATTTCTGTTACCCCAGTGGATTTTATGACAAGGTTCAATTCGATTGGTTACAAGAACTCGACATTCGAAGTGCTACCACCACTCGATCAGGATTTAATGATTATCATTCTAACAGAATGGAACTGAATAGATTTCTTGATTTTGATAACTATGACCAGCTTCTTTTTGAAGCCGAACTGTCTGGAATACTTGAGTTGGGCCGACAGCTTCGGCAGAGGGTGCAGTTCTAGCTTAATGCGTACTTGTTTTTGCCATGGTAACAGCCACTTGCGGCTATAAGAATAGAAACCCAAGTCGTTAGAATAATAAGTATTTGAGGGGTTGCTGAATGAATCTTACCACCAAGGATTTTTGGGAAACTCGTTGGGAAAATGAACCAATGGCCCAATCGATTGAAATGAGCACTTACCATGAGCTCTTTGAAAAATATCTCCCAAAAGGTGGTTCTTATATGGAAATTGGCTGTACACCAGGTACCAATCTCGCCTATTTCAATAAATTTTTCGGCTATGAAATTGCGGGTATCGATTATGCTGATGCTGAGATAACCAAGAGGACGTTAGAACAGCTTGGTATTACAAACTATGAATTATTTGTAATGGATTTTACCAAAGAGTTACCAGACAAACGGTATGATGTGGTGGGGTCATTTGGTTTTATTGAACACTTTGAAAATTTAGACGATATAATACACCGCCATATACAGCTTCTTAAGCAAAACGGCACCTTAATACTGACTATCCCCCATTTCCGGAATTTTCAATATCTCTTAAGAACCATATACGATAAAGATGTTTTGGCTGTTCATAATCTGGAGATTATGAAACCGGATATCCTGAGGGAAATAGTCCTGAAATACGGCGCAAAAAAAATTCACTACTGTAACTACTATCTGACGTATCGTTTCTGGATAGATAATGAAAGCATAAACAAGACAATGAAAAAGTTTGTGTATAAAGGGTGTGCAATAATAGAAAAGCTTCTGAGTACATTTAAACTAGATAAAGTTCCTAACAGATTCTTTTCTCCGTATATAGTTGTTGTTGCAGAGTTTTAAACTAACGGATAAGCGGGTAGTTTTGCAGGAGCAATTCCATATGGGACCATTATATAACAGGGAGATTCCATCCTGATAGATCCTGCCAATAAAACTCGATATCTCACAAAAGAGGTTATTGGTTTATGTGAAAACAAACCGTAATAAAGGTCGCCGCCAGTCCTTATTGTAAGCTGGTCAGATGGAGGTCAAGCAGGCAGTGGCTTTCTCTTATGTAACCGGATTATTGTTTCGCTCAATCCTAAATGGATAATCTTGCATACGAGTTGCTACTATTCTATTATGACGGTTTGATAGGGGCACTGCGCTGATAAAGATCAGAAGTTGTGTTTTGTTCTTGATCTCCAGTCAAGTGGAGCCAAATAAATGTGTGTGGAAAGGGAGAAAGTAGCAATGCTGAAGCTTATGAAAACTATAGTGACCTTTTTGCTGGTCCTTTGCTTTGCCACCAGTGGTCATGCTGTTTTGGCTAAAAATATAATCAAGGATGGTTCTTTTGAAAAAGTAAAATCCAAAGATAAGTATGGCCGGGTTTTTTCTGAATGGAATGGATGGATCTATAAAAAAACAGCCTTTTTTAAAGCAAGTCAGATTGCCACCAAGGGAAAATACTCCTGTCTCATGCGGGCTGATGAAACTGGGAAGATTCGGATTACTTCTCCTAAGTTGGAGATGTCTCCAGGGCGTTATAAGGTCACTTTTGATGTCCGGGGGCTTGATATTGCGCCCCACCGTTGGAAGAGACCAATTGATTTTTCAATGGGATTTGATGATAAATATTTTCGTCTCAATAAGACAGGGAGTTTTGACTGGACACAGATAACGTATGTTTTTGACATACCGGCAAATCTGAAGGCAGATCCAAAATTCTTTTTAGGACTGCTGGGTACCGGTTGGCTGTGGGTTGATAATATAAACTTGGTGAAAGTGAGCCGGAGTACCCCTCTGACAGATGAACCGCAATGGGCTGGAAAATTACCACCAATTCAATCAGAGAAATCAATACGAAACCCGGTTTCCTGCCAGCACTGTGGTTACCATAATGAAAAAGGACATACGCATTGTTTTGCCTGTGGAGAGAGCCTGCCTTCTCATGTACGAAAAGAGGGATCAGAACAAACCAAGGTTTTCGCAGATTTTGAAATATCAAGGAAGCCTTTTAGCAAGGGAAATGTTTCAACAACTTTTGCCAGCAGGGGCAAACAGAGTCTCAAGATAGACAAGGGGTGGACCGTAATCGATCAGCAGCTTGATTTTTCGGGGTATGATGAACTCCTTATCGATTTATTTAATCCCAATGATGAAGCTGTTCAACTTCGTCTTGAAATACGTGACTTTAAATCCAGAGGGTACTGGGATCGTGTCAATATCAAGACAATAGCCAAGCCAGGGAAGAGCACTTTTGTTTTGCCGACAAATATATATGTCGGTGAAAAGGCAAGGCCGGGGAGGCTGCTGATAAAAGATCGAATTACTATGTTTTCCATCGGCTTAGATAAACCTGGGCCGATTTATGTAGATAATTTCAGGTTGAATCGTATTGATGTCGGTAAGGTCTTGTTTGATGAGTTGAAAGCGTTTGACTTTGGTCTCATGAGCTCTCCATTGCTCAGTGGTTATCTGCCTGTTAGCAAAGGGCAGAAGTATGCCAAGGAGCGCGGATTTGGGTTTGTTAATGCAAAATTGTGGCGTTCACACAATGTCCTGCAGCCTGACCCTCTTGTGCAGGATTTTGTCTGCCCGGAGAGCGGAAAATTCAGGGTAGACCTGAAAAATGGCAAATATCGTGTCTTGATGAAAATTGATTCTCCAGGAGGATATTGGGGAGAGGTTCCGCAATATAAAAGAAGAAGGGTTACTTTAAACGGCAAACGGGTAATCGATGACAGACATACGTTTGAGTCTTTTACAAAAAACTACTTCCAGGACTCAGACAGGGAAGATTTGCCGGGGTTTAATCCTTTCAAGAAATATGTTGAGTCACGAATCCCTTGGCGGGAATTTCAGGTAACTGTAAAAAATGGCAGGTTGGAAATTGGATTTTCTGGAAATGATTGGTCTATCAGCCTGTCATCACTCATTATATTTCCTGAAGAACACCTTGCAAAAGGGAAAAAGTTTGTAGATTGGATCAATGCACGCAGGGAATATTTTTTCAACCATACCTTTCAAGAAAACAAGGGTAGGCCTCGAGGTTTGGCTAACCCTGACAAGGGTTTCAGGTTATTCACTCAGGTGCTTGGGGATCTCCCTGGTCCACATGACGGGCCGTCAGCTGAAAATGTCCTGAAACCTACGGGTAAAATATCGCTTATTGCCGCTGCAAGTGAATATGGCCATCTCCAGTTGGGTGTCCAGAGTGGTAGCAATAGTCAGAAAGGCGAGATAGAGATCAAAATCACAGATTTAAAAAGTCAGGACGGGAATGTTCTGTATTCCAGTGAATTTGAGACGGGCTGGTTCGATTATCGAATCAAACGGGAGTTTATGGATGGGTCGGTCTGGTCGCTTCAGCCCCGTTACTTTCACAGAGGGAAGGTGCAGTCAAGGCCCGGACTGACCAGGACATTCCTGGTCGGTTACCGGATTCCCAAAGGGAAAAGCGCAGGAACATATAAAGGGTTGATCAATATTTATCTGCCCGGAGGGAACAAACAGTCTATTCCCTTTGAGGTTAAGGTGCTCCCATTCAACCTTGAACCGATTGAGGATGTGGCGGTTGGCCCATGGGGGTCTGGAATACGTCTACCCTGGTTTAATGAAGACAAGAAAACAAGGGTATGGCGGTGGCAGGTATTTGAAAAGAGTCTACGGGCTATTAAAAACAGCGGCGCCACATCATTTTCGGGCAGGCCGTCATTACTGGTAAAAGCTGAAAAGGGCTTTATGGATATTAATACCTCAGTTGCAGATGAGGAGATGAAACTTGCCAGGTCTCTCGGGTTTCACCATATGATCAGTTCTTACGGAATAAAAAGTGGGAGCCTCGGTTATCGTTTGCATGGCGTAGGTCGTGGTCCGCATAAAAAGGCTTACCGTTATACCGGTTTCCCAGATTTTAATACGTTCATCAATCGATTGTGGGGAAAACTTGATCGACATGCTGTCAAAAACAATTGGCTTCCTGTTGCCTGGAATCTTTGCGATGAACCGAGCGAAGATAGAATAGATGGCGCAATTAAGAATGCACAGTTTCACCGGGCCTTATCAAAAGGATTGAAAAGAAATACTTTCATGGGCGCAACATCCCTTTATGGAAATAAGGTGAAAGATAAAAGGAGGGACCTGGCAAAGGCCTTACCGGTTGCAGTGCTGAATAAGCATGATGCCGACGCAATCCGGTCGATCAGTGCTTCTTCCAATATGTTTGGATTTTATAATGATGCCAGTCGCTGGACTATGGGGCGCTATATGAAAATGCTGGTAGTCAAGCATAAACTCGGTCTAAGGCTTGTCTGGCACTATAATGTTGCTGCCGGAAACCCCTATTATGCACTTGATTGCCGAGAAGACGATTATTGCTGGTATAATTCCAATGTTCAGGGAGAGCTTGTTCCCTCTGCCGAGTTTTTAACAGAAATTCTTCCAGGATTGACCGATTACAGGTACCTGACAACTCTACAGCAAAAATTGGCTGTATCAAAAAAGCATCCAAACTGGAAAAAGGCTGAAGCAATCTGGAAGAAGATGATGGATGTAGAGGCAGGGGTCGATATGAACAGGGGAATGGAGAGGACAAAAAAACATCAGCAGAAATTATATGAAGAGGAACGTCAACAAGTTATTTCGGCAATCATGATGTTGGAGCAATAGTGTTGCTGGTTTTCTGATCTGTTTGTTATTATTTACTCATTATATGGGTTGCAGGTTATAATCGAGTGGGCGTGAAATGTCCTGGTACCAACATTTTCAACAATTATAATAGTGTCTTTAACTCGTTTTTGAGTGATTAACGGAAGGCTTGGCTCGATGAATCAGTGGTCCAATAACCAGGCAAGAAATGTGGAGTGGATTGATAATTTCAAATTTTCCGACAACAATGGCGAGTAAAAATTGAAAGATATGAACGAATGTAGTAAACTGATTTAGTTTATTGGCAGATAAATTTTACTCAATTAAAGTATCAGTTTCTTTTATAGTTGTTCTTGGTGCGGATGGTGGATGGTTCGCAGCTCTTTTGAACCGTTCGCTACTATTACTAATTCACAGTCAAGAGTGAACAAATGGGAAAGTCAATTAACACGTTGGATCCTACTTTTAACGGTGATGTCACAGCATTGCCAGGCGGCGAACATCTGAATATGTGTTTTGCCTGCGGCGCCTGCAGTGGTATCTGCCCGGTCAGCCAGGCTATTCCGGAGTTTGACCCGAGAAAGATCATTCACATGGTCAGAATGGGAATGAAGGAGCGGGTGCTCGACTCTGATATGCTCTGGTTTTGCTCAGGATGTGAGTCCTGTGTCTTCGTCTGTCCTCAGGATGTTCGTTTCAAGGAGATCATGTCCGCTCTCATGAAGATGGCTTTGAAAGAGGGATATGTCACTGAAGAGGCCCTGGTGGAGAAAGGTAAGGCCGCAAAGGTCGAGCGGGATAAGTGCGTTGCCTGCCTGACCTGTGTCCGGGTATGCCCCTGGGAAATTCCACAGATCGATGAGGGTGGTGTGGCCGACATCAACGCCGAGGAGTGTCGGGCCTGTGGTATCTGCAGTGAGGAGTGTCCTGCGCGGGCCATTATCTTGAATGAATCTGAGGATGAGCGGTTAATGGCTGCCTGTCCAGGTTAATATTGATCCGAGTACGCATTAAAAACCTTCTGGCTTTTTTATATACGTGAGGAATTACAATGAGTTTTCAACCTGAAATCACTTTATTCAGCTGCCATTACACATCGCAGCAGGGATGTGCCGATGACGGCAAGAAGCTCCAGGAACTTGGTCTTCCGGAATCTATCAAAATAGTTCGTGTTCCCTGCACCGGTAAGATTCAGGAGACCACCATACTGAAGGCTTTTGAGGAGGGTGCCGACGGTGTTTACGTGGTCGGTTGTCCCGTAGAAGGATGCCACAATGTAAAGGGTTCCGCCCGGGCGGCCAAACGTGTTGGCTCGATTCGTGAAGCGTTGGCTGAACTCGATGTGGAAGACGGCCGGGTCGAAATGTATCACCTTGACCGTGGTCTTCATCCCGAGTTTGTTGCTGCCGGTGTGGAAATGGATGAGCGTGTTCGCGGTTTCGGCCCGAGTCCTTTCAAGTAAGCCTGTTTGCTCAAAAGAGGTCACCGCGACGGATGAGATTTCGGTCCGGTGGTACAGGCAAGAAGACAGTAAAACGAATCAATCAGCTTGAATACCTGAGAAAATATTACAAGACCTTTTCTGATAAAGGAGAAAATAGATGATTGTTGCGGAACGTAAGCCAATGGCTGAAATTGTTGAGATGGTCAAGGATTGTAAGAAAGTGCTGGTCCTGGCCTGTCGGGGATGCGTGTCCGTCTGTTCAGCAGGCGGTGAGCGTGAAGCTGAGATTCTTGCTTCGCTCATTCGATTGGGAATGAAAAAGCAGGGTAAAGCTATTGAAACCATTACCGGTTCCCTGGTCCGTCAGTGTGACAAGGAATATATCGACTCCATTGATGAGTGGAAGGGTCAGTTTGACGCGGTGGTTTCCACCGCCTGCGG
>CAZLGM010000047.1:10547-17585 GCA_964558875.1 uncultured Desulfocapsaceae bacterium
CACAGTAGACTGCATTTGGCAATTAATCCATGATCGTCTTGGTTCGTTTGATCGTTCCAAGCAGTTGGAGGCGATTGCCCCGATTCGGGACTGGTCGAGTGCCGGTCATGGTGGTCCCAGAAAAACCGTGCGGGAAGACCTTACCGTTTCTTAACGGTAGTTAGTGCTTCTGTTTACAGTCTCAAGGGAAAACGAAGCTTGCTGTTAGCACATATCTGAATAAATAATTGTGCTTCTTTCGGTAGAAACTGGAAGAAGCACATGAGTTTTTTGTACTCTCACAACCGTCGGTATAACCGACGGTTTTTTTATGCCAACAAGGTTTTTGCCGATCAATTCACTTCTCCAGTGATGGATGATACCTCAACAGCTTTCCATAGATCTTGCAGATGCGATCCGACTGATTGTTTCTAATTCTCCGCTGTGCGCAACTGAGCGGGTTGATTTACAAGCGGTAATGGGACGGGTTTTGGCCGATGCTCAGTTTGCCAGACATCACCAGCCGGAATTTGATCAATCTACACGGGATGGTTTTGTTTTAGCCGATTCCGGTGTTGGACTAGGTGAAGGCAGCAGGCGATACAGAGTGGAAGGCGAAGTAGCCGCAGGGTCCGATGTTCAATTTTCTCTTGCCCCGACAACAGCCAGCCGAATTATGACCGGTGGCCTTATTCCGGATAACGGCAGCCGGGTCATCCCCTTTGAAAACTGTCTAGAACAGGACGGTCATATCATCATTGAAGAAGAACTGTTAACGCTTCCCCAGACGTATATTCGACGACGCGGATGTGTGCTGGAATCGGGTCGACAGATCATGGAACCGGGTGAGATAATCGGCCCCGGCCATCTTGCTCTATTGGCATCTGCGGGCAATTTTACCGTAGATGTTCGGAAAAGGCCCAGGGTTGCATATTTTTGCACGGGAAGCGAATTGCTCCGTGATGGTGAAGCTGCCCGGCCCGGAAAAAAGGTCTCTACAAACAGGTATCTGCTGCATGGATTGATCAGTTCATTTGGGGCTGTATCTGACGATAGGGGTGTCGTTCAGGATAGTATCAGCGATCTGACCTCAATTGTCGAAACCCTGCAATCGGACAACATTGATATCATTATCTCCACCGGTGGAATGGGACCCGGGAAATATGATTTGTTGCAGCAGGTCTTCCAGGATGCTGGGGGTAAGGTCCTTTACAGTTCACTGACTGTTCGGCCCGGCAAAGCGACTTTGTTCGGATTGCTCGGCGCCAAATTGTTCTTTGGTCTGCCCGGTCCTCCACCGGCTGTGCGTGTTTTGTTCAACGAATTGATCCGCCCGGCTCTGCTGATCATGCAGGGTGTCAATGATGTGCTGCCCCCTTCGATGAGTGTGAAGCTTTTGGAAGATGTTCACTTCAGGAAAGAAGCGGTACTCGGTTTGAAGGGCGGCATAGTTGTCAATAGCACAGGTTTTGATGTTGTTCGTCCAGCCAGAGACGTTGAGGTGCCGAACTGTTATCTCCTTTTAGAGCCTGAGAGGACGCACTATCAAAAAGGTGAGATGGTAACCATCCACCGAACCGAATCACCCTTTCCTGTTTGTTGATTCAGCTCAAGTTTGAAAAAGATGTCGTCTACCCAAAAGGGCTTTTTCACGTCATTAATGGCTGTTGGTCGAAAGCTAAATCGGCCATTTATAACTCCATTTTTTTATATTGCAAGCAGAAGATGCCTGTTGGCCCAAAAATCCGTTTTTATTTGGAGGAATCGAGTTTTTTTAAAAAAGATTTTCTTTTTGGGTTGAAATTCAATCCAATAAAGTTATTTTGCGCAAAAGTGGTCTGGTACTGTTTACTGATTGTTGGAAATGAATAGAACACAGTCGGTCGACAGCGGTTAAGTTGGAAAAATAGAAAGAGTTGGAGTGAGCAGTTCATTGTAAACATGAACCAGCCGGCCCCATTACCAGAAGAACGTTTCGTTCTGTACGACTCCAGGTTTGTAAAAAACTGTCGTCATGTGTTGAGACATGTCGACAGTTTTTTTTTTGACCTGAGGCAGTTGTCGACATCAGAATGGATTATTCGGTAAATGGTGCTGGTTGAATGGATTCAAGCACATGACTGATACAAGAACAAACGAAGTTGTCATCAACAGGGATTGGTGTAAAGGGTGTAATATCTGCGTGACATTCTGCCCGAAGAAAGTACTGGAACTTGATGAAAAGGACAAGTCGACGGTTCTCCGGCCGGAGCTCTGTATCGGCTGCAAATTATGCGAGTTACTCTGCCCGGATCTGGCAATAACAGTACTCGCTGAAAATTCAGAAAACAACGACAGGAAAGATGAAGAACAAAGTTAAGTTCGTTCAGGGCAACGAAGCCTGTGTACACGGGGCTCTGTATGCCGGCGTCGATTTCTATGCTGGATATCCTATTACACCTTCTACTGAGGTCGCGGAACTTCTCTCCAAGTATTTACCTCAGAAAGGGGGAAAATTTATTCAGATGGAAGATGAGATTTCTTCCATCTGTGCAATCATCGGTGCCTCGCTCACTGGTAAGAAAGCCCTGACCGCCACCAGCGGGCCAGGATTTTCCCTCATGCAGGAAGCTCTTGGATATGCGATTATGGCAGAAATTCCATGCGTTATCGTAAATGTTCAGCGTGGCGGCCCATCCACCGGCAACCCGACCCATGTGAGCCAGGGTGATGTTAACCAGGCCCGTTGGGGAACCCATGGCGACCATGCCATTGTCACATTGACGGCGTCGAATAATCAGGATGTGTTTGCCATGACGGTTGAAGCGTTCAACATCGCCGAAACCTACCGGACGCCGGTGATTCTCCTATTTGATGAGGTGGTTGGACACTTGCGGGAGAAACTGGTGGTCCCTGAAGAAGGAGAGCTGCCGTTAATGAACAGGCTGAAAACAGATGTTAGGGAAGGCGTTGATTTTCACCCCTATCTGCCGAGAGAAGACGGCCGTCTGCCCATGAGTGATTTCGGCGGAGTTCATCGTTATAACGTCACAGGACTTCATCATGATATGTGGGGATTTCCAACCGATAAACCGGAAAACGTACACAATCTGATGCGCCACCTGGTCGATAAAATTGAGAATCACAGTCATGACCTGGCCCGCTACAAGACATATCGGGTCGAGGATATGGAGTATCTGCTCGTCTCCTATGGTTCCTCGGCACGCTCATCATTTCATGCCGTGGACACTTTGCGAAATCGCGGGATGCAGGTAGGCCTTTTGGAGTTGCAGACCCTCTGGCCTTTTCCCTCCCATATTATCGCCAAGTACTCCCAGGGAGTGAAAAATGTGGCGGTGGTGGAGATGAATATGGGCCAGATCCTGCAAATGGTCAAACTCTCGGTCAAAAAACCGGATAGGGTTTTTCTGGTTAACCGGATTGATGGAGAGCTGATTACCCATACAGATATCATGAATGCCTTGCGGTTGTTTCAAGGCCAAGGAGTATAAAAATGGCTGTTGAAGATTATATTCGGGAAAGATTCTTCCCACACATGTGGTGTGGGGGATGTGGCCACGGTACTGTTCTCAACGGTATGGTTCGGGCGATTGAGACGCTGGGAATGAGTAAAAATGAAATTGTGATGGTATCGGGTATCGGCTGTTCATCAAGAATTTCCGGTTATGTTGATTTCCATTCCTTTCATACAGTCCATGGACGGGCTCTAGCCTTTGCAACAGGGGTCAAACTAGCCAAGCCGGAACTCAATGTCATTGTTCCCATGGGTGATGGCGATGCTTTATCCATTGGCGGCAATCATTTTCTCCACGCCGCCCGCCGAAATATCGATATGACGGCCATTATCATGAACAATCGAATTTTCGGGATGACGGGGGGGCAGCATTCAGCGCTGTCGGGGACCGGTACCAGGGCGACAACCGCTCCCTATACCAATATCGATCCGGATTTCGATGTGGTTCAGTTGGCAATAGCTGCCGGGGCAACTTTTGTTGCCCGGTCGACAACCTACCATGTCAAGCAGATGTCAAAGCTGATCCGTAAAGCAATTGTTCACGATGGATTCTCGGTAATTGAGATCATGTCCCAGTGTCCAACCTATTTTGGCAGAAAGAATAAAATCGGTGGTGCTCCTGAAATGGTCAAACACTTCAGGGATAACACCGCCCAAATCGGCTCTAAAAAACTTGAAGAGAATCCGGGACTAATCGAAATTGGTCTTTTTGTTGAAAAAGATCGTCCCGAATACTGTAGCGAATATGACAAGATAATTGAAAGAGCTCAGGCCGGTTAGTTTTAAGTCATCACAGACACTACATCTTTATACGGTCGATCACGCCTGCACAAACCTGTGGTATCTGAGATAACTTAAAGGCTCAGGAAAATGAAACCTTTAAACACACTCCTTTTTGTTAGGTAAATCAATGAAGGGCAGTAAATAAAGAAGGACAAGAAACCCATGGAACGGTGTCGAATAGTTTTTTCCGGTTCAGGCGGTCAGGGCCTGATTTCCGCAGCGGTCATTCTGGCTGAAGCAGCGGTTGTTTATGAGAATCTGCAGGCTATCCAGTCGCAATCCTATGGGGCAGCTGCCCGGGGTGGTGCGGTCCGGAGTGATGTGGTTATTTCCGATGACAGGATTTTCATGCCAAAAGTATTTCAGCCCAATATTCTGCTTTGCATGACCCAAGAGGCGTACACAACGTTTAACGCGATTATTCGGCCCGGGGGATTGTTGATCTCGGATACTCGGTTTGTAGAGACTTCAAAGAGCGTGGATGCACGCCAGGTTGAACTACCGCTTTATGAAACAATGATGGACCGAATTGCACAGCCAATGGCTTTCAATATCACTGTACTGGGAGCATTACTCGGTATCCGGGACCTGGTTAAACTCGAATCCATTGTTCAGGTACTCGACGACAAATTTCCCAAAAGCTTTTTGGATCTCAACCGTCAGGCTCTTGAGATCGGATATGAATTGGGAAGTCAGGTCGAGGAGTGATTAGATCTGGCAGGTAGGACAAAAAAACGTCGCCCTGCCACCCATTTTCGATTTCTCAATAGGTGTCCGACAGACTTCACAGGGTTCATCCGCTTTACCATAGACGGTGAAATTCATCTGAAAGTAGCCCGGTTCTCCATCTCCATTGATATAATCTCTGATGGTGGAGCCACCGCAAGAGATGGCATGCTCAAGAGTTGTCTTAATGTTAGAGGCAACAGTATCCCACTGTTTTTTTGTCAGGGAGTCAACCGATCTTGCTGGGTTGATCCCGGCATGAAAGAGAATTTCGTTGGCATAAATGTTGCCTATACCGGCAATGATCCGACTGTCCATAAGAAAGGTCTTTATCGGTTTCTTTCTCCTGGTTGACAGCCTCCGCAATAAATTCCCATCGCACTGCTGAGCGAGCGGTTCCACACCACATGTGTGAAAGAAATCATCCTCTATACGATCTGCAGCTTCCGGGGATACAACCTGAACAGAACCAAAACGCCGGGTGTCGTTAAGTCGGAGCTCCATGCCGTTATCTAACAGCCAGCATAGGTGATCATGGCGTTTTTTTATGTGATTTTTTTTTACCAGTCCCAAGTTGCCGGTCATACCGAGGTGAATGATCAATACGGCTCTATTACTGAAATGAACATGTAAATATTTTGCCCGCCTCTTTATCGCCACTATCCGGTGACCGATGATCAACCGGCGCATCAAGTCAAGATTGACTGGTAAGCGGAGTGGTTTGCGGTTATAGGAAATCTGAGTGACTGTCCGCCCCGTCAAGGACGGGCTCAACCCCAGGCGGATAACTTCGACTTCGGGCAACTCAGGCATGATTCCCTCTTTTTTTGTTTAATGGGTGCCTTAAAAATTAGCATTTTCGTTCAAAATCTGGGCGTGAGATAAATTTTACCACAGGCATATAGTTGATATTCCGAGGATGAAATTTTTCTCACAACGAAGAGTTTGGGCGAAAAGGCAATTTTTCAAGGTGGCCTAATGTCGATTCCAGCGACCCGGATAATTGGCAGAGGCCAATGCCCAGTTTGTTAGTAAACAGTACAATAACATCTATGGAACCGACTGCTGGTGTTATGTCATCAATGGACAATGAAAAAATCCAGGTATGGTTATCGACCTTATTGATGCCGCAACATGTCATTTCAAGGAAACCGACCAGCCGATAACGGCTCAGCGCCTTTCTCAATGCTTCTTTTGCGGCCCATAAAAGGGTAAGGGAAATCAAGGAACCGTTTTTGCTGTCATCTTCAAGCGATTGCAGAAGGGTTTGTTCAGGTGCTAAGCAATATTTTTCCTTCACATTGGCAAGTGATGGCCTTGGCTCCTGGATGTCGACTCCGCACCAGGTTTCGGAAACCATGGCCATCCCATATTGTCTGGTGTGGGAAATAGAGAGATCGGGCAGTTTGATATGCGTTGCCAGCCGATTATTATCGATAAATGGCCGTCCATTTTCCAATGAACCGATAATCAATTCATTGGGGAGGGGAATAGTTTGAAGCAAATGAAATTTTTGAATATAGTCGTTAAAAGCCTGTTTGGCGCAAAGGCGACCTCCCAGCCACTCAGCCTTACGCTTTTTAAAACGGAAGGAGTGATATCTCTGTTTTTCTGAATCACTCAGCCATTCAAGCAACGGTTCGGTTCTGTTTTCCCTGTCGAGGATATGGGTGAGGGACTGTAGATCAATACATACAGGGCCGCCATGCCGTCCGGGAATCAAACGGGATTGAATGGCCAAAGAAGAATCAGGGAGAATATCTCTAAAAGGTATCAAATTATCTATCACCTTGAGCTTGCAGCCTCCTAGGCTGTTTTTTTGCAGTACGCATACAGGAGCGCTACCGATATGGATATCGATATGACACTCTATGACCTGGTTATCATCGCACTCGTTGTGCTGTTTGTCGGTCGGGGTTTATGGATCGGTTTTCTCAAACAGGTCATCGTTCTGCTGGCACTCTATCTCGGATATATTGTTGCAAGCCAGTATCACGACAGATTGTTTCCTTTTTTAACAGAAGTATCTGCCAATC
>CAZLGM010000048.1:0-17527 GCA_964558875.1 uncultured Desulfocapsaceae bacterium
CCCTTTCAGCAAACTGCATATTTATGCGGCATGAAATGGAATGTGCCTTTTATTATCCACGGTGTTCTCCCTGGGGACTATGAAGAAATTAAAGCGACTGGCGATGATGTTATTCAAATGCAGGCAAAAGAACTGGCACACTTTATCAACAAGTATGATCTGGGTGAAAGCCATAGCATCGAACCGGTAATCCCTCCACATTTTACAGACTAATCTGGTTGTATAATTTTCTATGAAGAGGTGGAATATGATTCAATTTGAAATTGATGAAGAACGCTGTATCCAGTGTGGTGAATGTGCAGATGAGTGTCCAACCGGGGTGATCATGATGGACGATTACCCACAACTTTCTAATGAAGAAGGGTGCTACCGGTGTCAGCACTGTCTTGCGGTCTGCCCTGAGGCTGCAGTCTCTATCCTTGGTAGAAATCCCGATAATAGTACCGAACTCGAAGGCAATATCCCGGAACCGGATAAACTGGCAACCCTTATCAAGGGAAGACGGTCAGTACGCAGATACAAAAAACAGGATTTACCTGGGAACCTGATCGATGAACTCCTTGAAGTTTCCTGGCATGCACCAACTGGTGTGAACAGTCAGTTGGTACTCTTTACTGTTGTCCGTGAGAGTAAGACTATGGACAAATTGCGGACAGAGGTAATGGATGAGCTTGGATCTCTCAAGGCAAAGGGAAAATTTACCGATGACTTTGTCGGTCAATACATGACCATGGCAACTGAGGCCTGGCAACAGAACGGACAGGATATAATTTTCAGGGGTGCTCCTCATTTATTATTGGCCAGCGCACCACAGCAGGCACCCAGTCCCACCCAGGATACCCTTATAGCTTTGACTACATTCCAGCTTATGGCTCATGCCAGAGGGGTGGGTACAGTCTGGGACGGAATGTTTATGATGGCTCTTTCTGTCTGTCAAGATCTAGCCAAGAGACTGGGGATACCTGAAGATCATGAAATTGGTTACGCAATAGCTTTTGGAGAGCCCGAAGTGGAATACCATCGTACCGTCCAGCGTGGAGCAGCATTGATAAATGTTGTTAAATAACACCAGGAGAGAACAACCACAGAAAAAACGCGCGGCTTTGATTCCCGACGTAGCTGGGTGGCGGATGTGGCAAGCGCTTTTGTTTTAATGAGCAGCGTTATCCGACTGTGTAGCCGGCTGTTTTACCGTGTAAGGAAAACCGTTGTGCAATACCAGAGAGGGTATTTGAGTTGGGCGTTTTCTCCCAGAATTTTTATTAAGAACCTTTAACTTTAGCGGCGCAAACATCAAAAAAATGATTTCTTCATACTTGACCTTATCTGCGAAAAAAAATTTGAGAATACTCGTACTGCCCTATCTTTTTCCCGCTAATACTCATACCGGGTTTTTAGCGAAATTGAGAATATCTGTCCAGCTGATACAATAAAAGAAATTCACTGGCCTCTTGATTTCCAAATATAGAAACATTGGGTAGGGCATAGGGGCAGGGTAGACAATATAGTGTGTTTGATAAATGAGGTGTTACTCCATGACTTTAAAAGAAATAGGCTCAGCCATAGCCAAGATTGGAAGTTTATCCATTACAACCCTTGACCGAAATACCATGTTCAGTCGAATAATCAGCATCTGCGGCTGCGCTGATGATGGTATATATTTCTTAACAATGAACGTAAAACCATTCTATCGTCAGCTGAAAAGCAACCCGCAGATTTCCATGTGCGGTATATACCCATCAGGCAGAAAAGAGGGCAAAAATAAAGCTGGGCAGCCATATTGGCCGCCAGGCTTTTTCATACGTATTACTGGTGAAGCATGCGAGGTTTCCAGTGATGAAATAAAAGAAAAAGCGGCAGAAGGCAGCGAGGTCCACCGGTATGCGCTTGAAGACGCTGCACGCTATCCGGCATTGAAGCTTTTTTGTGTATTCAGGGGAAAGGGCGAGCTGTTTGACTATGATTTCGAGATGGAGAACCGTGATCACAAACTACTTCGTAGACGATTTGCTTTTGGTGGTGAGGCTGTCAACGAGGCTGGGGCGCGTATTGATCCAGATAAATGTGTAGCCTGTGGGGAGTGTTATGAAGTCTGCACCTTCAATGCAATTGTGGAAGGTGAGGCTTATAAAGTGCAGAGTGAGCGTTGCGACGAATGCGGCAGCTGTATTATTGTCTGCCCTTCAGAAGCTATTGAATATTCAAAGACAATGTAATGTGGATGCGTAATCCCTTCTCTGACGCTAGATGTATTGTTTAAATAATTTTTCGGCATTCTAACCGAAGCACATATTCAGTAGACGAAATAAGTGAATTGTTACTGTTCTTTTTCGATCACCAGGATTGGGCAATGGGCCTTGTCGATAACGTGTTCTGTCACATGACCCATGAGCAGCTTACTCAAGCCCTTTCCATGACCACCCATGATAATCATACCCACATCCAGCTCTTTTGCTTTTTCGACAATGACATCCGATGTCCTGCCGACCAAGGCCAATGACGTACAGGTGACCTTGTCTGTTTTTTCCCTTGCCACATAGCACACTGTTTCTGCAAGCTCTTCCGCCTGCTCAAGATCGACTTCGTTTTTTGCAACATTGAGTACGAAAATATCCTTTATCGCGGTTTCATGGGAGCTCATGTTACAGGCTTCCTCCAGGGCTTTCTGGCCAAACCAGGACCCATCTGTTGCCAGTAATATTCTATCTAGTTTGACAGGGCAGTCTTGAGGAACAACCAGCACCTGGGGGAAACGGTGCCCGATAACCTTTGAGGTCAGATTTCCCCCCATCAATTTCAGCTTCAACAACCCTTTTTGCCCATGGCGGCCCATAATGATTAAATCCGCCTGGTATTGGTCGGCCAGTTCAACAATAGTTTTATCCGGCTGATAGGACTTTTCAATCCGTATCTCACAGGGAATGCCGTTTTCAGCCGCCTGTTTTTCGATGTTTTGAATAAATTCAACAGCTTCACTGCGTTGGGATGAATAGGTGGTATGTGATGAGACAGCTGACTCTGTCTCGGAATCTATCCCTATGATATTTAAAACTATAAGTCTGGCACCACATACCCGGCTGAAAAAGATGGCCTCTTTTACAGCCCCTTCGCTGTAACTTGAGCCATCTGTGGCAAGAGCAATAGTAGTTAATTCTCCCATGAGATTTGCATGGCGCTCAGTCATTTTCGTTTCTCCAGAGTATATAGAAAGTTAGTAAGATTATTAACTTTGCCGTCATTAATGGGATGACCGACAAGTAGATAGGTTAAGAAGCACTCTTGAAAAAATGGACATTGAATAATTTATAAGAGTGATTCTCAAAAAGAACTCTGTCTTTACAACAGGTGGATTGAAAAGTCAATCAAACTACCGATATCCACGGGCTGGGCTACTATCATAAACAGTATACTATCGAATAGTTATATCAAAACCCCCTTTTTAGCAACATACCTTGCCTGGGCAGAACGACTAGACTGTTAGCTCTTTTGGGCCCGCATGATAACAACCATCGCCAGGACCGTAACGAGGACTCCAGGCCAGATTTTTGGCTCCGGCAGCCCATGGCCAAGAAAAAATTCGATAACAACCACAAAAAGCGGATAAAGATATGAGTAGCTCATCACTGTGGTCGAGCCAAGTCTGATGGTGGCAAATTTGGTCAGGAAAAAGGTGACGATAGTGGTGAACACTGCCAGATAGCCGATACCGAGCCACACAATTGTTTTTACTTTTGCCGGTTGAAAAGAGACAAGCTGATGTCCACTGACCAGCAGCAGCCAGAAACTGCCGGTAGCCAGGACCCAGAATGTCATTTTGGCCATTGGCTCTCCCCGATGCAGCGACTTAATCAACGGCGTATACAATCCCATTGACAAACAACCGCCCAGAAAAATCAGATCACCCCGGTTCCACTGCATGCTGAGCAGCAGTGTGGCATCACCGCGAAAAATCACCCAGACAGCTCCGACGATCCCACAACCAAGAGCGATGAACCGGGCCCGGCCCAGACGTTCTTTCACCAGAAAGTAGGCGTAGAAGCCGGAAATGGAAGGGACCAGGGTAAACAGTACCGAGGTGTTTAAAGCACTGGTATATCGTAAAGAGAGGAACATGGCCCAGAAGAAAAAGACCAACGCGATTGAAATAGTACTGTATCGGCCAAGATCCCGAAGTGATATCGTCAAAGGATAGCACAAGGCCACCACTGGACCCAATAAAACGGCTGCCAGCAGAAACCGGAAAAAAGTAAGCAGCTCAGGCGACATCCCCTGGGCAATAGCCGCGCAGACGGTGAAGGAAGTGGAAACCAGTAGAGCGCAAACCACCATCAGCAGGTGGAGAAAAAGACGAGAAACATTTTCGGCTTTGTGTTTCATGTTTCGAGTTCGTTTGGTATCAAATCACTTCCTGAAACTTGAAACTCGAAACATGAAACTGAATTACCGAGTCTCTTCCACCTTCTTATCCACATGTTTCAAGGTCGACATGGCCGTAGCGATCATCGACGTAAGATCGGTCATATTGGAAGGAATGATCATGGTATTGTTTTCCTTGGCCATCTTGCCAAACTGATCCAGGTAGTTTTTCGCCACCTCGAGATTGGCCGCGTCTGTGCCGCCGGGAGCTTCAAGCGACTCAGCAACCTTTCTGATTCCTTCGGCTGTCGCCGCTGCAACCCGCAGGATTTCCTGGGCCCGTCCTTCAGCCTCATTGATCATGCGGATTTTCTCACCTTCAGATAAAGCAATGGCTTCCTGGCGATCACCCTCGGCACGGTTGATCACCGCCTGACGATCACCTTCGGAACGGGCAATCTCAGCGCGTTTCTCCCGCTCCGCTTTCATCTGCTTCTCCATCGCTTCAAGCACGGTGCGGGGAGGTTCAATATCCTTAATCTCGTAGCGGAGCACCTTGACTCCCCAATTTTCCGCAGCCTCGTCAAGGGCGTCCACTACCTGGGAGTTCAGTGTTTCACGGGCTTCAAAGGCTTTATCCAGCTCAATTTTACCGATAGCAGAACGTAGCGAAGTCTGGGCCAACTGGGAGGCGGCAAAATGATAGTTGTCGATTCCATAGGCAGACAGTTTGGAGTCTACAACCTGCAGATAAAGGATACCATCAACCTCCAGCGTCACGTTATCGGCCGTAATACAGGTCTGAGCCGAGATATCGATCGGTTCCTCTTTCAGAGACCGCTTGTACGCCACTTTATCGATAAAAGGAATGAGGATATGGAAACCGGCTTTGATGGTCTTAGAATATTTCCCCAACCGCTCAACCACAAATTCGGAGCGCTGGGGGACAATGATGGCCGTCTTCCACAAAATAATTACAACGGCAACGATGATAATGACAAGAGCAACGAGATTTTCCACCATGACAATCCTCCTAATCGTCCTGAAACTGCATCAACCGTGATTTTCTCAGATCTTTAATAAAACCTTTAGGCAAACCTGAGTTCGAAAAGCTTTGAAAGTGCCGGAGCTTTATCCGAGCCGGCCATTCGATTATAGTTTGAGCTATATCGGATGGCCGGCTCGGATAAAGATGCGGTGTTAGCGAAGCTTTTCGAACTCAGGTTATTGTTTTTTGACCCTCATAATCAGACCATCCTGGGAGACAACTTCAGCCGTCTCTCCCTGGTCGATTTTCTCATCGGCTACCGCCCGCCAGAATGTTCCGGAATACTTCACCTTGCCCTCCCTGGGAGGGTCTATCTTCTTGGTCACCACAACCAGATCACCACCTTTGGCCACCACGTGATCATCGGCTGCTGAAACAGTCTCGCCTAGAAAAGTTCTCTTGATAAGCCCTCGCAAGGTGAAAAGAGAGAGCAGAGAAGACAGAAGAAAGATAACCAGTTGAACGGTCAGACTCGGCTGGAACAGCCAACTGCACAGGAAGGTGACAATAGCGCCCAGCCCGAAAAAGAAGAGCACGAAGCCGGGAAGCATCATCTCGAGGATCAAAAGCAAAATACCTGTAATCAACCAAATCAGGCTCGGAATAGTTAGGTCCATATTTCACCTGAGAAGAAAGGAAGCAGTCAATCTGGCCTCCAACTGCTTTTTAGGGACAGGTTAGAACAGCTTTATATCTAGAAAGACAACGGCTCCAGCACAGGCCAGGGCAATGATCAGAATACCCAGCAACACTCTTAAACTGGTGCTTGGGCCCTGCCTCTTCTTAGCCTTCTTTTTTGTTGCCTGGGGATGAGCCTCTTTCTGCTCCAAATCACCAGGAAGTGATGACAGCTCGGAAGTAGCCAGCTCATCGTCTATGGAAACCTCGGTTGACTGCTGTTTCCCGGAATCGACTGCAACATCTGCCACAGGGGCCTGGTCATCGGAAAAGACCGTATCGGGAACACATGAGGCGCAGTATTGCTTTGAGTCAATTTCCATGAGCAGGGCCGGGTGGACCTCTTTACCGCACGCCTCACATTTTTCCGAAGGAAAGTCGTCCTGGACGTCTTCACTCCGAAGCAAATCGGAAATATCCAGATCGTCTGTTGCGTCTGGAATACTCGATGCTTCCGACGATACTGTATTAGCGTCATGCATTTCCAGATCTATCGCATCGACCTCAATAGGTTCCGATGAATCGGAACTGACAACAAAAATATTTGTGCACTTCGGGCACTTCACTCTCCTTCCAATCAGCGAGTCATCCACAATGCCATTGACATTACAGTGAGGGCATACCATCTTCATATTTTGGCCTCCAGATAGTGAATTTGAGTTATCGCGCCGAGTACTTCCTCCGTGAACTGCCCATCACGAAATGAATTACCATTTTCATCAAGTTATCTCAAGGGTGCCTTGAAAAATTAGATGTTTCGGAGTCTACGCTTACCTGTTAAAGTTTAAGAAACGATAAAAATAAAAAGCACGCTCACACCAAGGAGTGATGGGCATTTATTTTCTCCTGTGACACTGTAATCGGGCAGGTAAGCAAGTTTACGAGACTCCGAAATAGCAATTTTTAAAGTTGGCCTCAATTATTTCTTTTGGGTGTAATCGAGCATCGCCTTCTTTAAATCACCGGTCACCGGACTATCGCCCAACCAAATCCTCAGCAGGGCATCATTAAAATCCTTTCCAGTAATCAGACCTTTCTCCTTACCTTTAATGCTCACCCGGGTTCCACTGTGGGGTAGATATTCCAAAATAACCGTGTCACCTTTGTGGACCGTATCAAAAAGAGCGTTAAATGTATTTATCCTCTCAGCCAGGGTTGCCAGTTGTTCAGATGATGTATTATTTTTGAATCCTTCGTTCCAGCCATCAACCAGTTTTTCCTTCGACACCTCATCGTAGAGAAAGTGCATGGCAATCCGTTTGCCACTGTCTGTTTCGATCACTTCTTTGGCGCTGCTGGACGGCATTTCCATATACAGTGCACCCACATAAATCTTGAAAAAAAACTTGGATCGAATACCAGCCCCATTGAGCACCAGTGTTTTTTCTCCCTCTACGGCGAGTTGTTCTTCAAGCTGGACACCCGCGACATCACGAGCTGTGGCCTGCGGTGCCAGACTCAACACCAAGAGAAGTACACATAGAACAGCCGACAACATCTGTAAGCCAGTGGTCAATCTGAACGAATAGCGGTTTTTTCCCTTTTTCATACTTTTCTCCTTATTCGCCTGCGCATACAGTTTCCGTATAAGATCACTCTGATCCTGTACTGGGAGCTACCAAGTAACAGATATCTGAAAAACCGGTGCCGGTCCGTTTGTTACCGGCCATTGCTGATGCTTTGATCTAATACCAGCTTCTTTTGTCTTTCACGTAGAGCCAAAACAAAGAGATAGCCGTAATCACAGGCAGCCAGAACTGAGATCAGACAAACCACCCATAGAATGATCAGGATATTGCCGGGAAGAAGCAGCGCGGTGAAAAACAGAAGGAACTGACCCGCTGTGGCCGCCTTGCCCAGCCATCGGGCTTCCATCTCCTGAAATGAGGCCCAGTGCCTGTTGGCTGCCGCGTATATCGCCGTTCCGGCAACTACCAGATCCCGAGCCAGTACCAGCGGTAACCACCAGAAGGAAAACTTACCCGCCATCACAAAGGTCATCAGGGCCACCAGAACAAAAAGCTTGTCGGAAATTCCATCCAACAAACCGCCCTGCCAGCTCTCCACTTTTAAGAGACGGGCAAGATAACCATCAAGAATATCGCTGATCCCTGCTCCGATAACAAGCCATATCCAGACCCGTTCCGGACAATACGGAAAAATAACGGCACAGATCAACCTGAGAAACGATAATAGATTTGGAACGATAAACGCGTATCGCCGCATTAGTTATACTCCATCAGACCGGCAATTTCCGGTAACAATATATGGTCAATCTCAGCATTTGTCGGCACATTCTTAATACCAACCAAATAGAATCGTAAAAAGCAGAAGACTGTTTGTAGATCATTAAAAAAAGCCGATAATCTTGGATAATACTAAAAAAAAGAAAGAAAGAACCACTTTTTTTGACGGGTGGTCATTATATGATAACCCGCACCGGTTACACTTCATTCAAATACAATGGAGAAAACCGATGAAAAAGAACTCTCACGTACATATTGACCTTCTGTGTTGCCAGCCGCTACCGACTTTGCCCTTCGACATCCTTCCGTCAGGAAGGCTATGGAAAAATCGAATTGCAGCCTACCTGCCTTCTCTTAAGAAGCTGTTGGTGACCTGCATCATCACTGTGGTTCTCTGTGGTGTTCTTACTTTCGGCACCTGGCTGTTTCTCACCCAACTTGCCGAATACGGCTGGTAAATAAATCCTATATCGTGTGATTAAATTTACGTATTATTTGCTAGTGTGTGTGGATAAGGCTACTTCCCTCTCTTGAAGAAACAGTTAACAGTGGGCCAGGTTTGTTCGGACAGCATTTACCGCAATAGCCAAACCTATGCAGTAAATGCTGTCCGGGCAAAGATGGTCTGCTGTTGACTGTTTATTCCCAGTCGGGTCTTAGGTATAGCTCCGTCAACTGCTTTCTGGCAACCGACGCTGGAGCTTCCGTCAATGGACAGGTGGCCTTCTGGGTTTTGGGAAAGGCGATAACGTCACGAATTGAACTGGAACCGGTGATCAGCATGAGCAGCCTGTCAAGACCAAAAGCAATACCACCATGGGGTGGCGCGCCAAGGTCCAGGGCTTTAAGCAGAAAACCGAATTTATCCTGAGCCTCCTGTTCATCCATACCAATGGCCTTCAGGGTTTTCATCTGTACATCTTTCTGATGGATTCGGATTGATCCGCCGCCGATCTCGCAACCGTTCAACACCAGATCATAGGCCCGGCTGTAGACTGCTGCGGGATCTATTTCCAGCTTGTCCAGATCCTCTTCTTTCGGTGAGGTAAAGGGATGGTGCAGTGCCTGAAACCGCTTTTCTTTCTCATCGTACTCCACCAGGGGGAAATCTGTGACCCAGGTGAACTCGAACCGGTCTGTTTGTAACAGATCGAGACGGTGTGCCAGCTCGACTCTCAGCTCGGACAATACCTGGAAGACCGTTGACTTACGATCCGCCCCAAAGAAAAGCAGGTCTCCCTCCTCGGCATCAAGTGCTCCTGCGATACTTTCACGTTCCTCATCAGTGAAAAACTTGGCAATGGGAGATTGCCACTCCCCATCAGCTTTCATTTTCACCCAGGCAAGCCCTTTAGCCCCGAACTGGACGGCAAAATCGGTGAGGTCGTCGAGTTCCTTTCGCGAAAAGGAAGAGCATCCCTTGGCGTTCAATCCCCGTACAGTTCCACCTTTGTCGGCAACAGTTCGAAACACCTTAAACGAACAGTCGGCAGCTATTTCAGTGAGGTCGACCAGCTCCATGCCGAAGCGGGTGTCGGGCCGGTCGGTGCCGAAGCGGTCCATGGCCTCATCATAGGTGATCCTTGAAAAAGGCGGTTTTACATCGAGTTCCAGGGTCTCTTGAAACAATGCGGCAATCATTCCTTCGGTGATATCGATAATCTGTTCTTCATCAACAAAGGAAAGCTCCATATCGATCTGGGTGAACTCCGGTTGCCTGTCGGCACGCAGGTCCTCATCCCTGAAACATTTAACAATCTGATAGTAACGGTCCATACCGGCCATCATCAACAGTTGTTTGAAAAGCTGCGGGGATTGCGGCAGGGCATAAAACTTGCCCGCATTGACCCGGCTGGGAACCAGATAATCCCTGGCACCTTCAGGGGTTGAGCGGGTCAGCATAGGTGTTTCAACCTCAAGAAAACTGTTGCCATTGAGGTAGTTCCTGACAGCCTGAACAGCCTTGTGCCGGGTGATCAGGTTTTCAGCCATTTCCGGCCGTCGCAAATCAAGATAACGGTACTGGAGACGCAGGTTATCGGAAACATCAGAGTCCTCATCCAACGGAAAGGGGGGTGTATCACTGGTATTTAATATCCGCAGTTCACTCACCAGCACCTCGATATCGCCGGTTTTCAGTTTGGGATTGGCCATATCATCCGGCCTTAACTCGACCTTACCTTTCACGGCCAACACCCATTCCGAGCGGATCCGGTGCGCTTTGCTATGTTCGTCGGGATTGATCTCCGGATTGAAAACCACCTGAGTTATGCCATATCGATCCCGCAGATCGACGAAAATAACACCGCCATGATCCCGTCTGCGTAAGACCCATCCCATGAGGACAACCTCTTCCCCAACGTTTTCCTTCACCAGATCATGACAGAAATGTGTCCGTTGTAAACTTCCCATCGATTCCATATGTCTTTTTACCACTCCCGTTATCGGATTAATCCTGGAAACCGGCTAATGAGTCCACTCAACAGCCTGCAGCTTTTTCCTTGATAATCCTCTGTATGATTTCAGCGCTTTCCAATCCGATATCCTGCTGTTCCTTAGTCTTCATATCCCTAAAGAGCGCTGTTCCTTTTGCTATTTCATCGTCACCGATAATGCAGACAAAGGCGGCGCCCGCCTTATCTGCCTGCTTCATCTGGCTCTTCAGACTTCTTGCCTCGTGATCCATCAAAGCTGAAATCCCATTTTTCCTCAGTTCGTGGACCAATCCGAAACTATATGTTGATGCTTGCTTGCCAAGCCCGGCAATAAACACATCAAGCGTCTCCGGTTTCTGCCGGCTCTCCTGCTGCTGCCCAAGCAACAGGACCAGCCGCTCAATGCCAAGCGCGAAACCGATCCCCGGCACCTTAGGGCCGCCAAGCTGCTCAACAAGACCATCATAACGGCCACCGGCACCGACAGCAGCCTGGGCGCCAAGATCACCGGTAATGAATTCAAACGTGGTCCGACAGTAATAATCAAGTCCCCGCACCATAAACCGGTTCAGACGGTACTCCACACCGAGAGTATCAAGCTGCTGCTGCACAGCATTAAAATGACCATCACACTCGGTACAGAGATTGTCCTGAATGGACGGTGCGCTTTGAACCAGCTCCCGGCACTGAGGTTTTTTACAATCCAGTACCCGTAAAGGATTACTTTCAGCTCGTCTCCTGCAATCATCACACAGGATGTCCATGGATTCGTGGAGAAATGACAGTAATTTTTTTCTAAACGTCGGCCTGCATGCTTTGCAGCCCAAGGAATTGAGCTCAAGGCTGACCTGGAGCCCAAGTTCTTCAAGAATCATGGATCCCATGGCCATGATCTCGGCATCGACCAATGGCCCAGGCGCTCCCAACAGTTCAGCACTCATCTGATGAAACTGCCTCAGTCGCCCCTTTTGAGGTCGTTCATATCGAAACATGGGACCAATGGTGAATAGCCGCTGAACAGGTTTCTGAACATAGAGGCCATGCTGGATATAGGCCCTGAGTAACGATGCAGTCGCCTCCGGCCGCATGGTGACACCCTTATCGACAAAGGTATACATCTCCTTTTCGACGATGTCGGTCATTTCACCGATAGACCTGGCAAAAAGTTCGGTTTTTTCAAGGATCGGCAGCCTGATCTCCATGAAGTGAAAGCGGCTGAACACTTCCCGTGCTTTTGCCTCAACCTGTTGCCAGATTGACACTTCGTCGGGAAGTATGTCTTTAAATCCGTTTAAAACTGCTATCTTCAAAAATCCTTTCCTCCTAAAAAACCAAGGGAACCTCTTGAAATCAACTCTACACCACTCTCTGTGTCCTTCAAAACGACGAACATTCCATTAATTATTCACACCTGAATTTTGCACTCGTTTGGTATTCGGCTAGTAAATACAACCACATCCGCCATGTTGACTGCATAGCTGTCCCAACATGATCGGTGTTCAAACGATTGCAAAATTTAGGTCAAAAAGCAAATGAATAAAATACACTACAGTGAAAAAGTCAAGGTTAGTAGTGCTGCAAATCCTGGAAGTGACTCAGTTAAATTATTCGCCTCACATCGTGATTACCATGGCTTACGGCTGGCCGACCGGGAAAAATCGAACAGACATGGAGTTGATAAACATCGACAAGTTTCCTTGACAAAACAGGTCAATGGAGGCATTATCCACTTTTCACCGTGGGATATGGCCGTTTTCGGCAGCACCCACCTGCCTGTTTAGTTAAATAAACGAGTCATCTGGCTAGACCATTTTATCAGATAAATACGTTGTCTTTCATTCTTATTGACACTCAAGGAGTTTAACCCGTTACAATGAAATTGCCCTCACTCAAAATCGCAGATCTCACCGCAAGGATTCCCCTGATCCAGGGGGGTATGTCCATCCGTGTTTCCACTTCTTCTCTGGCATCGGCGGTGGCCAACTGCGGTGGTATCGGAGTCATTGGCGGCTCCGGTATTCCCGTTGAAGAACTTCAGGCAGACATTGAAAAGGCAAAAAAGGCCACCAGTGGTGTTGTTGCTGTTAATATCATGTACGCCATGAAGGATTTTTATGAAATCGTTATGGGATCCATTGAAGCCGGCATTGACATGATCATTACCGGAGCCGGCTTTTCCCGGGACATCTTCAAGATCGGCCGTGAACATAGCACGCCGATTGTCATGATTGTCTCTTCCGCTCCATTTGCCAAACTGGCCGAAAAACTCGGTGCTGCCGCAGTTATTGTTGAAGCAAAAGAAGCCGGTGGACACCTGGGAACCGACCAACCGTTACGGGAGCTTTTTCCAGGCATCCGAAAAGTGGTTAAAAAAATACCGCTTATCGCCGCCGGCGGTATCACCAACGGCTACGAGATGGCCGAGATGATGGATAAATACGGCGCCGACGGTATCCAGATCGCCTCCCGCTTTGTCCTCAGTGAAGAGTGCGATGTCGATGACAACTTCAAACAGACCTTTTTGAATGCTAAAAAAGAGGATATTGTCCTGACCTCCTCTCCTGTGGGTTTACCCGGCCGCGCGATCAACACACCTTTTGTGAAAGCGAAAAATGCAGGTGTTGATATGACTACAAAGAAGTGCGAATACGTCTGTCTGAAGAAATGCGACCACCATTACTGCATTAATGAGCGTCTGAATATGGCAAAGAATGGCAACATCGAAGAAGGCTTGGTGTTTTCTGGCGAGAACACCTACAAGATGAAAGAGATCCTTCCGGTTGCCGAGATTTTCAAACGTTTTACCCGGCAGGCCGAATCGGTTTATAAAGAGAACCGCGGCTTTGATCCTGTTGATTAGAACCCGCTGCTGACCTCAAATTGTGGCTGCCGAAAAGACACCAGCACCCAGCCTTGTCTGGGAAAACATGGAATCCGCCCGTGTTTTATCACCGGCAGAACACCCGATATCTACCGAGCTGATTGATCCGGACGCCCTCTTTGTGATGAAGAAGCTGAACCGTTCCGGTTTTTCCAGTTACCTGGTCGGGGGTGGAGTCAGGGACCTGTACTTAGGTAAGACTCCGAAAGATTTCGATATTTCTACCGACGCCAGACCTGGTCAAATCCGCAAACTATTTCGCAACTCCGCCACCATCGGCAGGCGTTTCAAGCTGGTTCAGCTGTTTTTCAAGGGCGGTAAAATAATCGAGGTTTCCACACTCAGGTCTCTGTCCGAATATGACATTGACGGTCCCGAGATGGTGCTGGCTCCCAACAACACCTTCGGTACCCTTGATCAGGATGCCAGACGGCGGGATCTCACCATCAACTCTTTGTTTTACGAAATAGAGCAGCATACAATTATTGATTACGTAGGCGGTGTGGCCGATCTTGACAACTCTACTATCCGGGTCGTCGGCGATGCCGATGTCCGGTTACGCAGGGATCCGGTCAGGATGATGCGGGTCATCCGGCATGCAGTACGGAATGATTTTTCCATTGAGCCTGGAAGCTGGCAGGCTGTCTGTCATCACCACTCTAAGCTGACACTCTGCCCGCCCTCACGTCTTCGAGACGAATTATTCAAGGATCTTCGGGGGTCCTGCTCCAGGCGCTGGTTCGAACTGGCATCCAGTTCAGGGATCTTTTCCACCTTGCTGCCCCCTTATGGTAGCAGACAGGGATGGTCCAAAGAACAAAAACAATCTGTTGAAAAACAATTAAATGAGCTTTTGGGTGTGATCGACAAATTAATGGGGTTGGCACGACAGGGCCGAATGGCTGAGCCGTCAGACTGCTTTCTGCTTGGTCTCATACTTATTCCCTGGGCCAGGCTTACATTTAATTTCCTGGAGAGTGAACAACCTAAAGGACCCGCTCTTTTTCAGTTGGCAAAAAAGATACGCAGCGGTATCAACCATGAACTCGGCAACCAGCTCAATTTACGCAAATCATTGCGCCAGGAAATTACCTCTCTGCTCATCAACCTGGTTCAGCTATCCCATCACAGCAAAAAGAAACGTCTGCCCGGCTGGTTAAAAAGAAAAAAATATTTTGCACGGGCGAACCTCTTCTATCACTGCTTTCTGGAAGCGGAAACCGGCCGGCAGATACCTGACCGACTACTTGCCCAAAAGAGTTTTTCCATCAATACCGATCCAGTCGACAGACGGGGTAAACGACGTTCAAAAAAACGCAGTCGACCTGCATTTTCCCAAAAACGCAATGGTTCAATTTTCGGATTAAAATAAACGAGTTTTCGACCACCTGTTTCTCCCGACTTTACCCAGCTACCTGAATTAGCATATTTCTTTAACATCCCGCACAAATTGCACATCTTGCCCTGATGCCACCCCCAATATACACTCCATCAATTTGCAATGATCAATAGTTGTAAATTTTCTGATCAAAATTACTCATATACCCACACCGTTATTCAGTTGCCTTATTGTTAATAAACTTATAGGCTTACTTTGTGGATTGCAGGTTCATTGCTGGATGGCTGAATGCTCTCAGGCAGTATCCGAACAAACCTGATTTTGCATGAGGCTCTAAGGGGGCAGTCGCCAGCTTAGGTTGTTACACAATTGCGCTTTGCGCACAACGTTTTCAGCAAGAGGAGGTTTGATATGGCAGAGACAGGAAAGAAAAGCGTGGGTCCGCGCGTTACTCGTCGCGGATTCATCAAAGGCTGTACCATGGCAGCAGCCGCTCTTGGGCTGTCCGAATCCATGGTCCCCAAGATGGTGGAAGCTGCGACATCTGCTCAGCGACCACCGGTTGTCTGGCTCCATTTTCAGGAATGTACCGGCTGTACAGAAAGCTTGCTCCGAGGCTCACACCCTGACCTGGCCAGACTTATTCTCGACATTATCTCTCTTGACTACCATGAGACGGTCATGGCAGCAGCCGGTCATCAGGCTGAAAAGTCTCTCCATGACACCATCGAGAAATACAAAGGCAAGTTCATCTGCGTTGTTGAAGGGGCAATCCCTACAAAGGACAACGGCATCTACTGCAAAATTGCCGGGCGCACAGCCATGGACATCCTGGCCGAAGTGGCGCCAAAAGCAGCAGCTATTATTTCCATAGGCACCTGTGCTGCCTATGGCGGTGTCCAGGCGGCAGATCCGAATCCGACCGGCGCCGTCGGTGTTACCGATCTGGTTTCCGGCACACCGGTACTCAACATCCCCGGCTGTCCTCCCAACCCGATCATGTTCCTCGGAACAGTCCTGCACTATCTGACCCTTGGCAAACTGCCCAATGTCGATAAGCTCGGCCGGCCTCTGTTTGCCTATGGTCGCAGGATTCACGATCAATGTGAAAGACGTGGTCATTTTGACGAAGGTCGCTTTGTTGAGAAATTCGGCGATGAGGCCCATAAGCAGGGTTACTGCCTGTATAAAGTTGGCTGCAAAGGGCCGGAAACATTTGCCAACTGTCCCGCTGTTCGTTTCAACGATGTGAATGTCTGGCCAGTCAGTGTCGGCCACGGCTGCGTCGGCTGCACCGAGCCGAACTTCTGGGATACTATGACACCATTTTATGAAAGACTTCCGCAAGTTCAGATTCCCGGCACCGGCATCGTTGAAGACGCTGACAGCGCCGGCAAGAAGATTCTGGGTGTCACTGCTGCCGCAGCCGGTATCCATGCGGCTGTCGGTATTGCCAAGCGGGTAGTTAAAGGCAAAGACGAAGAAGAATAACCAACTTTGAGGAGGTCTGAAAATGGCTCAACGAATTACCATTGACCCCATTACCAGAATTGAGGGTCATTTACGAATAGATGTAGAGGTCGCTGAAGGCAAGGTCTCGAAGGCCTGGTCCTCAGGCCAGATGTATAGAGGTCTTGAACGTATTCTCCAGGGGCGTGACCCGCGTGATGCCTGGGTTTTTACCCAGCGAATCTGCGGTGTCTGTACAACGGTTCACGCTCTTGCATCTGTCAGAGCAGTCGAGAATGCCCTGCAGCTCGAGATTCCGATCAATGCCCAGTACATTCGAAACCTGGTGCAGTCCATTCATGCTCTGCATGATCATATCGTCCATTTTTATGTCCTGTCCGCACTTGACTGGGTAGATGTGGTATCGGCACTGTCCGCCGATCCGGCTGCTGCAGCTAAACTTGGTCAGTCCCTGTCCGATTGGCCCGGCAATAATGTCAAACGGTTTACTGCTGTACAGAACAAAGTAAAAGGTATTGTCGAATCAGGTCAGCTTGGCCCCTTTGCCAACGCTTACTGGGGACACTCGGCTATGATCCTGCCGCCGGAAGCCAACCTGATGGCCGTTTCCCATTATCTTGAAGCCCTTGATTATCAGCGCAAGGCAACCCAGGCGCTTGGTATCATCTCAGGTAAGAATCCGCATATTCAGAACCTGTCAGTCGGCGGTGTTACCACTGCTCTGAACCCGGATAATAATTCTGCGCTCACCGTTGAGCGGCTCTATTATGTCAAGCAGTTGGTTGAAGAGGTTCGTGGTTTTATCCAGCAGGTCTACCTGCCCGACGTAGTCGCAGTCGGCGCGCTGTATAAAGACTGGCTGCCGTACGGCCCCGGAGTCCTGAACTACATGGCCGTTCCCGATATGGTACTTGATACCAAGGCTACCAAATTCGATCTGCCCGGTGGCACCATCTTCGGCGGCGACCTGGCAACGGCCAAACCGTTTACCAGTTTCAACGATCCTTACTTCCGCGACAACGTCATGGAAGATATATCTCACGCCTGGTACGACGGCGACTGGTCCAAGCATCC